>NZ_JBFJPY010000013.1:0-49691 GCF_041616895.1 Arsukibacterium sp.
ATAGGGCAGCGCTTGCTTTACAATAAGTGAGGTGCCTTTATCATTCTCTACCCGGAATACCAAGTTCAGATTACCATCACCAAACTCTTTGGCCGTGAGTTTGCTGTGCTCGCCAAACAGTTCGCTATGCTGATCAGCAAAAGCCATTGCATCATCGCTGGTAAAGGTTTTGTATTCGCTCATTAAGGATCCGGTTACTTGTAATGCCAAAAACAGAGCTGCATAATCGCAAACCCGATAGCCGTCTGCAATATGTTGCACGGTGTTAAAAAGGAATAAGTCATGCAAAATTTAACAGCATTAAGCCTTAAAACCGAACAGGGTAAATTGCTGGTGCTGGATCAAACCTTGCTGCCACATCGTCAGCAGTGGCTTAACTGCAGCAGCGTGGCTGATATGGTTGGAATGATTAAAAAGCTGCAATTGCGCGGCGCGCCAGCCATTGGTATTGGTGCCTGCCTGCTGTTGGCCTGCCGGGCAGAGCAGGGCGCCAGCCGTGAGCAATTGCGGGCAGATGCTGAAATTTTGCGTGCTGCCAGGCCTACCGCGGTAAACCTGATGAACAATATTGACAGCATGCTGCAAGCACTGACCGAAGCTGATTATGCCAATGCCGTGGTAGCTTGCGCCGAGGCGCTGTTTATTGAAGACGTCGCGCTTTGCCAGCAAATGGCTGGCCACGGGGCGGCGTTGGTGCAGCAGGGCGAACAGTTGCTTACCCACTGCAATACCGGTGGCCTGGCTACTGCCGGCGTAGGTACCGCGCTGGGGGTGATTAATTTAGCCCATCAACAGGGTAAAAATATCCGGCTGTGGGTCGATGAAACCCGGCCACTGCTGCAAGGTGGCCGTTTAACCGCCTGGGAGTGTCAGCAGTTGGGTATTCCGTATCAGCTAATTTGCGACAATATGGCCGCCATGTTAATGGCCCGCGGCCAGGTCGACCGCATTTTTGTCGGTTCTGATCGTATTGCCGCCAATGGCGATTTTGCCAATAAAGTCGGCACCTACGCCCTGGCTGTACTGGCGCAATATCATCAGGTACCGTTTTACGTGGTCGCGCCGCACACCACGGTCGATTTAAATTGCCCTGACGGCAGTGTTATTCCAATAGAACAGCGTGACGGTGATGAAGTGCGCGGCGTCAGCGGTGCCTTCGGCCAGACAGGCTTAGATAAGATCATTTGGGCACCAGAAAACGCGCCGGTATTTAACCCTGCGTTCGACGTAACCCCCGCCAGTCTGGTAACCGGCTGGGTATTGGATACGGGTGTGTACTCGCAGCAAGATATTGCCAGTGGGGTGCTAAAACAGTTTGCTTAGCATATTTTGAGATTCTGCAGATAAAAAAAGCCCGGTTAAATTAACCGGGCAAAGGACGAGGGTAAAACGGGGTAAAACTTTTTACCGTTAAATCGGTTAAAGTTAAAACAGGTTTTGCTTAAAACAGCTTATTCCGCTCTGTTATAGGCAATTTGATTAGTTTCAGTGCCGTTAATATCGGCAGTTAAGCGTGCCAGGTTGTGCTGGTTAATATCGTTGTTTTGTAACGATACCGCGCGTTTAAAATCTGCCAGTGCGGCAACTTTATCGCTGGCCAGTACATGCATAACGCCGCGATTGCTGTAAGCCAGGGCGCGCATTTCACGCTTGGCATCAGCTGGCAGGGCGGCGGTGCTTTGCGCCAGGCTTACTGCTTTAGAGCAAGCGCTTTGCGCCTGGTCAATCTGGTTTAAGCGGCTGTACGCTACGCACAGGCTCATGTGTAATGAGAAGCTGTCTGCCTCAGCACCGCGATAGTTAGTCACTTCGCTGATGCCTTGCTGTAACTGACCGGCCTGAATGGTTGTCACGCCCGGGGTGTCTTCAATTAACACCATTTTATAACCATTGCTCGCAGCAAAAGCGAGAAATGGACTTGAGGCCAGCACGCTTAGTGCCACGGCGGTAGCAAATTTTTTGGCTGTAAATGTCATGTCGTATTCTCCCTTGGTTTAAATTTGGGTCACCGACCTTTCGTAGTAAAAGTTTCGCGGCGACAGGGATACTTTAGCCAGTAGCAACTGGTCTGACAAACGAGATAAATCACACTGATAAGTTAAAAAAATTCACCTATGATCTGGCAGTAGCAGTACCGCCACTGTCACACAAGGCTGCTGTAAACAACCGCTAATCATGGGGTTCTCAGCCATTCGCTGGTTGAAAACTCTTTAATACCCAGTCAATTAGCAATTGAATTTCCGGCCGGTTGGCGTCGTCATCGTGCCGGACCAGGTAATAACGATCGCGGCTTAGCAACTCTTGCTCAAACAACCTGACCAGGCTGCCGCTACTAAACCAGCTTTGACTTATCGGAAGTGGAATAAGCGCCACACCTAACCCCTGCTGCGCGGCGCGGGCGACGCTGAACATGCTGTCGAGCTGAATAATTTGTTTTGGTTTAAAGTTATGGTAGCCGACGTGCTCGGCCCACTGATGCCAGGCATGCGGCCGTGCCTGATGCAAAATAAGTGGGGTTTTTTCCAGTGCCCGGTAGCTTTTGCCATGAATTTGCTCATACAGCTTGGGATTGCAGGCAGGTACATAGCTTATTGGAAATAAATCGTAAGCTTGTATTTCTTCGGGCTTTTTACCGGACAAAATAATCGATAAATCGGTATATTTCGGGCTATCGCGCCGTGATTTAACTGTTTCCAGTTTTAAGTTGATATTCGGGTATTGCGCCGACCAGCCAATAAGCTTGGGTACAAACAGCTCACTGGCAAAAAACTCCGGCATCGAAATGCTGACTTCCTGCATGCGCTCTACCTGACTGAACTGGGAAATAGTGTCGGCCAGCTGGGCCAGCAGCGGCTGTACTTCCTGATAAAAACGCTTACCGGTTTCTGTCAAAGCTATAGCGCGGGTTTTGCGCTCAAATAAACTGAGGTTTAAGTTATCTTCCAGCTGTTTTATCTGGTGGCTGACCGCTGATGGCGTTAAATACAGCTGCTTGGCAGTTTCTTTAAAACTTAAACACTCGGCAGCTACGCAAAAACAGCGCAAGCCACGCAGTGGCGTCTGAATAGTCATGTTTTTATTACCTGGAGTCTGATGCAGGCCAGTATACAAGGCGTATTATACGAGCTTGTGATGACAATTTGGCTGCAAAAGTTAAACCACTTTTCTTTGTAAGCTAAAATAATTTTAAAAACAATAGCATAGCTAAAAACGGTCTGTGCAATTTATTGCCTTCGCACCAAGTTGGTTCGATAACGCGACGTGCGTTATGCCAGCAGCGGAAATGCCGCGGCAATATGATTACCGGTAAAGTGGGCGACCCAGCCATCGGGATTATTAAATAAGCGGATGGCAGTAAAATCCGGCGCACTGCCCATATCAAACCAGTGCGGGGTATTGGCCGGTACGCTGATTAAATCATTTTGCTGACACAATACCTGATACACCTTATCATCGATATGCAGGCAAAACAGGCCCTGACCGCGAACGAAAAACCGCACTTCATCTTCGCTGTGGGTATGCTCAGCCAGAAATTTTTGCCGCAATTGCTGTTTATCCGGATGGGTAGGGTTAAGGGAGATAACATCAACCGTAATATAGCCTTCTTTGGCTTTTAAGCGCGCTATTTCATCGGCGTAAGCGTGAAGGATCTGCTCAGCGCTGCTATCTGCTGCAACAGGTGCGTTGGCTTGCCATTGGGCAAATTTCACCCCGGCAAGCTGTAGCTGTTGCTGGATAACGGTAACATCACCGCTGTCGAGTAAAACGTGTTTAGGATCGGTGTCGTTATATACGGTTAGGTGGCTCACTGCAGACGCTCCGGTACCTGATTAAAATCGCTGGCGGTTTTGTGCTTTCCTGCACTCTGGCCTTCCCTGATAAGTTGCACCGTATCAATGCCCAGTTCGCTGGCGGCGTCGAGTTCAGCAACCACGTCTGATAAAAACAGCACCTCGCGTGGCGGCATTTGTAGCTGCTGTAAAATGGCAGCATAGGCCGATACATCTTGCTTGGCACCAATACGGGTATCAAAGTAACCAGTAAAAAGTGGCGTTAAATCGCCAACATCGCTGTGTTTAAACAGCAGCTGCTGCGCCGCAACAGAGCCAGAGCTGTATACGTACAACTTAATACCCTGGTGGTGCCAGTCGGCCAGTTTGCTGGCGACATCGGCATAAACATGACCGGTAAAAGCACCGCTTTGATAGCCATCAGCCCAAACCATGCCTTGCAGGGTTTTCAGGGGAGTCACCTTTTTATCGGCCGCCAGCCAGTTTAGTAACTGGGCAATACAGCTTTCGGTGTCGCCATCTGCTTGCTGCATAAGATCACGCACTGCGTCCAGCTCGGCAGCCACCGCAGGCTTTGCCTGGTGCTGGCGGATAAAATCCGGTAAATGTTTGGCGGCATAAGGAAATAATACCTCGGTAACAAAGCTGATCCGGCTGGTGGTGCCTTCAATATCGGTAATAATGGCGCTATAATTCACGGCAAGCCTGCAATTTTAAAACGTTCCAGTTCGCAGTTTATAAGAAACTCCCAGCCTTCTAAATGCCTTTTTGCCTGCTCCAGGCTGTTACCCCAGACATACAGGCCATGACCGCGTACCAGCAAGCCATATTGCAGCGGTTGTTTGTGCCAGCGCTGTTTAAGCTGCAGAGCCAGCGCGGGGATATCCTGAGTGTTATCAAAAATAGCCAGAGATAACAGCTGCTCATGGCTGCTGATACCGCTAATGGCCTTTTGCATCTCATAGCCGGCAAACAAATAATTATCCTGGCTGATTAAGCGGGAAAACACCGTAGCCTGCACCGAATGGGTATGCAGTACCGCTTTGGTCGCCGGGTTCAGCTGATACAGCATGGCATGCAGCGCGGTTTCGGCCGATGGCATACCGCTGCAGCTAAGTTGCTGACCCTGCCAGCTGACCGGCAGTAAGTCTTGCGGGCTTAGCTCGCCTTTGTCTTTGCCCGAAGCGGTTACCAGTGCACTGTTTTCACCGCTACGAATAGAGAAGTTGCCGCCGGTTGCGGGTACCCATTGGCGACTGGCGACCCAGCGACCCAGAGTACACAAGGCGATGGCGTTGGGGTTAAGTTGATGTAGCTGCGCAGCGTTATTCATAAAAGCCTGTCATTCAATCTGCTGTGAACCATCATGCTTGACAGCTAAACGTTTAAACATTTAGATGTCTATACACAAAACTGGCTGAATGATAGCATTCGCTCTGGTTTTGGCAACTTTTTCTGAGCATATGGCCATACACTCAAAACTTCCGACGTTAGGTAGCAGTATTTTCAGCCAGATGAGCCAGCTGGCTGCTGAGCAGCAAGCCATTAATTTATCGCAGGGTTTTCCTGACTTTGAGCCGGATAACTATCTGTTACAGCAGCTGAGTTACCATAGCCTGCATGGTGCCAACCAATATGCGCCAATGCCAGGTATTTTGCCGTTGCGCCAGCAAATTAGTCGTTTAGTGAAGCGCTGTTATCAGCGCACGATCAACCCTGACACGGAAATTACCGTGACTTCTGGTGCTACCGAAGCGTTGTTTGTGGCGATTCAGGCTCTGGTGCAACCTGGCGATGAAGTCATTGTTTTCGACCCGGCTTATGACAGTTATGCGCCGGCGGTTAAGCTGGCGGGCGGCAGTACCGTGCATCTGAGCCTGCAGGCCCCGGACTTTAGCGTGAACTGGCAGCAGGTAGCGGCAGCGATTAATTCGCGAACCAAGTTGATTATTGTTAACAGCCCGCATAACCCCAGTGCTACGGTATTTAACCATACCGACTGGCAGGCTCTGCAGGCATTGGTGTGTCAACATGGCTTATATTGTCTGAGTGATGAAGTTTACGAGCATATGGTATTTGATGGCGCACCGCAGCTTAGTGCCAATTGTTATCTGGCGCTGGCTGAGCGCAGTTTTATTGTGTCGTCGTTTGGTAAAACCTTTCATGTTACCGGCTGGAAGCTGGGTTATTGCATAGCGCCGCCTGCATTAAGTGCAGAATTTCGGAAAATTCATCAGTATGTGACGTTCTCCAGCTTCAGCCCGGCGCAATACGCCATTGCCGATATGCTGGCAAACCAGCCACAGCAGGTGAGCGGCTTGGCAGCGTTTTATCAGCAAAAGCGCGATCGGTTAGTTATGGCCTTAAGTAGCAGTCGATTACGCTTGTTAACCAGCGCCGCGACCTATTTTCAGCTAGCAGATTATGCAGCAATCAGTGACATGGCGGATGTGGAATTTTGCCGCTGGCTGGCCATTGAGCACAAAGTAGCGGCTATACCGCTTAGTGTGTTTTACCGCCTGCCAGCCGATAGCAAACTTATTCGCTTTTGTTTTGCCAAAACGCCGGCAACCTTAAACCAGGCGGCGGAGGTGTTATGTCAGTTGTAAACGTGAGTTTGCTGCAAACCGAGCTGCACTGGCAGGATAGTGCGGCCAATCTGGCGCAGTTCAGTGCGCTGCTGGCTAAACTGCCGGCAACGGATCTGGTGGTACTGCCGGAAATGTTTACCAGCGGTTTTAGCATGCAAAGTGCTGAAATAGCCGAAGCCGAAAGCGGGCCCGGTCGGGATTGGTTAATTGCCCAGGCTAAACAGTTAAATGCCGCGATAACGGGCTCGGTTGCAGTGCGAAATGCTACTGGCGGCTATGTAAACCGTATGTATTTTGTTACTCCGGATGGTGCGGTCTCTTATTACGACAAAAAGCATTTGTTCCGGATGGCAGGTGAGCATCAGGCGTATCAGGCAGGACGGGAACGGGTGATCGTGCGTTGGCGCGGCCTGCGCTTTTGTTTGCAGGTATGTTACGACCTGCGTTTTCCGGTATTCAGCCGTAACCAGAATGACTATGACGTGCTGATCTACGTCGCTAACTGGCCGGCAGCGCGGCGCCATGCATGGAACAGTTTGTTAGTGGCCAGGGCCATTGAAAATCAGGCTTTTGTGCTGGGGGTAAACCGGATAGGTCGGGATGGTAACGATATTCACTACAGTGGTGATAGTGTGGTAATTGACTATCAGGGCCAGTTGCTGGCCAGCTTGCCTAAAAGCGAGGCCGGAGTCATCAATACCACCCTTAACGCCAGCGCGCTGGCACAATACCGCCAGGCGTTTCCGGCCCATTTGGATGCCGATGCTTTTACCCTTAAAAACTAACAAATGATTAACCGGCAGGCTTGACCTGCAGTCATTTCGCGGCAACACTGTACGGCCGTAATTTAGCAGGTTATCCCGCGTGACAGCAATTAACTGGGCAGCACTGAATGCTGCCGCCAAAACGGCCTCTGAGCAGGCCTATGCACCTTATAGTCAGTTCCCGGTGGGCGTGGCAGTTCAGGCCCAAAGTGGCCAGATTTATCACGGTTGCAACGTTGAAAATGCCTCTTACGGCGGCACAGTATGTGCCGAGCGTAATGCCATTGCCGCAGCGGTCGTGGCCGGTGAGCGTAAATTTGTCGCTTTACTGGTGTACACCCCACAACTTAAGCTGACGCCGCCTTGTGGTATATGCCGCCAGGTCATTGCTGAATTCTTTACGCCAGATGCCCCTATTGCCAGCAGTAATCACTTAGGGCAGCAGCAAAGCTGGACCCTGCAGCAGTTACTACCTGATGCATTTACCCCCACTTATCTGGCAGCTAGCGAAAAAATCAGTAAGGACAGTTAACCATGGCCATTCCGCAGGAAATTATTAAAACAAAGCGCAACGGCAAGCCGTTAAACCATGATGATATTCGCCAGTTTGTTAAAGGGTTAACTGACGATAGCTTCAGCGATAGTCAAGCGGCGGCATTGGCGATGGCTATTTACTTAAATGGTATGGCAGTAAGTGAAATTGTTGAGCTGACCTTAGCCATGCGGGATTCTGGTACGGTGCTTAACTGGCAGGGCCGCTTAAATGGCCCGGTAGTAGATAAACACAGTACCGGCGGCGTAGGGGACAAGGTCACCCTGATGCTGGCGCCGATGGTTGCGGCCTGTGGTGCTTTTATGCCCAGTATTGCCGGTCGCGGTCTGGGCCATACCGGCGGCACGGTGGATAAACTGGAAAGTATACCTGGCTACAGCTGTACCCAGAGTTTAAGCCGGATAGAGCAATTACTGCCGCAACTGGGCTGCGTGATTGTCGGCCAGAGCAGCGAATTGGCGCCGGCAGATCGCCGCTTGTATGGCATTCGCGATGTCACGGCCACGGTAGAGTCAATACCGCTGATAACCGCCTCGATATTATCAAAGAAGCTATCTGAAGGCCTCGATGCCCTGGTGATGGACGTGAAGGTAGGCAATGGTGCCATTATGGCCACAGCAAATGATGCCAGTGCCCTGGCAACCAGCATTGTGAATACCGCTACCGGTGCCGGTGTGGCCACCCGCGCCTTGATCACTGACATGAATCAGATTTTAGGAAGCACCGCAGGTAATGCGCTGGAAGTTATTGAAACGCTGGACTACTTGACCGGGAAATATCGCGAGCCACGCTTGCATCAACTGACCCTGGAGCTGGGTGCAAGTATGTTAATGCTGGGTGGGCTGCATAGCGATAAAGCTGCAGCGATTAGCGCGTTGGAGCATAGCTTAAGTTCAGGCAAGGCAGCGGAAATATTCACTAAAATGGTCGCTGAGCTGGGTGGTCCAGTCAATTTACTGGAAAAGCCTCAGCAGTATTTAGCCAGCGCACCCGTGGTGCAGGATATTGTTGCGCCGCAAAGTGGTTATTTGAGTTATCACAATACCGTTGGTCTGGGTATGGCGGTGGTGCGTTTAGGTGGCGGTCGCTCACACCCCAGCCAGCAAATAGACCCGGCGGTGGGCTTTAGCCATATTCTGCCTGCTGGCAGCAGGGTTACGCAGGGCGACAGGCTGGCGACCGTTCATGCTGCCAGTCGTGATGCGGCAGAAATAGCCCATAAAGAATACCTGCAGGCGCTGAGTATTCACACCCAAATGCCAGAAACGACAGCGTTGGTGCACCATACTATCGGTTAAAGGCAATGGTTAATAGTAACCCGGTGTTGGCAAAGGGCCTGCTAAACAGGCCCGTTTGGTCTACAGGAGTTAGTGCAATTTAAGCCGCGGCCGAACAATCCGGTTGATGCGGGCAACCAGTGAAATAATCAGCATTTTCAGCCAGCCATGCAAGGCAACCTGATGCATTCGGTATAACGAGATATAAGCCAGCCTGGCAATCCGGCCTTCAATCATCATCGCGCCGCCCACCAGATTACCCATTAAGCTGCCCACGGTGCCAAACCGACTAAGCGAGATAAGTGAACCATGATCTTTATACTTAAAGGTGTGCAATGGTTTCTGGTTAAGCGAGGCAATCAGGTTTTTAGCCACCAGACTGGCCATTTGATGGGCTGACTGGGCCCGAGGCGGCACCCATTTACCCTCTGCTAAAGGACAGGCGGCACAATCGCCAATGACGTAAATACTAGGGTCGCGACTACTTTGCAGGTTTGAGTTAACCAGCAGCTGATTAATTCTATTACTCTCCAGCCCTGCCAGCCCCTGCATAAAGTCGGGGGCTTTTATCCCAGCAGCCCATACCATCAGTTCCGCATCCAGCTGCTCATCGCCCAAGGTTAAACCATGCGAATTAGCCGCGGTGACCCGGGTATCAACCCGGACCTTGACCCCCAGTTTCAGCAGTTCTTTATGGGCGGCACTGGCAATACGCTCAGGCAATGCAGGTAAAATACGTGGCCCGGCTTCCACCAAATGAATATTTAAACGTTCCGAGCGTAAATCAGCGAAACCGTATAAATTCAGCTCTGCTGCGGCATGATACAACTCAGCAGCGAGTTCCACCCCAGTTGCACCGCCACCAACAATCGCAATATTAAGCTTATCTTTGGGGTGCTCTGGCGAATTTAATTTCAGATAGGCATCGAGTAAACGGCGCTGAAAGCGATGTGCCTGCGCCGGACTGTCCAGAAAAATACAATGCTCGGCCACACCCGGGGTATTAAAGTGATTGGATATACTGCCGATGGCTAACACCAGATAATCGTAGCTAAGCTCGCGCTCCGCAAGTAGCTGCTCGCCATCTGCTGAGGCAATGGCGGCCAGGGTAACGGTGCGTTGCTCGCGATTGATTCCGGTAAACTTGCCTAGCTGAAACTCGAAATTATGGCTGGCGGCATGTGCCCGGTAACTAAGTTGGTCAATTTCAACATCCAGGGTGCCGGTCGCGACTTCATGCAGCAGCGGTTTCCAGATGTGGGTATGGTTACGGTCAACCAGCGTAATATGGGCGCGTTTTTTCCGGCCCAACTTATTGCCCAGCCGGGTTGCCAGCTCCAGGCCGCCGGCACCACCGCCAATCACCACGATACGAGGGGGTGTCATTGCTTTTTCCTCTTGTTATTTCTAAACCAGGTAGTGAATTACAGCCATAAAAAAACCGGCGCGAGGGCCGGTTTGTTTATTTATGATTTTTGCCGTTTCATCGAATCGAAAAATTCATCATTGGTTTTGGTCATTGATAATTTATCGATTAAAAACTCCATACAATCACTTTCGTCCATCGGGTGCAGAATTTTGCGCAAGATCCACATTTTTTGCAGCTCTTCCGGCGATGCCAGCAGCTCTTCGCGACGGGTGCCTGAACGATTAAAGTCGATTGCCGGGAAAATACGACGCTCTGCGATCTTCCGGGATAAATGCAGCTCCATGTTACCGGTACCTTTAAACTCTTCGTATATTACTTCGTCCATTTTTGAACCGGTATCAACCAGCGCTGTAGCAATAATGGTTAAGCTCCCGCCTTCTTCCACATTACGGGCGGCACCGAAAAAGCGCTTAGGTTTATGCAGGGCGTTCGCATCAACACCACCGGTAAGTACTTTGCCAGAGCTTGGAATAACGGTGTTATAGGCACGGGCTAAACGCGTAATAGAGTCGAGCAGGATAATCACGTCTTTTTTATGCTCAACCAGCCGTTTGGCTTTCTCAATCACCATCTCAGCTACCTGAACGTGGCGACTGGCGGGCTCATCAAAGGTTGACGCAATAACTTCGCCTTTTACCAGGCGTTGCATTTCCGTTACTTCTTCCGGCCGCTCGTCAATTAACAGCACCATTAATACACATTCAGGATGGTTGGCGGCAATTGACTGAGCAATGTTTTGCAGCAAAATCGTTTTACCGGCTTTTGGCGGGGCCACAATTAAGCCACGCTGACCACGACCAATCGGCGATGCTAAATCCAGTACCCGGGCAGTGATATCCTCCCGGCTACCGTTACCGCGTTCCATCCGCAGCCGTGAATTGGCATGCAGAGCGGTTAAGTTTTCAAATAAAATTTTGTTGCGGGCTTGCTCTGGCCGACCGAAGTTAACTTCATTAACTTTTAACAGGGCAAAGTAGCGCTCGCCCTCTTTGGGTGGCCGGATTAAACCGGAAATGCTGTCACCAGTGCGCAAATTAAAGCGGCGGATCTGGCTGGGTGATACGTAAATATCATCCGGGCCAGCTAAATATGAGCTGTCAGACGAACGTAAGAAACCAAAACCATCCTGCAGAATCTCCAATACCCCTGCACCGAAAATCTCTTCACCGTTCTTAGCGTGTGCTTTTAGTATTGCGAAGATAATGTCTTGTTTACGCAGGCGGGCCATGTTTTCCTGGCCCATAGACTCGGCCAAATCAACCAGTTCGCTAATTGGTTTCAGTTTCAGTTCTGTTAAATGCATAGTTTGATGGGTTCTTGTTGGTAAAAACAGAAAATGCTTATCGGCTCGATAACAAAGGTTTGGAAGTTGGTTTATTCGACAGACAAGCGTGGTTTAAGATATTTGCTTAGCCACACAATAGCAGCTGATGTTTAGCACGTCCAGCAGCGAACAGCAAAAAGGCGTACAAAAATACGCCTTTTTGGTCATTTTCAGATATTGCTATCTAAAAACTCTTTTAATTGGGTTTTTGATAGCGCACCAACCTTGGTAGCGGCAACCTGACCGTTCTTAAACAACAGTAAGGTTGGAATGCCACGAATACCAAATTTTGGTGGTGTATTCGGGTTCTGGTCAATGTTGACTTTAGCAATGCTGACTTTGCCGCTGTATTCTGCCGCAACGTCTTCCAGAATAGGTGCGATCATTTTACAAGGGCCACACCATTCTGCCCAGAAGTCGACCAACACTGGCGCTTC
This sequence comes from Arsukibacterium sp., assembly GCF_041616895.1. Classification (GTDB taxonomy): domain Bacteria; phylum Pseudomonadota; class Gammaproteobacteria; order Enterobacterales; family Alteromonadaceae; genus Alishewanella. The sequence goes on from NZ_JBFJPY010000013.1 coordinate 12,167, forward strand.
GGCTTTTAAAACATCAGTTTCAAAACTGTCGTCAGAAACCTGTAAAATTTGTTCGCTCATCTATTTCTCCGTTCAGGCTGTGCAGTTACACTGCAAAAATGTGTTATCAATTTAAACGTGGCTGTTTCTTATTGCAAGCGTAACAGTTATGCTAGGCAGGTATGAATAAAACTCACTTAACCTCACATAAATTCGCCGATTTCGCATTGGCACCACAGGTTCTTGACGCCTTAGCGGCGCAAGGTTATAGCTATTGTACGCCAATTCAGGCCCAGTGTTTACCCCTGGCGCTTGCAGGTAAGGATATAGCGGGTCAGGCCCAAACCGGCACCGGTAAAACCCTGGCTTTTTTAACGGCAACTTTTCATTATCTGCTGAACCATGAACCGAAAGGTTCAGGACAACCACGTGCCATTATTATGGCTCCTACGCGTGAACTGGCAGTGCAGATCCATAACGATGCTGTAATGCTGGCGCAGAAAACCAATTTACGTCTTGGCTTAATATATGGGGGTGAGGGCTACGATACTCAACGCCAATTATTGCAACAAGGTGTAGATATTTTAATTGGCACCACTGGCCGTCTGATAGATTATCTTAAGCAAGGCTTGTATGAGCTTGATCAGATTCAGGTTGTTGTGTTGGATGAAGCCGATCGGATGTTCGACTTAGGCTTTATAAAAGACATTCGTTTCATGTTTAACCGGATGCCACCGGCGACGGAACGGTTAAGTTTATTATTCTCTGCCACCTTGTCTTATAAGGTGCAGGAGTTGGCGTTTGAAAAAATGAACGAGCCTGTGCATATTCACGTGGCACCCGATGAAATGACTGGCAGCCAGATCAGCGAAGAATTGTTTTACCCGGCGCATGAGCACAAAATGAAGTTGCTGCTGACGCTAATGGAAGAAGACTGGCCAGATAAGGCCATTGTTTTTGCTAACACCAAACACGCCTGTGAAGATGTTTATGCCTGGCTGGAGGCCGATGGCCACCGGGTTGGCATGCTGACCGGCGATGTGATCCAGAAAAAACGACTGAAAATTCTGGATGATTTTACCACCGGCAAACTCGATATTCTGGTTGCAACCGACGTTGCTGCCCGTGGCTTACACATTCCTAAAGTAAGCCATGTATTTAATTATGATCTGCCGGACGATTGCGAAGATTACGTACACCGGATTGGCCGAACCGGTCGTGCCGGCGAAAGTGGTAAAGCCATCAGTTTTGCCTGCGAACGTTACGCCCTGAATTTAACCGCTATCGAAGACTACATTAAGCACACGATAGCGCTAACTCAGTATGATGCTACGGCCTTACTGGACGATCTAACGGTACCTAAACCACGGGTACGTCGTCGTCCGGGACAGGCTCGCAGTGGTCCGGGCCGGGGCAACAGTGGACGCAGTAGTAATGGCTCAAGAAACCCCCGCAGCCGCCCCCGCTAATCTTGCGCCGCTGGTCATTGCGGAGCATTCTGGTGACACATCACCGCATAGCGATATCTATGCGGTGATTGATCTTGGCTCGAACAGCTTTCACATGTTGATGGTAAAAGTGGTTGGCGGTTCTGTGCAGGTTATTGGCCGGGTAAAACGCAAAGTCCGGCTGGCCGCGGGCTTGAATGATAATTTAGTCCTCAGCCGCAAGGCTATGAAACGTGGCTGGGAATGTCTGGCATTGTTTGCCGAAAGGCTGCAGGATATCCCGGCTGCGAATATTCGGATAGTTGGCACCGCAACCCTGCGGCTGGCCCAAAACGTAAAAACTTTCCTGAAAGAAGCTGAAATTATTCTGGGCCAGAATGTCCAGGTGATCAGCGGCGCCGATGAAGCCCGCATTATTTACCTGGGTGTGGCTCATACCTCAAATTGTGATTCTAACCGCTTGGTGATTGATATCGGTGGTGCCAGTACTGAAGTGGTAGTTGGTCGTGGTTTTACCCCTGAGTTGCTCGCGAGCCTGAATATGGGCTGCGTAACATTTCTTGAGCGCTATTTTGGCGATGGCGAACTCAGTGAAGATAATTTCAATCAGGCGATTGGTGCTGCCGAACTGCAGGTAGATACTATTTGTGCTGAGTTTCTGGCGACGGGCTGGCAAATAGCGGTAGGGGCTTCAGGCACGGTGCAGGCTGTGCAGGAAATTCTGGTTGCGCAGGGTAAAGATGAAGTGATTACCCTGAGTAAACTGGAAGATATAATGCAACAGGCTATGGCCTGTGGCCCGGTTACACAGTTAAATATTGTTGGTCTGGCGCAGGAGCGCAAGCAGGTTTTTGCCTCGGGTCTGGCTATTCTAATCGCCTTGTTCCGGGTGTTAGGTATTGATGGTATGACATTATCGGGCGGCGCGCTGCGTGAAGGGGTGCTGTATAGCATGCTACCGCAGCTACAGCATAGCGATGTGCGCAACCGTACGGTAAGCAGTTTGATGGTGCGTTACTTTATTGACCAGCGCCATGCAGAGCGGGTCGCGGATATGGCGGTGGAATTGGCCGGTCAATTGCAAAAACGCTGGGATGTCGACAAATTTGAAGGTCTGAGCATGTTGCGCTCGGGCGCTTTGCTGCACGAGCTTGGCTTACTGATAGAATATAAAAACCATCATCATCACGGCGCTTACATTATTAACCATTCCGACTTACCTGGTTTTACCCGTGCCCAGCAACAGCTGGTGATGGCGCTGGTGCATAATCATCGGGCAGATATCAGTCGGGAAGTGATTGCCCGCCAGACCATGACCTCCGTTCTGCTAACGGTAAGGTTAACCCGTATCTTGCGCCTGGCGGTAATTCTATCGATGCGTCGCCGCCACGAAGTACTGCCTGAAGTCAGAATAACCACTAAAGCAGAAACCCTGAACCTGTATATGCCGGCAAACTGGCTGGAACAACATCCGCTAATGCGCGCCGAATTAGAGCAGGAAGTACAATATCAGCAGCTGGCTGGCTGGCAGCTGCTGATTAGGTAGATTACTGCCAAGTCGTTTTCAGGTAACTATTACCTTGCCCGCTTGTAAATATTGCCGATTAATCAATGATGCCGCAGGCAATACGCGGGCCACTGTCACCCGCAGGGTTACTGCTATAATCATCACGGCGCATGTGAACCACTAATGAACGGCCCTTAAGCTCATCGAGGCTCAGGTCCTTAATGGTCACCTGTTGCTGATTGCCTGCGCTATCAACTTCTATCATGGGTAAATCACCCTTATGGCCATCGCCGTGTGGTCCTGTGTGCTGACCTTTATTTTCAGGGTCGTAATGGCCGCCGGCAGCGGCCGCAGCAACTTTTTTGCCCTCTATCATTTCAGGCTCACAGCTGGGGTTCTGATGAATATGAAAACCATGCTGTCCTTCAGTCAGGCCTAATACGTTGGGAGTGAATTGCAGACCATCTTCAGTTTGCATCACGGTAACGGTACCTGCCCTTTGGCCCACTTCATCCGGTGTGACCTTGTTCATATAAACAATCATGCTATTGGCATCAGCTAACGTGCGAGGCTGTTCAGCCACCGGAGTCGCATTACCTGTTGGGCTTGATGAGGGACGTGGATCAGGGTTACAGCCGGCAGCTAAGCCCGCGGCAGTTGCTGATAATACGAGTAGCTTAAGTTTCATTTATCGCTCCTTTAATGAGAGTGTTGGTTTATTAGCGTTATAATTTATCTCAACAATAATTAACGTTATTGAGCAATTATAACGCCAATCCGAATTTACTCCATTGTCTGTAAGGATGGCACGAGGGTTGCTGTCAATTGTTATTCAGTAGTCAATCTACAGGAGCAGCAAGATGCCATACCATAAACGCAGTGAATTACCCGATGCTGTCCAAAATGTATTACCTGAACATGCCCAGGAAATATATCAGGCTGCATTCAACAGCGCCTGGGATCAGTATAAAAGCCCTGATGACCGGCAGGGTGATGACAGCCGCGAAGAGGTAGCACATAAAGTAGCCTGGGCCGCAGTAAAACAGAAGTACCATAAGAATGATGCCGGTCACTGGGTGGCTAGTTAGCCGTCAGCCATAACGTGAACACATGCCAACAGTACGCAGCAGCTACTGGCAGCTATTAAGCCGCTGCGTTTTCCGCTGGTAATTGACATATCTAAACTGGCTGGCGATAGTCAGGGCAGTATCCTAAGCTTGTTTTATGCTATTTAGTATCCGCGGCGCGTGCTACGCCTGAATGCTGAGATCCGGCGACCCGCTAACCCATGGCGCAGCTTGCCAGTTACTACTTCGTCAATAACGGTTTTACAGAAGACGATTATATTTTGCGTCACTGCGCTGCGAACAATTCTTCGGACAACAGAGCCAGAGGAGTCGTTATTTTGGACCCGGTAGCCACTGACAGTAAAACAGCAACACGGCCAAAGCAGAAAAGCAGCACCAGCAAAGCCTTACAGGGTATAGCAGGCAGTGTGTTGTTTGTTGCGGCGGTGCTTGGCTTGCTGGTGTATTTTGGCGTCCATACCGAGGTATTAACATTACTGGAGTGGTTTAAGCAACAGGGTGCCTGGGCACCATTGCTGTTTATGATGATTATGGCGGCGGTCGTGGTACTGCTGTTACCCGGTGCGTTGTTTACCATCGGTGCCGGCTTTGTGTTTGGCGTGGTGCAGGGCTCCGTTTATGTGGTGCTAGGCACTACGCTCGGAGCAACAATAGCCTTTTTGCTGGCGCGTTACACCTTTGGCCAGCGAGCAAGGCAATTTATAATGGCCCGGGCAAAGCTACAGCTGGTTAATAAAGAACTGTCCAAAAATGACTGGAAGATAGTGTTGCTCACCCGCCTTATCCCATTTTTCCCAAGCAAAATATCAAATTATTTTTTTGGTTTAACCCAATTTTCGTTGCGCGGATATATTGCCGGTTCGTTGCTTGGTTTTATTCCCTTTACTGTTCACAACGTGTATTTGGGCTCGTTAGTGGCCGATATCACGACGTTCGAATTTGGTGCACAGCAACGCTCGGGCTGGGAGTGGGCCTTATACCTTAGTGGTTTTATCGCCGCGGTGGCTATTATTATTTATCTGAACCGGCTGGCAAACCGGGCGCTGACCACATATACCAAGCAAAACACTGATAAGGAGCCTTTGGCATGACCTGGTTAAAGTGGTTGCCCTGGCGTTACGTGGTGCGCTATGTCGCCCATAAGCATGGTTTTATTGATCCTGTGGCGTTACTGGCCAAGTTACACAATTTTGCTCAACCCTCTGAAGTGGGTGAACCCATTGAACTGCTAAGAGCGGGCGTGGTATTTCATGCCCGTGGTTTAATTAACAGCAGGGTGATTCAGCATAACCTGGATTGGGTTTGGCCATATTGGATTGAACGCCAGTTTGACCCAAATGATCAGTCGTTTATACCACGGGCATTTTCAATTACCCATATTAACCTGACCCATCGCAACTGGACCGCGATCGGTTACCCGGATTGTCCTGAGCTACCAATCGTTGACCCGAGGGGACTGCTCACCCCATTTTTAGACAGCTGGTCGCTGGATAGCTGGATTATGCCGGAACATGGCGAGTATCTGCTGCCGTCGCGGGCAGATGACAGCCAGCAGCAAATAACCGTTGCCGGTGATGTCAGTATTACCACCACCACCCACCAGCAGGGGATGATTTTACAGAATAAAGCCTGGGTGGCACTGGAAGACGGAGTGCCGGTGGTAAAAATGCGCTTGAAGGCCAAAGCTGATAAAGCAGGCTATCTGGTACTGGCCTTGCGGCCACAAAACCCCGAGGGTGTCAGTTTTATTCATAAAGTAGCGCTAAATGAGCAACACAACCAATGGCTAGTTGATGATAAGAAACGCGTGCAGTTCAGCCGGCCGGCTGATCGCTACCATGTATCGGCCTATAAAAAAGGTGATGTCTATATTCACCTTGCTGATGCTCAGCAACAGACAGAAGGTCTGTGTGATGTTGGCATGGTTACGGCTGCCGCGTTATTTAAAATGCCGGAAAATGACTGGCATGAAATAGCAGTAACAGTGCCGCTAAACTCTGCAGCACAACCGCAATTGCAATCAGGTGCCTGGCAGGCAGAGCAACAAAAGTGCTGTCAGCTACAATGTCCGGATCAGCACTATCAGTTTTTATATGGCGCAGCGATAAACTCCTTGATCCTGCATTCACCCGAAGATGTGTATCCCGGGCCCTACACTTATAAACGTTTCTGGTTCAGAGATGCCGCCTTTATTATTCATGCGTTATTGTGTGCCGGTCTTACCGAACGCGCCGCCCGGGCTTTGCAGCAGTTTCCGGCCAGACAAACGCTGTTAGGTTACTTTCGCTCACAGGAAGGAGAATGGGATGCAAATGGCGAAGTGCTGTGGATCCTGCAACGCTACGCAGAACTGACCGGCCGCGAGTTGTCATCTGACTGGCATAGCCCGCTAAAAAAAGGTGCGCGCTGGATTATTAATAAACGCCTGTCAGATAAGCTCGACACCCCGCACGCCGGATTATTACCCGCTGGTTTCAGTGCCGAGCATTTGGGCCCAAACGACTATTATTACTGGGACGACTTCTGGGGGGTTGCCGGATTACAGGCTGCGGCCAGGATTTTTGAAAAGGTGGACCCTAAGCTGCAACAGGAGTTTACCGACGCTGCGGCGGAATTCAGTGGGGCAATAGATAACAGCTTACAGCACTGTGCCAACCGACTGAATCGGCCTGGTATGCCGGCGTCACCTTACCGGCGGCTGGATGCAGGAGCCATTGGTTCGCTGGCTCTTGGTTATCCGGCGCAATTGTGTCGCCCTGACGACCCCCGCTTGCTTGACACAGTGGAGTTTTTGCTAAAACGCTGTTTTGTTCAGGATGCATTCTATCAGGACATGATTCACTCAGGGTTGAATGCGTATTTAACCCTGCATGTTGCCCAGATTTTATTGCGCAACAATGACCCGCGCTATCTGGTGCTAATGGACAGCGTGGCCGGCTTGGCGTCGCCTACCGGCCAATGGCCTGAAGCCATTCACCCGGGTACGGGCGGCGGCTGTATGGGAGATGGCCACCACGTTTGGGCTGCTGCCGAATGGCTGTTAATGGTCCGAAATTGTTTTGTACGTGAGGAAGAGAACCATTTGGTATTGGCCGGCGGAGTGCCAGATCGCTGGCTGAACAACGAAAATGTTATCCGGTTTGGACCCGCGCCTACCCGTTTTGGCAGTATCAGCATAACACTGAGTCATCAGCAGGATGATCAGGTGGTGCTGCACTGGCTGGCAGACTGGCATACCGCAGAAGGACCGCAGCTGGAGATCTGTTTACCGGGTTATCAGGCCCTGTCGATAGCAGCTGAAACGTCAGGAAAGGTTAACTTAAAAAAACGGAGCACCAGCAGATGAATATTGTCATCTTTACCAATACCTATACCCCACACGTGGGAGGCGTCGCGCGTTCGGTTGAAGCTTTTGTGACCGAATACCGGAAGCTGGGACACCGGGTATTGGTGGTAGCACCTGAGTTTGCAGGTATGCCTGAGGATGAACTTGATGTTGTGCGCATTGCTGCCATTCAGAATTTTAATGCGACCGACTTCTCGGTAGCACTGCCTTTTCATCACAAGCTCAGCCAGATCCTTGATAAATTCAAACCTGATATTATTCATTCCCAGCATCCGTTCCTGCTGGGAATGAGTGCACTGCGAACCGCCCGCTATCGCAAGATACCTCTGGTATTTACCCATCATACCTTGTATGAGCGCTATACCCATTATGTGCCGGGCGACTCGCAAGCAATGAAGCATTTTGCTATTGCGCTGGCTACCCGCTATGCCAACCTGTGCGATCAGGTTATTGCCCCAAGCGAGAGCATTGCTGATTTACTGCACCAGCGGGGGGTCAGCAGCCCGGTTGCGGTTATCCCTACCGGCGTGTACCTGGAAAGGTTTGCTCGTGGCGATGGTGATCGGGTACGTCGGCAGCTGGGCATTCCGTCAGATGCGGTGGTTATCGGCCACCTTGGTCGGTTAGCGCCTGAAAAAAACCTTGACGTACTGAGCCAGGCAGTGGCAGAAGCCATTGGCACGCATTTAAAGGCCCACTTTCTGGTAGTGGGGGTAGGACCTTCTGAACAGTCAATCCGCACTATATTTAAAGAAGCCGGGGTCGCAGACCGGTTGCATATTACCGGTATACTGCAGCAGCAATCCCTTACCGATGCCTTGCACGCCATGGATGTATTCGCGTTTGCCTCGACCAGTGAAACCCAGGGTATGGTAGTGACAGAGGCAATGGCTGCAGGACTCCCCGTCGTCGCCTTTGACGCTCCCGGCGTGCGGGAGGTTGTGGTACATGAGCAAAATGGTATGTTACTAAATCAGAAAACAGCACAGGCACTGGCGACGGCATTGGGGCAGCTGATAGACAGCCCCGCTAAGATGACAGCCCTGAGTCGGGGGGCATTACACACCGCAGAAGGTTTTGCTATGTCACGTTCGGCTGCAAAAGCTTTACAGTGCTTTCGTTCGGTACTGAATACTGTGCCTGCCGAGCCAAAAACAGAAAGAGACTGGGAAGATGTGCTGGCCTGGATAAAAGCCGAGTGGGATATTTTAAGCAGTGTCGCTGTTGCTGGTACCACGGCGGTGAGTAGTAGTTTATTTACAGATGATAAAATAGCCACCAGTAAAGAATGAACCCGGGTTACAGCACCTTTTTATTTTTTTAGTGTCCTTTATTGGTTAATACTGTCCGGAGAGCCTAATGATCAGTCGGGTCGAAGTATGGTGTCGTTGGCTGATGCGCAGCCTTAGCCGCAGTCACTGGTTTACCAAACTGCTGCGGTTATCGGTGTCAGAAGGTTCGGGTGTCCGCCCGGGTCTGATCATGATCCAGATCGATGGGTTGGCACAGCCACAATTACAACAGGCATTAAAGCACGGTAAAATGCCATTCTTACAACGCTTGCTGCAGCGCGAGCATTATAAACTGCAGGCGCATTACAGTGGTTTGCCAGCAACCACGCCTGCTGTGCAGGCAGAACTGTTTTATGGTGTGAAAACAGCCGTTCCGGCTTTTTCATTCCGTCACCGGCAAACCGGCAAAATTGTCCGGATGCTGCAACCTGACACGGCCGCAAAGGTCGAGCAGGGCTTGCAACAACAAAGCAAGTCCGCGTTGCTGCAGGACGGCAGTACCTATTCCAATATTTACACCGGTGGCGCGGCGGAATCACATTTTTGTGCTGCAACGATGGGGTGGGGTACCGCGTTGCGTGCCGCCAACCCCTTTGTATTGCTGGGGCTTTTTCTAAGTAATTTATACAGCGTGCTGCGGATTATCGGTTTGTTTTTTCTGGAGCTGGGTCTGGCAATCGTCGACTTTTGCCGCGGCATTATCAAAGGTCAGGATTTTCTCAGTGAATTAAAGTTCATTCCGGCCAGGATTGCGATATCAATCGTGTTGCGGGAGCTTTGTGTTATCGGCGGTAAGATGGATATTGCCCGGGGCCTGCCGGTGGTGCATATCAATTTTCTTGGATACGATGAACAGTCGCACCGCCGTGGGCCCTCATCGCTTTTTGCCCACTGGACCTTAAAGGGTATCGATGACAGCATTGCCCGGCTCTGGCGTGCCGCACACCGGTCGCAATGGCGCAGTTATCAGGTGTGGCTTTATTCTGATCACGGCCAGGCCAAAGTCACGCCCTATCATGTGCTGCAGGGTTATCCGCTGCAGCAGGCGGTATATGCCAGTTTTGAAAAGCTGACTTCATTGCCGGCCGGCCTGCAGCGCAAAGTAACCGGCAGCGAACAAACTCAGCGGGCCCGCTTATTAGGCGGTAATAAAGTACAATGGATGTTTGCCGTAAATAATGGCAACGACCAGACAGCAGCGGATAACGGGATCAAGGTCGCGGCGCAGGGGCCGGTGGGGCACATTTATGCCGGTACCTCATTAACTGACACCGACAGTCGTTTGCTGGCAACAGAGCTGGCTGGTACGCATAAAGTGCCACTGGTGCTGGTGGTGGAGGGGCCGGATCGGGTGCGGGCGACAACGGCAGACGGTGATTTTTATCTGCCACAGGATAAAGCCAAAATTTTTGGTGCGGATCATCCCTTTCTGGACGGTGTCAGTGACGATATTCTGCGGTTGTGCCAGCATCCGGATGCCGGCGATCTGGTGATTATGGGTTGGCGCAAAGGCGTAAAGGCACAGTCTTTTGCTGATGAAAACGGCGCGCATGCCGGTGCAACCCCGGCAGAGACCCATGGTTTTGCGTTGTTGCCGGAAGATGTGATGCTGCCTGATACGCCTTGTGGTTACATCAGGCCAGCAGATATCTACCACGCTGCGCTGCAACAGCTGGGCAGGGGTTCAGCCAAGCCGGCTGGCCGTGCGGTCAGCAACCCGGAGTGCTGTCACAGCCTGCGAGTAATGACTTATAACGTGCATAGTTGTATCGGCCTGGACGGCAAAGTGGATATAGAACGGATTGCCAGAGTCATTGCCCTGGCTAAACCAGATGTGGTGGTATTGCAGGAGCTGGATGTGGGGCGCAATCGCACTCAGGGCCAGGATCAGGCGCAGCTGATTGCCAGAGCGCTGGAAATGGAGTTTCATTTTCATCCGGCAATGCATCTGGAAGAAGAAAAGTACGGTGACGCCATTTTAACCCATTTACCATTAAAGCTGGTAAAAGCGGGGGCATTACCCGGCCTAGCAAATAAACCAAAACTGGAGCCACGTGGTGCTATCTGGACAACAGTTGAGCTGCATGGTCAGCAGGTTAATATCATCAACACCCATCTGGGCTTAAAAGCCCGGGAGCGGCTGGCCCAAATTGACGCGTTGCTGGGCGAAGAGTGGCTCAGCCATCCTGATTGCATCGGGCCGGTAATATTCTGTGGAGATTTAAATGCTCAGCCTGGGTCAGAAGTATGTCGCCGGCTGGGGCAAAAACTGACCGATGCTCAGACGCTGCTGGAAGGGCACCGTCCAAGAGGAACCTTTCCCAGTCGCTTCGCTGCGATTCGGATAGACCATATTTACGTCAGTGAGGCAGTGGCAGTGACGGCGGTCGATATTCCGGGATCGCAGCAGGCAAAAATAGCGTCAGATCATTTGCCACTACTGATTACCCTGGCCATTGCAAGGCCTCAGGCTGCAGCTGCAAAGCAGGCCTGAATTTAAGCCTGCTTTAACCAGGTAGCCACTTTCTTGGCAAAGTAAGTCAAAATGCCATCTGCGCCGGCGCGTTTAAACGCCAGCAAGGATTCCATTACCACCGGTTGCTCTGCCAGCCAGCCGTTCTGAATAGCCGCCATATGCATCGCGTATTCGCCGCTAACCTGATAAGCAAAGGTTGGTACAGCAAACTCATCTTTTACCCGGCGCACGATATCTAAGTAAGGCATACCGGGTTTCACCATAATCATATCGGCGCCTTCTTCCAGATCCATCGCCACTTCGTGCAGTGCTTCATTGCTGTTGGCCGGGTCCATCTGATAATTCTTTTTATTGCCGCCTTTTAAATTGCTGGCGGAACCCACCGCATCGCGAAACGGCCCATAGTAACTGGAGGCGTATTTAGCGGAATACGCCAGAATGCGGGTATTAACAAAACCTGCTTCTTCCAGCGCTTCGCGAATTGCGCCGATCCGGCCGTCCATCATATCTGAGGGGGCAACAATGTCTGCACCCGCCTCGGCATGTGACAGCGCTTGCTTAACCAAAGCAGAGGTAGTGATGTCGTTCAGCACATAACCGTGGTCATCAATAATACCGTCCTGACCATGGGTGGTAAAAGGGTCCAGTGCGACATCCGTAATAATGCCAAGCTCGGGAGTATGCTGCTTTAGCAGGCGCACAGCACGTTGAGCCAGTCCGTCCGGGTTCCAGGCCTCTTCTGCGGATAAGGATTTGCGGTCGGCAGGCGTTACCGGGAACAGTGCAATGGCCGGAATGCCAAGTGCCACCAGCTCTTGCGCTTCGCTAAGCAGTAAATCCAGGCTAAGACGCTCAATACCTGGCATTGAGCCGATACTTTGCCGTTGGTTTTCACCTTCGATAATAAACATCGGGTAAATCAGATCGTTTACCGTAAGCTGATGCTCAGCCATTAATCGTCGGCTAAAATCATGCTCACGCATCCGACGTGGCCGGCTGGCCGGGAAAAAACGGTTAGTTTTCATTTACTGATCCCTTAATGATTGGGCTGACGATAGTACTGGCGCTGGCTGTACGATTGCGGCCCTGATGTTTTGCCTGATAAAGTGCGCTATCGGCTGCTGAGATATACCCGTTGCTGCTACTGTTGGCATCAGCCACTGCGGCATAGCAGCCAGCACTAAGGGTCACATTTAAACTCAGTGATCCTATCTGCAGAGGCGTACGGCTGATATTAAGTCTGGCATGTTCTGCCAGCTCTATACAACCTGCCAGTGATGTTCCCGGCAGCAATAACGCAAACTCTTCACCACCATAGCGAAACACGGCATCGCTACTACGTTTTAAGCTGGCTGCGAGCGCACTGGCTATTTGCTGGATGGCGGCATCTCCGGCCAAATGGCCATGAGTGTCATTAATTCTTTTAAAGTGATCGATATCAACAAACACCAGGCCAAGCGAGGTCTGTTCACGCCGGCTACGTTTAAGTTCATTGTTAAGCCGTTTGTCAAAGCAGGCCCGGTTAAAGATACCGCTTAACGAGTCGAGCATATTCTGTTGTTCCAGCAGCCGGTTTTTTTCCGCCAGCTCATCTAAAGCAATTTGCAGTTCCAGTTGCTGTGCTTGCATTCTGGCCTCTAGTTGCTCGGTGTGCAGGCGTTGCCAGCGTCGTAAATACCACGCCATGATAATGGCCATCAGTAGCACACCTGCAAATACCCCGGCTCCCAGCCACAGTAGTGCGTTTATGTTCATGCCTGCAATCCGCTGAGGGAGAATAGCCTGTGGGCGTTTTCGGTGGTAATGTCTGCTAATTGCTGACTGCTGATACTTTTTAAACGGCAAATTTCAGCTGCAATGGCAGGCAGCAAAGCAGGTTCGTTATTTTTGGGGCGAGGTTTAATGGTTCGCGGCAACAAATAGGGGGCGTCGGTTTCCAGCAACATTCTATCCAGCGGTAAATAGTGTATTGCCTGCTGTAAACTCTGGCCACGGCGTTCGTCACATATCCAGCCGGTAACGCCTACGTAAAGGCCTAAGTCGAGATAGGCTTTAAGCTGACTGGTGTCGCCAGTAAAACAATGGGCCACCCCGTGGTTTACCTGCTGCTCTTTTAACATGGCCAATTGGGTGGTAAACGCGTCACGTTCATGCAGGTAAACCGGTATTTGCAGTTGTATTGCCAGTTGCAACTGACTGGCAAAAATGTGCTGCTGCACCGGTCTCGGGGAAAAGTCACGATTAAAGTCGAGGCCGCACTCGCCAACTGCGACTACGGTTGGCAGTGAAAGTAACTGGCGAAGCTGCTCCAGCCATTCGGCGGCTACGTTAGCAGCCTGATGGGGATGGACGCCGGCGGTGGTGTAGCAACCGGAATGGCCGCTGCAAAACTGCTGATTCTGACGGCTCTCTGCAATATCAGAGCCAATAAGCAGCATGTTATTGACCCCGGCATGTTGGGCCCGTTGCCAGATTTGCTGTTCTTGTCCGGCAAACTGCTGACTAAACAAATTAACGCCACAGTCAAACCAGCCAGAGTAAGTGCCGGTTTCAGTCATGCTAATCGACCCGGCGAACCTTTACGGTACGATTATTATCGTCGTTGCCCAGGCTAAACGAATTAAACAGTCCGCGTTTAACGTAATGCTTTTCGCCAACCGCTATTTTGTAGTAATCCGTTCCGGATTGACGCCAGACCTGACCATTATCAAATTCAACAATCAACTCTTTTCGCGGGCTATAGCTAATGGCACTGACGGTAAAATAAAGCTGATCAGCTTTATTTTCAGCGGTCTGCTTATGTTCAAGACCAAAGTTTTTGTCAGCTTCTGTGCTTTTGGCAACTGGAGCAGCGCGGCTTATCGTTGCCGGTTGCGCCGTGCTTGCTGCACTATCCTGTATCTGGTTAGCAACGGGCACAGTGGTAGCAACCGGCTGGGTAGCCGACTGCAGACTGATCTCGTCGTAACACACCAGTCGTTTCAGGGCATTCTGTTGTTGCCTACATTCATTAAGCGCATCTGATAGCTCGCTGGCCTGCACCAGGGGGCAAAATGAGCTGGCAGTGACAACCAGCAAGCTACTGACAAGAGACAGTGATTTGTTCATTATTGTTGTTCTTCCTCTGCAGTGTGTTCCGGCTCGGTCTTCGGCTGATAAAAGCGGCTTAACCACAAGCCAGCTTCAAATAGCAACCACATTGGCACCGCCAGTAAGGTTTGTGATAATACATCGGGTGGGGTAAGTAGCATTCCCAATACAAAAGCACCGACAATGATATAGGGCCGTTTACTGGCTAACGTGGCCGGGGTTACCGTACCGGTCCAAACCAGCAGTAAAATGGCTACGGGGATTTCGAATGATAAACCAAAGGCAAAAAACAGCTTTAGTACAAAGTCGAGGTAACTGCTGATATCCGTGGCAACAGTAACTCCGACCGGCGCGACACTGGTAAAAAAAGCAAACACCAGCGGAAACACCACAAAATAGGCAAAGGCAATGCCGCCATAAAATAATAAGGTACTGCTGATCACCAATGGCGCGACCAGGCGTTTCTCTTTGCCATAGAGGGCGGGCGCGATAAACTGCCATACCTGCAACAGGATATAAGGAATAGCCAGGCATATCGCAACGATAAAGGTAAGCTTAAAGGGCGCGAAAAAAGGCGCGGCAACATCAGTGGCAATCATACTGCTGCCCTCAGGCAACACAGCTATAAGCGGTGCCGCCAGCAGCTGATAAATATCTGCAGCAAAATAAGCGAGACAGGCAAATACCACTATTACCGCAATAACGCAGCGTAATAAACGATTGCGAAGTTCCAGTAAATGGCCAAGCAGGCTATCGGCTTCCGGTTTATTTTTCATTGTCAGGGTCAATCGGTTTTTTGTCTTCTGGGGTGGTTGCCGGTGCCAAAGCTTTCGCTTTCGCTATGTCTGTTGCCGGCGGGTTCACCGATTTAGCGGCAGCCCGCAGCTCGTCCAGCGCGGCTTGTTCATCAGAGCTCAGGTTAAGCAGGTTTTTACTTTCAGCATCTTTTAATTTCTGATGCAGTTCGTGCACCCGCAGATTCTCGCTGAGTTCGGCCTGCATCTGGCTGCCAAATTGTTTAATGCTGCGAATGGTTTTTACGGTACTGCGGATGGCCCCGGGCAGCCGTTCAGGCCCCAACACCAGCAAGGCAATAACCGCAATAACCAGCAGCTCCCAGAAACCCATTTAGTTTTTATCTTTCTCTGACTGTTTGCTAGCGTCGGTCTGAATATCGCTGTGACTACGTTTTTGCTCTGCCAGTTTTTCTGGAGTATCGTCTTCTGCAGCGGGCTCATCTTTGATAGAGCTGCGAAAGCCCTTAATGGCCGAACCTAGGTCGGTGCCAATGCCACGTAACTTTTTGGTGCCGAATAACACCACAATAATGGCCAGAACAATTAACAATTGCCAAATACTAATGCCGCCAAAACCCATAACAATTACCTCTGTAATCTATGCTGAAGTTGCTAAGCCAGTGTGCAACAACTTTATGACAATAGTGCTTTTGCAGCGAAAAAGATAGCCCCGCCAAGCAACGCCCCCGCCAGCCATAGCGCTCCAAAACTTAGCGCTATAGTACCACTTATCAGGGTGCCTGCGGCAAGTGCTGCTGCAACAATTTGCCGCGTGGTTTTGTGCTGTTGCAGCTGCAGCAACTGCAACTGCTGTAGCAGCATCGTCTGTTGTTTAGGCCCCTGTTCCAGATACCGATGTAATAAGGTTGGCATCTGTGGCAGTTTTTCAGCCCAGAAAGGTGCATTGTCTTTCACCTGGCGCCATAACGCGGGTAACCCGACTTGTTGTTTTACCCAGCTTTCTAAAAATGGTTTAGCGGTTTTCCACAGATCTAATTGCGGATAGAGCTGCCGGCCAAGCCCTTCAACATACAGCAGGGTTTTTTGTAACAGTACTAATTGTGGCTGTACCTGCATATTGAAACGGCGGGCGGTGCTGAATAAGTTTAGTAATACATGGCCGAACGAAATGTCAGCCAGTGGTTTTTGAAAAATGGGCTCACAGACTGTTCTGATCGCGCTTTCAAACTCTTCCACGTTGGTATCAAGTGGCACCCAACCGGAGTCAAGGTGCAGCTGAGCGACTTTACGATAGTCGCGGTTAAAGAACGCGACAAAGTTCTCAGCCAGATAACGCTTGTCTTCACTGTTTAAGGTGCCGACTATGCCGCAATCAATACCAATGTACTTCGGGTTGTACGGATGCTCCCGCGACACAAAGATATTGCCTGGGTGCATATCGGCATGGAAAAAACTGTCGCGAAATACCTGCGTGAAAAACACCTCTACCCCGCGTTTTGCCAGCAGCTCCATGTCGGTGTGCTGGGCGTTTAGTGCCGCGATGTCGGACACGGGTATGCCGTAGATCCGCTCCATCACCATCACATTAGGACGGCTGTAATCACTATGTACATAGGGAATATATAAAGAATCAGAGCCTTCAAAATTACGACGCAACTGAATAGCATTGGCGGCTTCGCGCTGCAGGTCAAGCTCATCAATAATGGTTTTACGATATTCAGATACCACTTCACGTGGTCGCAGGCGTTTACCATCGGGTAAGTAACGGGCAGCAATGCCTGCCAGGCCATCCATTAAATCAAGATCCGCAATAATTTGTTTAAGAATATCGGGCCGGATCACCTTGATGACGACATCTGCTTCGCTGCCGTCGGGTTGGCGCAGCACTGCAGCATGCACCTGAGCTATTGAGGCCGAAGCCAGCGGTACTACGCTAAAGTTACTGAACAATTCACTGATATCTGTCAGGCCCAGGGCGTGTTCAATAAGCTGCTGAGCCTGCTCGCCGGGAAAAGGGTCTACCTTGTCCTGCAGCTTGGCGAGTTCGTCGGCGATATCGGCAGGTAATAAATCACGCCTTGTCGACAGCATCTGGCCAAACTTGATCCAGACCGGGCCGAGGCTCTGTAATGCCAGCCTGAGCCGTTTGCCCACCGGATAATCAGGGTAACGGTTATACAACCAAAACGCACTTTTACGCATGCTGCGGGCGTACCAGGGTTGCCATGCTGGCGGTATCAATTCATCAAGACCGTACTGCAACAACGTTTTCTGAATATGGTAAAAACGGCTGAATCGCAACGGTTACTCCTTCTGGCCTGGCAGGCGGGCGATAAGCCGGTCAACTCTGGCACTGAGCTCACTGACATCTTGGCTAAATTGCTGTAACTCAATACTGGTTGGGCTGAGCAGCAGCTCGTCCTGAGCCAGCATGGTGACACTCTGATCAAGTAAGGACGCTTTTTGCTGTATGTAATGTTGCAACTGGCCAATACTCAAACCAATTTTATGGGCCATTGCATCGCCGACATAGCCGGCTAGTGCTTCCTGCCAGTCGGGGTTCAGACGTTGCAAAAAATAGCTGTATTGCTGCGCAACCTGGATATCTCCCTCGATTTGCAGCGCATCGGCTTTAATCAGCCGGGTTAACTGGCTGGCGTCACGAAGTTGGCGTAAGCTGGCTAAGTCGGTACTGATGGCGCAATCCACGGCTTCGTTATGCTGGTTGAACAACAAGCGGTCGCTACCGGCAGTCAGCACCAGTCTCAGCTTAAATTCACGCAAGGTAAAGGCTAATTGTTTACCCTGTAGTTTGCTTAAACGCTCACTGGCTCCGCTATCCATGCTGATCAAGCTATGGCACAGGCGCTCGGCACTGGCACATAACAATTGAGGCAGCAGGGCTTGCAACATCAGAACTTAAAACCGCGATGCAATGCCACAATACCACCGGTAAGGTTGTGGTAGCTCACTTCAGCAAAGCCGGCTTCGGCCATCATGGTTTTTAGTGTTTCCTGATCCGGGTGCATCCGGATTGACTCTGCCAGATACTGGTAGCTTTCTTTGTCATTGGCAATTAGCTGGCCCATGACGGGCAGTAATTTAAACGAATACATATCGTATACTTTACTTAGCCACTGCTGTTCAGGTTTGGAGAACTCCAGCACCAGTAAACGGCCACCCGGTTTCAGAACCCGAAACATCGATTTTAACGCGGCGGCTTTGTCGGTGACGTTTCTCAGGCCAAAGCCGATGCTGATAATATCAAAACTATTGTCGGCGAAAGGCAGGGCTTCAGCATTTGCCTGCACAAATTCAATGTTATTAATCAGGCCTAAGTCACGTAATTTATCGCGACCTACGTTAAGCATTGACTCGTTAATGTCGGCCAACACGACTTTACCATTTGCACCTACCCGACGAGAGAACAATGCCGCAATGTCGCCGGTGCCTCCAGCCAGATCAAGCACATGCTGGCCGGGTCTGACCCCACTGCAATCAAGGGTAAAACGCTTCCACAGCCGGTGAATACCCAGCGACATCACGTCATTCATAATGTCATATTTGGCAGCAACTGAATGAAACACGTTCGCTACCAGAGATACTTTCTCTGCGGCAGGGACGGTTTTATAGCCGAAGTCGGTTGTGTTGTGTGTTGGTTCAGTCATGAAGTTGCCTGTTTCAGCGCTAAAAAGAGTAACTAGTGTAAAAGAATTGACCGCGCTAGCCAACTGCTGTGTGTATACGTGACAGGTGCTGTCAGGTTCAGCCAGCAAGCAACATTAATTCATCGGCCACCTGGTTGCGGCCTCGTGCTTTGGCCAACTTTAACACTTGCGAGCTACGTGCTAAAAACTGATACCAGCTTTCTTTGGCCTGAAACAACGATACCCCCAGTGAAATAGTGACCTTAGGCAGGCTTTTCTTGTCGCGGGATGACACAAACCGAAGTTTCTCAACGCCTTTACGCACCTGCTCAGCGATTTCATTGGCAGTACGCAGGTCGATATCAGGTAGCAGCAATAAAAACTCTTCGCCCCCTGAACGCACCGGCATTCCGCTGGCTTGTACATAACTACCCACTTTTCGTGCCACCTTGCTCAGAATAACATCGCCGATAGTCTGCCCATAATCCTGATTAAACCGACTGAAATGATCAATATCGACCACAATGGCAGCAATTCGCCGCTCCGGTTGTTCCGATAACCAAACATCAACCTGATTTTGCATGGCAATCCGATTGTAAAGGCCGGTTAGCGGGTCCTGCATTCGCTCTAACTTAAGCTGTTCAAGTTCATGTCGTAACTGATGGCTCTGTTTGTTCGCCATGGCAAGCTGGCTATGTAACTGCTGCTGCTGTTGCTGATAAGACTGCGCCTGCGCCATAATAATTCCGGCGATATCCGCTACCTTAGCGGGCGCATTTGTAAGGTCATATAACTGTTGTTCTAATTGTTGAAGAAACTGACCTGTAGCCTCTGCGGCCAAATCAGTATAGCCAGATAGACGGCCAACAATACCGGTTACCTCATGCAGCAGTTGTTCTTGCTGCGCATTTTCGTCTGCCAGCCAACGCTGATAAAGCTCGACCATAATAAAGTCATCAAAAGTTGCTTTGCTGGCGAGTTTTTGCTCAATGGCGTGACACAGGCCTGCATTGTTGCCGCTGATATAGTCGTAGGCCACCGCATAATTGATAGGGTGAATAGCAAGTTGGTTATGCTGCAGGAAAGCTTTGACTAAGCCCGCTTTTTCCAGCGCTTGTTGCAGCGAGTCCTGATACTTCATAAGACGATATTGAGCTCCGGGGCCATTCTTTTTATTATTTTTTTCTGATCCCATAGTAACCGAATCCGGCTCGCTGGCAACATGCTATGTAAACAAAATCGTTCAGTCGCTGAAAATAGCGGCAAACCGATGGTTAAATCTCGGCTCAGCGACACGATTTGCAAGTTTAAGTGGCTTTATTCGCGGCTAAATCAGGTTACAATCGTTAACAACACAGCTCAAAGGATCAACCCGATGCGAATTATGCTTACGATAACATGCTTACTGGTAAGTCTGGCCGGATGTGCGACAGGGCCGCTGCAGCAGGATCCCGACCAGCGCTTTACCCAGTTAGCCGAGCAACTTTGGCAGGCTGAAACCACCCTGACCGCCAGTGAACCCGACCGGATGCCCGATATGTCGCCGGCAGCATTAAGTGCCCGCCAGCAGCAACGGTTAAATTGGCAGCAACAATTACAGCAGGTGGATGTTGCGCAGTTGTCAGAGCAAAATCAGATTAACCATGCCATCCTGTTGTACCGGTTAGCTAATGATATTGATGAGTACCGGTTTAATGCACATTTAACGCCGCTGACGTCAGAATCGGGGTTTCACACGTCCGTGGCAATGATGTTGCAGCGCAGTGCCTTTCGCCAGCTGGCCGACTATGAGAACTATCTGCAGAAGCTGGCGACTGTCCCGCGTTATATGCAACAACAGACAGACTGGATGCGTCAGGGATTGTTGACCGGAATTACCCAACCCAAAGCGGTACTGAAAGGTTTTGAACACAGTATTAGTTCGTATATCACAGATGATATGACGGCCAGCGTTTTTTACCGGCCATTTATGACGAAGCCAGACAGCATTAGCGATACCAAGTGGCGACAGCTGCAGGACAGTGCACAGCAGATTATTTTGCAGGACATTAATCCGGCATATCAGGCATATTATGACTTTATGGTACAGGATTATATTCCCGGTGCCCGCGATACTATTGCTGCCAGTGCGTTAGTCGACGGTGCCGCGTTTTACCAGAACAGACTTGAGCATTACACCACACTTAAGCTGACCCCACGGCAAGTTCACGATACCGGGCTGGCAGAGGTAAAGCGGATTCGCGCTGAGATGCAGGCCATTATTACGCAATTAGACTTTGCCGGTAGTTTTGCCGATTTTATTCAGTTCTTACGCACCGATCCGCAGTTTTATCCGCAATCTGAGCAGGAGTTAATGCGGTACGCTGCCTGGTTGTCTAAGCAGGCGGATGCAGAGCTGCCCCGGTTATTTAAAACATTGCCACGCACGCCTTATGGGGTGGTGCCGGTGCCCGCGGAAATTGCGCCAAAGTACACGACCGGCCGGTATGCGGGCGCATCGCGCGATGATCAGGCGGGATTTTACTGGGTAAATACCTATGCATTGAATCGTCGGCCGTTATACGAGATGCCAGCGCTAACCTTGCACGAAGCGGTACCGGGTCATCATTTGCAAATCTCGCTGGCTCGCGAGCAAGCCAGCTTACCGGACTACCGGCGTAGTTTTTATACCTCTGCTTTTGGTGAGGGCTGGGGCTTGTATGCCGAATATCTTGGGCTTGAGATGGGGTTTTACGATGACCCTTACAGCAATTTTGGCCGCCTGACTTACGAAATGTGGCGGGCAGCCAGGTTGGTGGTCGATACGGGTATGCATAGCATGGGCTGGAGCCGACAGCAGGCTATCGACTTTCTGGCCGCAAACACAGCCTTATCAATACATAACGTGACCACTGAGATAGATCGTTACATCAGCTGGCCAGCACAGGCGTTATCTTATAAGTTAGGTGAAATCACCATCAGGCGTTTAAGAGCCGATGCGCAGCAGCAACTGGCAGATAAATTCGATATCCGTCGTTTTCATGACGTTGTATTAGGCAATGGCAGCGTACCGTTAGCGGTGTTAGAGCAGCAGGTTGCTGCTTACATTACTGCGCAACTGGCTGAATAATACCGGCCTAAAGACGATAAAAAACAGCCGGCACTTGCCGGCTGTTTACTGTTCGTGATGCTTAATTTGTCAGGATTAAACGTTAGCTGATACGTGTACATTATGCGTATCAAACAGAAGCAACGTGACCTCAATGTCTGAGAATAACTTTAGGCTCGGTATTAATCTGACCTTCGTTATCTATTGCTGCCATTTTATTGCCAGCAAACAACACGGCTATTTTTTGGTTGTCTTGCTGCCGTACAAATCGTAATTCATAGCCGAATCGTTGTAACTCTGCTACAGAAAACTTCTGTGCTAAATTCAGTTCTTCCCAGAAATAATGCATATCCTTATCCGTCTGGCGCCGCTCTTGAATCATACCTGGCTCCAACTGCAGGGACTTAAATTTTTGGATTCAGTCAGGCCGGTTGGGAAAGCGCCACTATGGTTAGCCATTGAGCACAAGTAACAGGCATAACAGAAAGTCTGTTGCCTTTACGTACCAGCGGCAACTCATTCAGAGTAGCTACATTTTTTAACTTGTCCAGTCTGATCAGTTGGGGCAGTTTACAAACAAACTGCAAATCGACAGCTACCCAACGTGGTTTCTGCTTAGTGGCTTTATTATCAAAATAGTGACTGCTGCGATCAAACTGGCTGGGGTCTGGGTACGCCGATTTAACCACACTGGCAACGCCAGCTATGCCAATATCCTTGCAACTGGAATGATAAATAAAAACCTGGTCACCAACGACGATATTATCCCGCAGAAAGTTCCTGGCCTGATAATTGCGAACCCCCTCCCAGACTATGGGTGTGGTGGGAGCCTGCGCAAAGTCATCAATACTGCATTCGTCCGGTTCGGTTTTAAATAACCAGTAGTTCATCTTTGCCAGGCCCCTCGCTTTGCGGCAGAATAGAGACTGCAGAGTGTAGCAAAAGGACCGCTGAATGAGTCAGGTATTAGAGAATTTGTTATCGTTGCTAAAATTAGAAACGATTGAGTTAGGGCTGTATCGGGGACAAAGTCAGGATTTAGGCTTTAAAGCCGTTTTTGGCGGTCAGGTCATGGGTCAGGCATTGTCAGCCGCAAAAGAAACCCTGACCGAAGAGCGCAAGGTGCATTCATTTCACTCTTATTTTTTGCGACCAGGTGACGCCAGTAAACCGATCGTTTATGAGGTTGAAGCGATTCGGGATGGTAAAAGTTTCAGCACCCGCCGGGTCAGTGCGATTCAGTACGGTAAGCCTATTTTCTACATGACCGCCTCGTTTCAGACAGAAGAGCAGGGGTTTAATCACTACGATCCTATGCCGGAGGTGCCTGAGCCTGATGACTTGGTATCCGATCTGGCATTTTATCAGCAGCATGCTTCATTAATACCCGAAAGCCTGCGCAGCAAATTTATTTGTGAGAAACCGATAGAGATGCGGCCGGTCGATTTTCAAAATCCGTTTCAGCCGCAAGTCAGCGCACCGAAGCGTTACGTCTGGTTTAAAGCAAATGGTAATATGCCAGATGATATCCGGGTACATAAATATCTACTGGCCTATGCGTCAGACTTTAATTTTCTGCCAACAGCGTTACAGCCACATGGTGCATCCTTTATGGCAGCAAATATGCAAGTGGCGACGATTGATCATGCGATGTGGTTTCACCAGGACTTTCGTTTCGACGACTGGCTGTTGTATGCCGTAGACAGCCCTCGGGCCAGTGGCGGCCGGGGCCTGGTGCGAGGCCAGTTTTTTAACCGTAACGGTGAACTGGTCGCGTCAACCATGCAGGAAGGGGTTATTCGCCGCTATGCCAGCGCCCGTTAGGGCGCAGCATCCTCTGGCATAATGCTTTGCAACGTTTGCAGAATGTCGTTTCTCAGTAATGTATTCACGGTTTGTGTCAGCTGCTGTAGCCGTGGACTGCTGCATACCTGATTACTGCTGTTAGTATGGCTGATCCCAGCCTCTTTCAGGGCATTGATCAGGGTGGCAAACAACCCTTTGTCATAATATTCCGGTGCAACAATGCCGTGTAAATGCAGCAGCCGCTGAGCCAGTTCATGCCCTCTGTTTTCCAGGTCTGTGCGGTTTAGCGGCCCCTTCGCCACAATCAGATTTAACACGATAGCGTAGCGCTGCAAGGTGTCTTCAGCATTATGGGCCAGCAGGCTTAGCATAAAATAGTGCCTGCTTTGCTGGGCAGGGGCGTAAAAGTTAACGCCATCAGACTCAATTAAGCCTTGTTCGGTCATAAATTGCAGTAACGCCTGGCAGTAAGTGCGTAAAGAGCTGACATATAAAAATAGTTCAGCTTTAAGCAATGGGTATAGCTGTTCAATATCACTGAGTAACTGCTCACTACTGATGCTGCGCTGATGCAGTACTGATGAGGCCAATAACGAAGGCAGCATAAATAAATGCAGCACGTTATTTTTGTAATAGCTGGCTAACACACTATGCTCTGCATTTAATCCGATTAGCTCGCCAAAGCCGTCGGTGGTGCTTTGCACCTTCTGTAGATTAAGGGCGTGAGCAATAAGACTGTCGGCATCTCCTTCAGGCAAACTAACCTGGGGGTGGTAGGGCACCTGGCGCTGTAAATTCAGATAAAAGCTCAGTTGCTGGACCAGTTCATTCCGGGTTAGCACATGCTTATCAGTGGCAAGAATACTTAAGGCAATCAGGTTGGTGGCGTTTAGCGCCGCAGCCTGATTAATGTGCTGCATTACCTGATTCGCCAGTTTAGCGACCAGCGGGTTTAACCAGGTTGGCTTTTGCACTTCCAGTGGATGAATTTGACTCTTCCAGTCACTTACCTGCTGATTAAGGTACTGATTAAGTTGAATAGGCTCGCCAAAACTGACATAGCCGTAACCATAATCCCGTAAATTGCGAATAGCCTTTAGTACGCCGCCGATGGATTCTTTCTTTTTACCCGATCCCTGTAGCTCGTTGACATAGGTACTGACTTCCATCACGTGCTCGTAGCCCAGATATACCGGTACCAGCGTCACGGGGCGTTCTATACCCCGCAGCATCGATTGCACCGTCATGGCCAACATGCCGGTTTTAGGTTGCAACAGCCTGCCGGTGCGGCTGCGGCCACCTTCGGAGTAATATTTTACGGCGTAACCTTTACTAAACAGTTGACTAAGATATTCCCGAAAAACTGCAGAATACAATTTATTGCCACTAAAGCTGCGCCGGATAAAAAACGCGCCGCCACGCCGAAAGATAGTACCAGCCGGCCAGAAGTTTAAATTGATACCGGCGGCAATATGCGGCGGCACCAGGCCCTGATGATAAATAACATAACTTAATAGCAGGTAGTCCATATGGCTGCGATGACAGGGTACATAGACAATTTCATGCCCCTTTTGTGCCAAATCACGCAGCATATCTGCGTTATTTATTTTGATACCGCTGTAAAGTTTTTTCCAGAGCCAGCTCAGTATCCTGTCACCCACGCGCAAAGTGGATTCACGATAGTCTGCAGCGATTTCTTGCAACAGTTTGTGGGCGTTCTGCCGGGCGACTTTAAGTGACACTTTTTTTGAGCGTGCTTCATCTTCTATTGCTTGCTTTAACGCGGGTGATGCCAGTAAAGCGTTGAAAAGCTGGCTGCGATTAACCAGTTTAGGCCCGGTAGCAGCCAGTTTTTGCCGGTAAAAATGAAATCGTGACATGCGCAGCAGTTTGCGGGCAGTATCCGGTTTATCACCAAATTGCGCTGCCATCTGAGTCAGGGAGACTGCCCGGCTTAACCGGACCAGAGTGTGGCGGCCTGACACCAGTACAATCATAAACTTAGCCAGCCAATGTGGCGCATTTGCTTCGCCCAGCAACCATTTTATACTGTTTTCCTTACCGGGCGCCCGGCCCCACAATATTGCAACGGGCACCAGTTGTGCGTTCAATTCAGGGTTAGCAAGATGAAGTTGCAGCAACTGCTGGCCCTGGCGCAGTGCCCGGGTTTTACTCCTGCCGCCAATGACACTATGAGGCTTTTCGAGAAATAGCGTACGGGCCAGTACCGTGCCGTCTAGCGTAACTGACTGCAGTGGATCCGGCAGATTTAGCTGCTGGCACACCCGACGTAACGTGGCGAGATCGCTGGCAGACTCTGTATGACAGACATAGAAAATGGGTCTGTCAATATCCAGCGCCAAGTCACTGACCGGGTGGTCAGGAACAATCTTAAACTTAACCAGCAGTCGCAATGGCCATTTTAATAACGCGGTACACAATGACAACAAAGAAAACATACAAATACCGACCATGAACACAGACTTGCCAGAATATCACGGAAGCAGAAACTGGCAAATTTGTCGTGCAGACAAAAACTTGGCAATTGGCAAAAGGCTGTATATACTCACAGTAACCACTGTATAGGTAGCCAGCATTATGAGACCACTTACGCCGCGTCAGGCAGAAATTTTGCAACTTATCAAAGATTATCAGGCCGAGACCGGTATGCCGCCAACCCGGGCGGAAATTGCCAGCCAGCTCGGCTTTAAATCGGCCAATGCAGCAGAAGAGCATTTAAAAGCACTGGCAAAGAAAGGCGTTCTGACTATGATGCCGGGCACCTCGCGCGGCATTCGCTTATTAGAAGACGAGAATGAACCAGAGCAGCTGGGTTTACCCTTGATAGGTAAAGTTGCTGCCGGGCAACCCATTCTGGCAGCAGAACACGTACAGAATCATTACAAAGTGGATGGACACTTATTTAAACCGCACGCTGACTTTTTACTTAAAGTGCAGGGAATGAGCATGCAGGATATTGGTATTCTGGATGGTGATTTGCTGGCCGTGCATAAAACTTCCCAGGCTCAGCCTGGACAGGTAATTGTTGCCAGGGTTGATGAGGATGTCACGGTTAAGAGGTTTCAACGCGATGGTCACCAGGTGTTGTTACAGCCTGAAAATAAAGATTTTGATGTAATTAAAGTAGACCTGCGCCAACAACAGTTTGCCATCGAAGGATTGGCTGTTGGGGTAATTCGAAATGGCAGTTGGTTATAAAAAACTATTAGCTCAATAAGTTATTTGTTAATAGAAGCGCTGGTACGACCTGTTGGTTTTGCCGGCGCTTTTGTTATTTAGGGGTTTACACTGACGGTGATTTGGATGATTCTTAGACAAAGGTTGCCGAAAAAAATATCGGTTACCGTTTTGGGATACTGCGCGGGCAGTTAAAATTAAAAAAACTATAACAATAATAAACTAAAGAAACGTCATACATAGGTTCGGGGGCTAGCGGTATTCACCGTATATTCTATCGGTATTCGCCGTGTATTACTGTGTACAGGTTTCTGCGGTTTGCTTTGCAAATGACAGAGGAGAAGTACAGTGGCGAAGACGAGTAGTATACGTTGGACGCTGCCGACCTTGCTTTTAGCCGCTTCGGCTAATGCAGCAGCTATGCCTTTAAATATGACCAGGGGCGTAACGGAGATCAGTCAGGAGGTTTACAGCCTGCACATGCTGATTTTCTGGATTTGCTGTGTTATCGGGGCAGTGGTTTTCGGGATTATGTTTGTCTCTATCCTGTTACACCGAAAAGCGCGGGGCGTGCAACCAGCTCAATTTCACGAAAGTACCAAAATAGAAATTCTTTGGACCGCTATACCGGTGGTAATCTTAATTGGTATGGCTATACCTGCTTCCAAAACGCTCATTGCCATGGACGACACCTCTGCAGCGGATGTCACGGTTCAGATAACAGGTTCGCAATGGAAGTGGCATTATAAATACCTGGGCAGTGATCTGGAATACTTCTCTGTACTGGCTACGCCTCGTGAGCAGATAACCAACCGTTTTGCCAAAGGTGAAAATTATCTGTTAGAAGTGGACAGACCCCTGATTATCCCCACCGGCCAGAAAGTTCGTTTCCTGATGACCTCTGATGATGTTATTCATTCCTGGTGGGTACCGGCATTTGCCATTAAAA
The DNA here is from genome assembly GCF_041616895.1 of Arsukibacterium sp. GTDB lineage: Bacteria > Pseudomonadota > Gammaproteobacteria > Enterobacterales > Alteromonadaceae > Alishewanella. Next base: position 39,839 of record NZ_JBFJPY010000013.1, read on the forward strand.
AGGACGCTAACCCAGGGTTTATCAACGAAGCCTGGACCCGGGTCGAGGAGCCTGGAATTTATCGGGGTCAATGTGCAGAGCTTTGTGGTAAAGATCATGCTTACATGCCGATAGTGGTGATAGCAAAAAGCCCTGACGACTACGCTGCGTGGAAGGCTGGCGAAGAAACCCGGATTGCACAGGAAAAAGCCGCAGAGCAGGAATTGTTGGCGATGAATATGGATATGTCTGAGCTGATGGCCAACGGCGAGCGCACTTACATTGCCTATTGCGCGGCATGTCATCAACCTAATGGTGCTGGTTTACCTGGTATTTTTCCCTCTCTGGCAGGCAGTCAACTTATCTTAAATGACAAAACTGCCCACATTGATATCGTATTAAACGGCAAAGCCGGCACTTCAATGCAGGCGTTTGGCCGCCAGTTAAGCTTAAAAGAATTAGCATCTGTCCTGACTTACACCCGCAATGCCTGGGGTAACGACACCGGAGAGGCCATTCAAGCCGCCGACGTTTATAAAGTGCAGCAGGGTGAGGGAGAATAATAATGTCTGTAGTAACTACTGAACCACATGACCATGAATCGCAGCATGACCACGAGCATGAGCATCATGATCATAAACCTGGCGGCATAAAACGCTGGCTTTACACCACCAACCATAAAGATATCGGCACCATGTACCTGGTGTTTGCGTTAATCATGTTTTTTATTGGTGGCACCATGGCAATGATCATCCGGCTGGAGCTATTTCAGCCGGGTATGCAATTTGTTGAGCCACACTTCTTCAATCAGATGACCACAGTACATGGTCTTATTATGGTATTTGGGGCAGTAATGCCTGCCTTTACCGGGCTGGCAAACTGGATGATTCCGATGATGATTGGCGCGCCAGATATGGCGTTGCCCCGGATGAATAACTGGAGTTTCTGGATACTGCCTTTTGCCTTCCTGATCCTGTTATTGTCGTTGTTTATGCCAGGTGGTGGCCCAAGCTTTGGCTGGACCTTCTATGCACCACTTTCCACCACGTATAGCGGTGACAGTACAGCCCTGTTTGTGTTTTCTGTGCATATCATGGGTATATCCTCGATTATGGGGGCGATCAACGTCATTGTTACCATCTGGAATATGCGGGCACCCGGCATGACCTGGATGAAGATGCCACTGTTTGTCTGGACCTGGTTTATTACAGCATTCCTGTTAATTATGGTGATGCCTGTGCTGGCAGGTGTGGTTACGATGGTATTAACAGATAAATACTTTGGTACCAGCTTCTTTGATGCTGCCGGCGGCGGGGATCCGGTGCTGTTTCAACACATTTTCTGGTTTTTCGGCCATCCCGAAGTGTACATTATGATTTTACCTGCCTTTGGTATTGTCTCGGCTATTATTCCTACCTTTGCCCGGAAAAAGCTATTTGGGTATGCCTCTATGGTTTATGCCACAGCAAGTATCGCTATCCTGTCATTCCTGGTGTGGGCGCACCATATGTTTACCACCGGTATGCCGGTGTTCGCCACGCTGTTCTTTATGTACGCCACCATGCTGATTGCGGTGCCAACCGGGGTAAAAGTGTTTAACTGGGTGGCAACAATGTGGCGTGGCGCGATGACATTTGAAGTGCCGATGATGTTTGCCCTGGCCTTTATTGTGCTGTTTACCATTGGTGGCTTTTCTGGCCTGATGCTGGCAATAACGCCGGCAGATTTCCAGTATCACGATACCTACTTTGTGGTTGCGCATTTTCATTATGTACTGGTGACGGGTGCCATTTTCTCCATTGTGGCAGCGGTGTATTACTGGTTGCCAAAATGGACCGGCTTTATGTATGACGAAAGCCTTGGCCGCTGGCATTTCTGGTGCTCGTTGATTTCGGTCAACCTGCTGTTCTTCCCGATGCATTTTGTAGGTTTAGCGGGCATGCCACGTCGGATCCCGGATTACGCACTGCAATTTGCTGACTTTAATGCCTTTATTAGTATTGGCGGTTTCCTGTTTGGTTTATCACAGCTGATTTTTGTCTGGGTATTGATTAAGTGTGCCCGTGGCGGCGTGCAAGCAACCGATCAGGTATGGGAAGGTGCAGAAGGTCTGGAATGGGAAGTGCCATCGCCAGCGCCATATCATACCTTTGAAACACCTCCGGTCATTAAGTAAGGAATCGACCATGGCGCAGAACAAACCGTTAATTGGCAAGTTGATCCTGATAGCGCTGGCTATGTTTGGCTTTGGCTTCGCTCTGGTCCCACTTTACGACGTGTTCTGCGATTTAACTGGCATTAATGGTAAAACTGCGGCAGTTGCAGCAACAGGTGACAATGCAATTATTGACACCAGCCGGGTGATTACCATTGAGTTCCTGGCGCGACCAAACAAAGACATGCCCTGGGTATTTGCACCAGAAGTACAGAGCATGACAGTGCACCCCGGCGAAATTCATATTATGAATTATCTGGCGGAAAACCCGACTGGCCGGATGATTGTCGGTCAGGCCGTTCCGTCTGTATCGCCGGGTCAGGCAGCGCTGTATTTTAATAAAATTGAATGTTTTTGCTTCAGCCAGCAACAACTGGCTGGCGGTAAAAATATGCTGATGCCGTTACAGTTTTATGTCGACCCGGCTTTGCCGGCTCAATTTAATACCATAACCCTGAATTACACTCTGTACGATGTCACTCAGGCCTGGGCAGCTCAGCAACCACAACAAAATAATATTGGGGAATAAGATGACAACAAAAACCTATGAAAAATATTATGTTCCCGCTCAGAGTCCGTGGCCTATTGTTGGTGCGATCGCGCTGTTTTTTATTGCTTTTGGCGCAGGGCATCTGGTAATCGACATCAGTAATCAGCAAAGTGGCTTTGGTGGTTATTTACTGCTGTTAGGCTTTGCTGTGCTGGTATTTATGCTGGTGGGTTGGTTCAGAAATGTGATTGATGAGTCGATGAGTGGCTTATACAGTGCACAGATGGATCGCTCGTTTCGCCAGGGCATGAGCTGGTTTATCGTCTCTGAAGTGATGTTCTTTATGGCCTTTTTCGGTGCGTTGTTTTACGGCCGGATGATTGCGATGCAGTGGCTTGGGGGCTCGAGCAATAATGCCATGACATTCGAGCTGCTTTGGCCCAACTTCGAACCGGTATGGCCATTACTTAAAACGCCTGGTGGAATTGAAACTCAGGCCATGCCCTGGACCGGTTTGCCATTAATTAACACGGCTATTCTGGTCGTGTCGTCCATTACCTTACATTTTGCCCATACCGGCCTTGAACAGCAGAAACGTGGCCAGTTAAAGTTGATGTTGTTGCTAACGTTACTGTTAGGCGCGACTTTTCTAAGTCTGCAGGTTTATGAATACATTCATGCTTATCGGGACTTGGGCTTAAGATTAGATTCTGGATTTTACGGCAATACGTTTTTCTTACTGACCGGCTTTCACGGCCTGCATGTTACCCTGGGTGCTATCATCCTGCTGTTTGTGTTTTTCAGAGTGCTAAAGGGGCATTTCACCCCAGAGAAGCACTTTGCCTTTCAGGCTGCTGCCTGGTACTGGCACTTCGTTGATGTGGTGTGGATTTGTTTATTTGTTATTGTGTACATGCTGTAACCAGCGGTTTCAGTAAGGCCTGGGGTTGGGTGTTATCCAGCCCAGTGCCATGGCCAGCATAATCACTAATAATACTAATACTGATAAAAATACCCGACGCCCGAGAAAGCGTGACATTTGTTTTTGTTCCGGATCGTTACGCAACATGACAATTCCGGCCCGGAATAAGTTGAAAACAATAAATAGTAGTAGTGCGATGATAACAAGCTTAAGCAACATCCTTTTTAATCTCCGGTTAGCCAATTATGCGGTTTAAATTATTCGGCCGTTATTTTGGCATTCATAAAGTATGGTTGCTAATTACTGTGACGGCTTTTGCAATATTAAGCAAGCTTGGCTTCTGGCAGTTGCAACGGGCAGAAGAAAAAGCGATTCAAATCAGTCAGCTCGAACAACTTCAGCAACAAGGCGCCCTGAACTGGCAACAGCTGGCTGGGTTGACAGCAAGCGAGGCGGACGGCGTGCTGTTTGCCAGTCAGGGCCGCTGGCTGCAACCTTATGTCTGGTTGCTGGATAACCAGATTGTGGAGGGCAAAGTCGGCTACGATGTGATTATTCCGGTGCAGCACAATACTGTCAGCCCAATACTGCTGGTTAATCTGGGCTGGGTCGCCGGCGGTAATGACCGTTCCGTATTTCCTGAGCTAACAATTCCGCTGCAGCTCTCGCTGCACGGCCTTATACGCAGTGAAGTAGGGGGCTTCAGACTGGGTGCCAACACTGAAAAAGACGGGTGGCCACAGCGAATTCAGCAACCTGAGCTGGAGCAAATGGCTGCGCAATTACCGGTAAACGCATTGCCGATTATGTTATTTCAACAAGGTGACAGCCCGTTTCTGCCCCACTACAACGCGGTGGTTATGCCACCAGAAAAACATCATGGTTATGCCTTTCAATGGTTTATGCTGGCAATCGCCGTAGTGGCAGTGGCGATTGCTGCTGCTCGGCGCAGCGGGAGTGAAAATGAACAAGAATAAATTTGTGCTGCTTTTCGTTTTATGTTGTGCTCTGCCGCTGGCGGGAGCAAAGCTGGTACTCGAAATGGGTTGGTTTAATCCGGGGTCATCCAGCAAGGGAGAGTGGCTGAAGCAGGAAATTTTTCTGCTGAATGATATCACTGGCGAGAAAAAGCATTGGCGGATCGTGTTGTTAACCGATTCACCTTGTCAGCAGCGCTGTCAGAACGCGTTGCACACGGTAAAACAGCTCTATATTGGTCTGGGACGCAAGCAAGAGCAGGTTCAGCCAGTGGTTATAGGGTCATTGCAACAACCTGAGCTTTATCCGATGTTCGATATTCAGCAGGCCATACCCGCGAACGTTGCTGCGCTCTCACAGCAAATTTTACTGGTTGACCAAAAAGGCCTGGTGCTACTGAGCTATCCGATGCCGGAGCAGGACGAGCAGATGGCGCAGATTGCCCGGAACATCCGCTACGACTTATTAAAGCTGCTAAATTATGACAGGACCAGTGTATGACCAGACATAAATGGTTGGTATCCGTTACCTTGCTGCTAACGATGGTAGTAATTATATATGGTGCTTTTACCCGTTTAACCGACGCGGGCTTAGGATGTCCGGACTGGCCAGGCTGCTATGGCTTTTTAAAGGTGCCCGAAAAACCTGAAAGCATTGCGTTGGCGGCGCAGGCATTTCCAGATAGGCCTTTAGAGCCTCATAAAGCCTGGAATGAGATGATCCATCGTTATCTGGCCGGTACGTTGGGCTTATTAATTGCTGCCATATTTATGTCCAGCTTTTTTAGTAAGGTCCGCCAGCCACGTACGCTTCCTATCGTGCTGTTGCTTCTGGTGATTTTCCAGGCAGCGTTGGGGGCCTGGACAGTTACCATGAGTTTATTACCGATAGTGGTATTGGCTCATTTGTTAGGGGGCTTTACCCTTTACTGCTTGCTGGCGTTATATTGGATGCAATTGTCACCGGGGTTGCGGCAAACAGAGCCGGCATTAAATAGTTTGAAACCGCTGGCCATAGTCGCTGCGCTGGTAGTCATGATTCAGATTGGGCTTGGCGGCTGGACTGCGGCTAATTATGCCGCCTTAGCTTGTATTGAGTTGCCGGTTTGTGAAGCTGGCTGGCTAAGCCGGCTGGCACTTGATGAAGCCTTTGATTTACATCTTGGATACAGTGACTATGAGTATGGGGTGATGTCTGCCGAAGCCCGCCAGACAGTACATGTATTTCATCGGCTGGGCGCCTTTATTACACTCGGGATCGTTAGTTGGTTCGCCGTGCTGTTGTATAAGCGGGCTCAGACGAAAGTCATGCAGAATTTTGCCCTGGCTATGGGCGGTGTTTTGTTGTTGCAATTTATACTGGGTCTGTTAAATGTGGTACTGCATTTGCCATTGGTGAACGCCGTGGCACATAATTTTGTCGGCGCGAACTTACTGATGATCATGATAGTGGTGGTGTATCAGTTATACCGCCCCGTGGGAAAGGAGGCATAAATGGCGGCTATAACAGCAACTCGTCATAGTATTTCACGCTGGCGCGACTATCTTGAACTGACAAAGCCTAAAGTCGTCGCGCTACTGGTGCTGACAGCCTGGGTGGGCATGATGCTGGCTTCTCCGGGCTTACCTGATCTCGCGGTAGTGGTTTTTGCCACCATTGGCATTGGCCTGTTATCGGGCGCTGCTGCGGCCCTTAACCATGTGGTCGACCAGCGGATTGACGCCCAGATGGCGCGGACCCATAGCAGGCCGGTAGCCAAAGGGCGGGTCAGTTCCCAGCAAGCCATAGCGTTCGCCTGCGCACTGGCAGCAACCGGCTTTGTCTTGCTTTATCTGGGAGTTAACCCGCTAACCGCCTGGCTGACGTTGCTTAGTTTGTTTGGTTATGCAGTGGTCTATACCATGTTTCTGAAACGTGCCACACCACAAAATATCGTGATTGGTGGCCTGGCAGGGGCTATGCCTCCTTTACTTGGCTGGACAGCGGTTTCGGGTGAAATTCATGGTTATGCACTACTGTTAGTGATGATTATTTTTGCCTGGACGCCACCGCATTTTTGGGCGTTGGCCATTCATCGACGAGATGATTACGCCAAAGTAAATATGCCGATGCTGCCGGTGACGCACGGTATTGAATACACCAAAAGCGCCATTTTGTTGTACACGGTGTTATTGTGTCTGGTGTGTTTACTGCCTTACATTGTCGGTATGACCGGGGCGGTATATTTACTGGGTAGTACCTTACTGAATTTACGATTTTTACAATATGCCTGGAAATTAAAATTTAATGCAGACACTACAACCGCAATGGCTACGTTCAAGTTCTCCATTGTTCATTTAATGGTGCTGTTTTTAGTGTTGCTGTTGGATCACTATTTTAAGGTGTCACCTTTTTATGTTTCGTAATTTAATCGTTTTAATCTTATCTGCTGCTGCCGTGGTTGCAGGTGTGATGCTGTATTTACTTTGGCAGCATCAGCCATTACCGCAGCAGGCACTGGTTTATCCGCAACCACGCAATCTGTCCGAATTTACTCTGATAGACCAGGAAAAGCAGCGTCGTGGCCGCGAAGATTTAATGGGAAAATGGACCCTGGCGTTTGTTGGCTATACCTATTGTCCGGATATTTGCCCGTTAACGTTGGCCAAGCTGGCTGGAGTGCAGGCAGAGCTGGCAGCCAGTCTGGAGCAGCCACTGCAAATTTGGTTTATTTCGGTCGACCCACAGCGCGATACCCCGGAGCAGTTGCAGCAGTACGTCGAGTATTTTAACCAACCTGCTTTAAGTGGGTTAACTGCGGGCCACGATCAGCTGTTTCCATTCGTTCGTGAGCTGGGATTAATGTATGCCATGAGCAGCACCACTGCACAGGATTATCTGGTAGACCATAGTGCTTCGGTAGTTTTAATTAATCCAAAGGGCCAGGTTGCCGCGATGTTTAAACCCGATATGGCACCCGGTGAAGTGCCACTGGTTAACCGTGAGCAACTCCTCGCTGACTTCCCGTTAGTACTGTATCAGCTGCAACAGCGCTAATTTAGCCAAGGCTGCGAATACCAGTAGAAGTAGCCCTTTTTAGTCAGTGACGGGGCAGTGCAATTGTAGCGGCTTCGGCCACGATTCAATGGTTTGCTCGCAGTAACTTCGAAGGTATTCTCATTTAACCAGTCAGGTTCAAGTGCCTCGGTACCGGCGTAACAGCGTAGCTGGCCAGGCAGAAAGTCGTTAACCTTAATTTGCAGGCGTAACGTTGGCGGGTTATCAGTTATTTGCTGATCAGCCGATAGGTAATGCGTTATATCAAAAGCTAAAGTACGTAATTTCTGAGCAAGATTGGCTAAATCGGCATACTGGCCGGCTGCCGGATAGCGTGGGATCCTGCTGAGTTTTGTTGAGGCACCAATGGCGCCGGACTGCTGGCCAATACCGATAAAGCCTAATGCTTCAACCAGGGTTTCCAGTTCATTGTTAAATTCGCCGTAAGGGTATGCCAGCCATTTATGGCTCTGGCCAGTTTCGGTCAGAATTCTGCGTTCAGCTTCTAAAATGTTGTGCTTGATCCGACTATGCCAGTCAGCCTTGCTTTCGCCAGGTTCCAGCTGGGTCATATGCTCATGGTTCATTGCATGATTCGCTACCAGTACGCCGTCTGCCGCCATCTTCCTTACTTGATCCCAGCTCAGCACCGGGCCAACCCGGTTATCAATACTGCCCGGGCTGATAAAAATAGTATAGGGAAAGCCAAACTCCATCAGAATGGGATGAGCAGTAGTGTAGTTATTTTCAAAGCTGTCATCAAAGGTGATGACCACCGCATTGTCAGCTATCGGCAGGTTGTTCCGCAGCTGGTTAATCAGGACATCCAGAGCAATAACCTGGAAATCATTATCTTTGAAATATTGCAGGTGCTGACGCAGTTCCTTGGCGGTAACACTGCTTACCCGCGGAGTGTCATCAGCAACATGATGATAGATGAGCATGACAGCAGCCTTAGCCGGGAGTGCGAGAATAAGGCTAAACAGTGCAGCAAATAAAATAATCATACGCATAAAAAAACCCGGAAAATAAACTTAACCGGGGTCGTTATACCATAAACTGCTAGCGGCTTAGTAGTAAGAATGCTCACCACGCTGGTGTTCGGTGATGTCACGAACCCCATTTAACTCGCCACTAAAGCGGGCCAGCAATTCTTTTTCAATACCCTCTTTCAGGGTGAGATCAACTTGCGAGCAACCATTACATCCACCACCGAATTGCAACACGGCGACACCGTCGTTAGTTAATTCCATGACGGATACCCGGCCACCATGATTGGCCAGTTGCGGATTAATCTCAGCGTCAATAACGTACTGCACCCGTTCCATCAAAGGTGCGTTGTCATTTACCTTGCGTACTTTGGCGTTCGGCGCTTTTAAGGTCAGTTGTGATCCCATTTGATCGGTCACAAAATCAATTTCTGCGTCAACTAAAAACGGTTTACTTTCTGCGTCAACTACCGCATTAAAGCCGGTAAATTCGATTTGAATGTCGGTATCTTCCATGGCATCTGCCGGACAATAAGATACACCACACTCCGCCTGAGCCGTGCCAGGGTTAACTACAAATACCCGGATGCTGGTACCGGCAGCTTGTTTTTCCAGCAGCTTTGCAAAATGGGCTTGCGCCTGTTCTGAAATAGAAATCATCTTAGTACCTGACTAAATTACTAGGTTAATGGCTATCATACTCTCTGTCTGGCGCTGATGCCAGCCCTGCTTGAGTTTTGCTGTACTTTCTGGCTAACTGGGCGCGCAAAAAAATTAAAGGAAACAGGCATGAAACTGAGTGTAATGGTTTTTTTCACACTCTGGGCCGCAACGGCGCAGGCGCAATATTTTAATGAGCCGGTTAACACCAGGCTACCCTCTCCACAACAAACCTTAGGTCATGCTGTGGGTGACTGGCATGCACGGCATGATCAGATCCAGCATTATTTTGAGCAGCTGGCCCGCCAGTCAGACAATGCCATGTTAGAAGTAATAGGTTATAGCCACGAACAACGGCCGTTGCTGCAGTTGGTTATTTCATCGCCTGAAAATTTAGGTCGGTTGGATCAGATCCGTCAGCAACATGTGCAGCAGGCAAAACAAGGTACAAAAATTGCCGGCGATGCACCGGTTATCATCTGGCTGGGTTACGGTGTGCATGGTAATGAACCGAGTGCAGCCAACGCAGCGTTGGTGCTGGCACATTATTTGACGGCGGTTCAGACTGAAGAGGTTCAGGCCTG
>NZ_JBFJPY010000014.1:0-47598 GCF_041616895.1 Arsukibacterium sp.
CAGAACTTAATTCTGCCGGTGCAGCATGCGCAAACAAGGCAGCTGCCTGAGCAAACTCGCTAAACACCACCTCCATCATCCGGTCATGCAACAAACCGCTAACCACGTTTAATTCGCTGGCAGTTAGGGTACGTTCACCCTCAATATAATAAGCGATACCACGTTCCAACCGCTTAATTTTGCCGAGACCACAATTATGGGCAATATCACTGGCCTTAGACGACCAGGGGGAAATGGTGCCAGGACGCGGCGTTACTAACAGTAACTGGCCAACCGGGTCGTGGCTGGCGATAGCCGGACCGTAAGTAAGCAGTTTATCCAGGGTGCTTTGCTCGTCATTGCTAAGAGCAGCGCTGTTTTGAGCAAAGTGCATATACTCGGCATAAATTGTGGTTACCGGCATTGTGCGTTCAGCACATTGTTCAAGTAACTTGGCAATTCGAAATTCGGACAGTGCAGGTGCACCACGCAGGATAAACATAGGCTAGGTTTCCGTTGGTTGAGCGTCGATGGAAGCTGATTTAAGCGCGCTATTATAAAGAAATTTGACGCTAAGTGGTATGTGAAAAAACTGACTGTTAAGCTTAAGTTTGATATAACTGTCGCCAGAGTAGTAAATATCAGGTTTGGCATGCAACTAAAGGTGTTGTTCTGGCTGGCCATTTGTCTGTTAGGCGCCTGTACGCCCGTAGCAGAACAAACATCTCAGCTTGACACTATTTATCAACGCGACAGTCTGCGGGTTGGCTTATTGCACGGCCCAACCAGTTATTTCATCGGTGTTGACGGTCCCGCTGGTTTTGAGTACGAGCTGGCTCAGACTCTGGCACAACGCCTGGACGTTGAACTGCAACTATTTCCCAGCTACCACTTAGACGAACTGTTACAAAAACTGGATACCGGCCAGGTAGATTTTATTGCCGGCGGACTAACACTAACCTCTCAGCGACTCAGCCGCTATCGGGCCGCGCCTGCCTATCGATGGATCAACGAACTGCTGGTATTTCGACAAGGCGATGAATGGCCGCGCTCGCTTGATGATATTACTGAGCCTATTGTAGTTATTCAGGACAGCAGCCATGCCCAGACTCTTGACCGACTGAGCATTGATCATCCCAATTTGCGCTGGCAAGAACAAAAGGATCTCGACGCTGACGATGTGTTGCAGTTAGTGGTAAATGGCGACATCCCCTATACCCTGACCGACTCGAATCAATTAGCCATAAACCGGCGTTTTTATCCCAATTTAAGTATTGGTTTTACCGTAAGCGAAAATTTACCGGTGGCGTGGTTACTCGCTGCTAATAATGACGATTCCCTGCTGACCGTGTTAATTGAATTCTTTGGTAATATTTATCAGAGCGGCGAGCTAATCACTCTTGAAGACCGTTATTTTGGCCATGTCAGTCAGTTCGACTATGTTGACACCCTGCAATATATTGATGCCATCAACCACACCTTACCTGATTACAAAGACTTGTTTATCCAATACGCAGGCGAGTTGGATTGGCGATTGCTGGCAGCCCTTGCTTATCAGGAGTCGCATTGGGATCCCAAAGCCCGCAGCCCTACCGGAGTGCGCGGTCTGATGATGCTGACCCTGCCCACCGCAAAACAAATGGGCGTTAGCAGCAGGTTGGAGCCTGAGCAAAGTATCCGGGGTGGCAGCCGCTATTTGCACCGACTGGTTAGCCGGATCCCGGAACGTATCGCCATGCCAGATCGGCTGTGGTTCGCCCTGGCCTCTTATAATATTGGTTGGGGTCACGTTGAGGATGCCCGTATCCTTACTCAGCGTCAGGGAGCAGACCCTGATACCTGGCTGGAGGTTAAACAACGGTTACCCTTACTACGACAAAAAGCAGTTTACCAGCATACCCGTTTTGGCTATGCCAGGGGCGATGAAGCCGTCACCTATGTCGAAAATATTCGTCGTTACTACGACACATTAATTTGGACTGACGAAAAGCAGCAAGCTGAACAACGGTTGGAGCAGCAGCGCTTAAAGCTTACCGAGCAATTTTCCCCGGGAACCGCCGCAGCAGCGCCAAAATCCGATATAAAACAGTAAAAAAAACTCTTTTATCTGCCGGCTCTTGTTGTTAGCAAGTAGCGGCACTATAGTAACGCCATATTAACGTTGCCCTGGCAACGTCAGCAACAGATGTAGGTTATTTATGCTTGCTCGCAAGAAACCGGCGTTAAAGCGCCGTAAAGTCAGCGCCTTTGCCATTAGCTCCAGTCGGCGCCGGGTAAAACGAAACACCGATTTAGTTAAATTGCACCGCAGAAGACGCAATTATCAGACCATCATGCAGGACCATCCGGGACTTCAGGAACCGTCCCTGCCAGAGCATGGTTGATATCTGCCTGTTTTGCTGACTTTTTTTCCTGACGACGTCGCTGAAAAAAAGCAGACAGCGTGGTAGCGCATCGTTCAGCCAGCACGCCAGCCGTGACTTCCATTTGGTGATTTAACTGCGGGTGTTGAACCAAATTCATGATAGAGCCAGCAGCACCGGTTTTGTAATCACTGGCACCAAATACCAGCCGTGCCAGCCTGCTATGCACCAGCAACCCTGCACACATACTGCAAGGTTCCAGGGTTACATATAACACGCAGTCCGTTAACCGGTAATTCTGTAACACTATCCCAGCCTGGCGAACTGCCAGCATTTCAGCATGGGCTGACGGATCATTCAAACTGATCATCTGGTTATAGCCCTCAGCAATCAGCTGGCCATTTTTGACAATGACCGCGCCAACCGGCACTTCACCGGCCTGCTCTGCTTTACCGGCCAGTTGTAACGCTTTGTCCATCCAGAATTGATCGGTCATAAACTCTTACAATTAATTTCATTACCTTCGATAAGTTTACCACTACTATCTGGTGATATTGACTAAACTTTTAGTTTTTATACTATAACCAGATTAACAGAAAGAATTTAATTTATTGATTTATATACTAATTAAAATGCTGGCATCCGCTTTGCTGTTCATTACATACTTAAAAAAGAAGGGAGAACATCATGGGACCATTTGAAGTTGGCGCAATCGCGATTATCGGCGGTTTGGCTTACGCAGCTTACGAAGTGTATATGAAAAACAACACGAAAGCCGGTAAAGGAGAATTAGAGACGCTGCGTGCTGAAATGCAACAACTCAAAGAGCGTGTAGGTACCTTGGAAAGCATTGTTACCGACAAATCATATCAGTTAAAAGATCAAATCAATAAGTTATAACTGAGCACATTTTTAACCGATTACTGCTGTCGCTTCGCTGGCAGCTTTTTGCTTTTAGGGGGTTACAGAATTCACTACTAATTGGTCAAAACCACTAGCTTACAGCTAGTACAGTTTATAACTAACCAACGAAAAAACTTATAATTCACTGTTAAATATAGTTTTTAAATTTTGGCATAGCTTTTGAAGTACTGTAGTTATACCAACATAAGGAACTATGCTCATGAACAAAACTTTCATTATTATTATTGCTGTCGCACTGGGTATTTACTGCTTGCCTACCATTCTGGCTATTATCGGTTCAGTATTTGGCATTTTAGTTGGTCTGGTAGCCGCAGTGTTTGCTATCGGTATTACAGCGATTGTTACCCTGGCCCCCTTACTGCTGTTTATCTGGCTAGTATGGTGGCTGATTCGTGACAATCGTAAAACACAGCAGTATTAAATAAACTCAGCAGATTATCAGTAGTAAATAAAAAGCCCTGCCACGACAGTTATGGCAGGGCTTTTTATTGCAGTAATACCCCCCCTTATTTTCCCGATAATCGGTATATCCGCAGCAGATCCCGCACCACTTCATAGCCCGGAATTAATGCCAAACTCAGCAGGAACAATTTTGTGGTCCGCTCCAGCCAGTTTGGATCAATTTGTTTAGGCCAGTTATCAAAATCGAACTGCAATAATGGTCCGCTAAATGCCAGCGTTAAAAACATCAACATAAAGGCGACATTAACAAACACATTTAACGCTAATGATTGCCGGCTCCAGAGACGACGGTGTAATTGCCATAAACTGCTTAGCACGCCAAGCAAAATGATCGGGCTAAACCACATCAGTAAATGCAATGCATACGCACTAAAAACTGAGCCATTGGCATCTGCTGCGCCAAACTGCTGTCGCCACAGCGGCAACCAGATTATCATCAGTAAAAAAACATAGCTGGCTAAATCGGTAAAAATATCGCTAAGGCTAATATGCTGCCAATCAGCACCGAGCATTGGCAACTGTTGGGGTTGCCACTGGCTATAGGTTTTACTACCCCCTGCTAACTTATCTGCAGGCATTAGCGCAAAAGCCAGGGTAACAGCGGTAAAACCAAAGATCGCATCTTCAAGGAAACCCGACGCCAGCCCCATAACAAATCGGAACAGACCAACATCAGCGCCGGTTAACCAGGCTTTGGTCATAAAAACTATCTGTAATACAAACAATACGCCCAACACCATATACATTGTATGCTTATAGAGCGGCATCAGCCGCGACGGAATTAAAGGTTCTGTTGGATAAAACTGACGGGCAACCTGGGTTGGATGTCCCATATTTTTCAGCACATCTGCAACTTGCTGCTCGGCAAGTGCATTGCCACTTTGCTCAGCCAGCGCATCCAGCTGATCCATAATATTGGCCTGCAATTCCCGGCCAATTTCCTGCCGTTTTGGCTCAGGTAGTTCGCGTTGAACGGCAGTGATATATCGTTTAACTAAATCCATCAGCTTTTCTCCTCTTCCTGCTTACTATGCATGGTTTGCTCTGGCTGCAACAGCGGCCCCAAGGCAGTGTTTAAAGTGGTCCATTCTCCGGTAAGTTGTTGCAGCAGTTCAGCACCCAGTTCAGATAACTGATAGTAGCGCCGTTCCCGCCCCTCTCCCTGTTGCCACTCACTATCGAGCAAGCCCTGATCGGCTAGGCGCCGCACCAGCGGGTATAAGGTCCCTTCGTCTATATCAATGCCGTTATCCTGCAACTGCCGTCGTAGCGAGTAACCGTAGTGGCGCTGACGTAACGATGCCAGCACCGCCAGAACCAGCACCCCCCGTCGCAATTCCAAGCGCATTTTATCTAGTTGAGCCGTTGTCATAAACCATCCATTTTTACCTGCCCGCCCTATACTGTGCAGCGCATACTGTACATCACACAGCAAATACTAGGCGGCACACAGTAAAAATGCAAGTAATAGATAGTCAGTTTTGCTAAATTTTAGTTTTCTCAAAAATAAGAACAGCACCAAAAACACTTAAACTATTGTTTATAATAAATAAAAATATTGGCTCATTTCCTGCGTGTAACATATAAAATTAAAGTGATAAGGACTAAAAATGAGTGTGTTCAGACTGATATTTAATATACTGTGGTTTATTTTAGGCGGCTTTGTGATGGGGCTACTGTGGTGGCTGGTAGGTTTGTTATGCTTTATCAGTGTTATTGGTATTCCGTTTGGCCGTAGTTGTTTTGTGATTGGTGAAATGGCGTTCTGGCCATTTGGTCAGGATGCGGTGAACCGGCGCTATGTTAACCGTTATGATGACATTGGCACCGGTACCTTAGGGCTGCTCGGCAATGTTGTCTGGTTTTTGCTATTCGGGTTCTGGCTGGCATTGGGCCATTTAGGCCATGCCATAGTATGCTTTATTACGATTATCGGCATTCCGTTTGGCATTCAGCATTTAAAGTTGGCAATACTAAGCCTGGCACCGATTGGTAAAACCGTGGTAGCACGCAGCGCAATTTAGTTCGCACTGTTTTACCTGGCGCTGCTATCGAAAATAGATAAGAGAGGAGCAATGTTTGGCGGCAGATAACTACCAAAGGATCTGGCGAACCGTATTATTAATTCCCGCCGGAAAAGTGGCCAGTTATGGTCAGATTGCTGATTTAGCCGGCCTGCCGGGTCGGGCCAGATTGGTAGGTAAAGCACTGGGGTATGCCCCGCAAGCGCTGGCTGTGCCATGGTACCGGGTATTGCGCAGCGACCGCAGCCTGGCATTTGCAACAGGCACCGCCAACGCACTGGAACAGCGCCAATTACTGTTGGCTGAGGGCGTGATACTGCGCAATAACCGGGTTGACAAAACAGCAATCTGGCAACCTGATCTGGCCGAGCTATTGTTTAAGTTACAATATTAGTCGGCATATATTGATGCTTTACCCGACGGCGAAGTAGCCATAGCCCCACCAACAACAGACTAAGTTGCATGCTGCCCCCGGACGATTCTGACGCAGGCGGTGGCGGTGGGCTGGCCACCACCGTTAAGGTTATGCTGGCGCTGGTGGCAGCACCTCGGGCATCAGTCGCCGTGACAGTCAACACCAGCTGACTGTTGCTGGCCGGGGCCACAAAACTTACCGCACTGCTGCTGGCGTTTTGCAGACTGAGGGCAGGCCCGCTGTCCTGCTGCCACTGATAACTTATGTTATCGCCCTCGGCGTCGGTCGCCACAGCGGTTAATGTTACGCTCTGACCAGCATTAACCTGACGATTTTCGCCGATACTGACGCTGGGGGCCGTGTTCGAATCATTGTCCATAATTGTCAGAGTAAGTGCGGTAATCTCACCTAACTCACTGCCAGCGATGCCCGATAGCCTTAGTATGGCGGTTTCATCCTGCTCCAACAGCTCATCATCAATAATTTGCAACACAATTTGCCGTTCGCTGCTCTCGCCATCTTCCCAGCTTAGTTCACCACTGGCGGCTGTGATATCTTCACCGACAGTCGCAGTGCCACTTTCTAATAGATAACCTACACTGATGGCTCCATCACTGCCACCAAGCCGGCGTACGGTAATGCTCACAGTGGCATTGGCCTCTACCACCGATGTTGCCGACTCAACCAGACTGACTACGCCAGCGCGCGGTGGGTCTTCGCCAAAACGCAGTCGCAGATAAGACGGGCTGGTCAGGCTGGCCCCGTTTGCTGGATCAAATAACCGGACAAACAGCTCCCGTTCGGCGTTAAGGCCACGATCGAGTGTCGTGATACTGATCGTTTTACTACTGCTGTCATTTTCCGGCCAGTTGAGACGGCCACGGGTATTCTGATAATCCTGTTCCGGCTCCGCCCGGCCAGCCAGAATTTCGTAGCCAACACTTGTTGCAGTGCTACCGCCTGTTCGTGCTACCAGCAGCTGCGCTACCTCGCCAGGGCTTACCCGCAGCTCGCTCTGACTGAATGATAATGCTCCTGCCTGCGGCTTAACCGTGTTATCCCTGAATACATAAAGACCACTATTGATATCGCTACCAATAATCAGCCCCGAAGGCAGGTACGGATACACCCCCCACATGCCATTAAACGCCGCGCTGTCTGACGCCGGAAAGGTATCAAAAAAACCAGCCTGCATCGGCGCTGCCGGATCGGTTATATCAAGGATAGTTAAACCGCGTTGATAGTTTGACATATAGTAACGATTACCCCGAACAAAGCCATTATGATCAATCGCTCTGGTAGGGCCGCTATAGGTGGTTGCTAAGCTTGGTGCAGTTAAATCACTAAGCTCAAAAACCCGCAATGTGGTATTTAAACCGTGGTTTACCTCATCTAGTTCATCATGCACAAATAAATATTGCTGATTTTCAGTCCACCAGCCGGAATGCACGTAGCTGGCAAGGCTGTAAGTAAAGTCGGCCAGCGTCAGGTTACTGGCACCGCTTATGTCCCATAGCTTGATATTCTGTTCGTTAAAATCAAATAACACCTGACACTCTGACCGGTCACACTGATTACTGGCACGCGGGTCAGTTACCAGCATAGAGGCAACATCATGGCTGTAGTCGCTGCGACTGGCACCGCTTTGCAGCCAGTTAGCGCTTAACTGTAACGGATTTGCCAGGCTGTAACTGGTCACTGCGCCGCCCTGTTCGGGCTGACCGGCAATATGCAGCGCGGGAACCTGACCGGTTAACGCTGTATTAGTGGTGTAATCAACGTTACTGATATACAAATTATGCGCTGAGTTGACCGAACGGTCAGTCGCAGCCAGCCGCACACTGCCGGGCAAGTCATTTAAATCAATTATCTGAATACCGTTATTGGCTTCCGACGATACATAAGCGTAGGCTTGCCAACGGCTGAGGTTATCATCAAAAAACTGCAACACTTTAATATCGCGCCAGCTGGTATTGCTTCCATTAATCGTTCCCACTACTTCCGGGTTAGCCGGATCAGCCAGACTGATTACGGCTGTACCATTATTTAAACCGATTAAAGCAAACTCAATACCAGTATTAAGATCGGTATGACCCCAAATATCATTGGCCGAACCGGCTGTCGTACTCAAATCAGCCAGCGCCAGATGAGCAACCAAATCAATTTTATCGCAGCTGTATACACCCGCCTTTCCTGCTACGCAGGTAGCACCTTGCTGGCCTTGCTGCAGCGCACCATGGGCGGCAAGTTGCTGGCTTAGTTCGGTACCAAAGCGGCCGGGGCCGTCATTAATAATCTGAAAACCGCGCTGGTAAAGCCGATCGATAAATACATCCGGCACACCGGTTAACACTGTTTTATTCAGCTGCGGCGCCTGCTGCAAAAAATGATCAAACCTGTTGTAGCCACCTAATACCGGCACTATTTCACTAAGAAGTAATACTGCATCATCAACACTATTAAGCTGGTAATGACCTGCAGCCACCAGCACTTTATCACCTTTACCTGCCTGGCTCAGGGCGTAGCCGATGCTACGACAAGGCCGCAACACATTGTCACAGCGTCCGGTGTCTTGCCCGCTCTGCGCCACGAACCGGGCTTTGTCATGCTCCGCATGCCCCAGTACCGATGGGCTGAACCAACTAAGGATAATGAGGCTTAAGAGTGACCAACAGTAAGTCGTTTTCATAGCGGTGCCTGTGTCTATTTATCGCAGGGGCCTTACCGGCATTTGCCTGTATCGCCAGTCGATTTTTAAATAGGTTTAGCGTATTGTTAACCGTAGTTTTTTTAAATACAACCTAATTATGAATATTGCGCGCACCGCCTTTTTGAGTCTTACGCTTGCTGTTGCTAGCAGTCTTTTACTTGCCTGCAACCCAAAAGAACAGAATAAAGCATTAAATGTTATAGAGATAACCCCGGCATGGCAGCAAAAACCAATGGCTTGTAATGACGCGATTACGATACAAAACCAACAGTGGCAATTGCAATATCTGCGCTTTTATCTTAGCGATTTTAAACTTAATCAGCAGCCCAAGTTGTTAACAACCACATCATGGCAGCAACCAGGCTTGGCGTTACTTGGCACCGATTGTCATGGCAACGATAACTGGCAGCTCACTTTTGCTGAACCACTGGCACCAGGTCAACTGAGTTTTACCCTTGGTCTGCCTTTTGTGGTCAACCATCAGAACCCCCTGAAGGCAAGCTCACCGCTGAATTTCAGCGAAATGTTCTGGAGCTGGCAACTGGGTTACAAGTTTTTACGGCTGGATATGCAAAGCTCCCACTTTGGCTGGGCGTTTCATTTGGGCTCTACCGGCTGTCAGTCCGCCAGCGTTCTTCGCCCGCCTGCACTGCCCTGCCGTGCCGCTAACACCTTTGCAGTAACCCTGGATTATCAACCGAACCAGAAGCTGCAGTTCAACCTGGCGGCATTGCTGTCTGAAATTGTCCTGAGCCCTCAGAGCAGCTGCATGTCCGACAGTCTGCAAACTGACTGTCAGCAGCTATTTGATAATTTAACCATGGCAGGCCCATGGCAGTTGAGCCCGGCACCATGAACCCATTCGCACCTCGCAAGCCACTCCCGCTACCTTTGTTTTTCACGATCTTGCTGCTGATGCTTGGCAGTTGTAGCAAGCCAACTACAACAGATCCAGCCTGGCAATGGCAACTGCCAGAGGGTATGCCTTTGCCGGTGGTACCAGCCGAAAACCCAATGAGCCAGGCAAAAGTAGAATTGGGTCGCTACTTATTTTATGACAAACAGCTATCCGCTAATGGCAAGCAAAGTTGCGCCAGTTGTCACCAGCAGCAATTTGCTTTTGCAGAGCCAACCGACCGCTCGGTCGGCAGTACCGGCCAGCAACATCGACGTAATGCATTAGCGTTGGTAAATGTGGCGTATAACAATAGGCTGACCTGGGCTCACGATGGCCTGACGGACATTGAACAACAGCTGCTTATTCCGCTATTTAGTGAGACCCCGGTGGAACTGGGACTAACCGGTGCTGAGCCGCAACTGATGCAACGACTTAAGAAGCCACCCTACCCGCAGTTATTTCAGCAGGCGTTTAACAGTGAGCAGCCTGATATGCAGCAGGTTGTATTTGCCCTGGCCAGTTTTGTTCGCAGTTTACTGTCGTTCCAGTCTGAGTTTGACCGCTATGCTTATCAGAATGAAGATGAGGCATTAAGCCCATTACAAATTGAGGGGATGAACCTGTTTTTTTCTGAACGGCTGGAGTGTCATCATTGCCATGGTGGCTTTAATTTCACCCAGGCAACCAGCCATAGTCAGCAGTTATTAGACTTGCGACCATTTCATAACACCGGGTTATATTATGCAGCACGGCCCGGCCAGGCTGAAGCAGGCTACCCGCAACACGATCGCGGCCTGGCAGAGCTTACCATGAACAGCACAGACGATGGGCGGTTCAGGGCACCGACCCTGCGTAACATTGCGCTGACCGCCCCGTATATGCATGATGGCAGCCTGACAACCCTCGAGCAGGTCTTGGATTTTTATCAGGCTGGCGGCAGAACGATAACAGCAGGGCGCTATGCGGGTGATGGTCGGCACCATCCGGCGAAAAGTCAGTTTGTCCGGGGGTTTCAGCTTACCGACAGCGAACGGGAGGCAGTCCTGGCTTTTTTAAACAGCCTTACCGACCCACAATTTATAGCCAACCCCGAGCATAGTAACCCGTGGTTAGCACACCCATGAGCACATATTTTACATCGGAGAGTCGTATCCTATATTAAACCTGGTTCGACAATAACTGACCGGTACACCAGCAAAAAAAACCGGCCTAAGGCGGCCGGTATTATTATTCCTGGGTTATCAATATTGGTGTGCGCTCAGTAAGCAACCACGTTAGTAGCCTTTCTTTGCTACTCTTAATTGATTATCAACACCCTTAACATCTTTGGTCTTCTTGGCAATAGCTTCAGCCAAGTCCTTTTCGGCATCAGAATCGACTTCACCTTTCAGCATTACCATGCCATTTTTAACATCAACGTCTATTGCTGTGCCACTCGTTTCCGACTCAAACAGCAAGCGGGTTTTTACTACGGTCGCCACTTTCGCATCGGTTAAACCACTCACATCTTCATCGTGATCTTTTTTATTCCGCATCTTACTGTCTTTAACAACGACTAATTTGTTGTCAACCGACGTTACCCCATCCAGATTCTCAATAAGTTCGGCGGCAAGCGCTTTATCCACTTCCCTATCGACTTTACCTGTTAAAGTGACCTTACCATTTTTCACATCGGTATTAATGTTAAATGAGTTCAGGTTACCGTTCAGTAGTAAGGTAGTTTCAGCTTTGCCATCTATCCAGGCATCCTTTGAACTGTCTTTCCAGTCGTTGGCAGTTGCTGCTAGAGAAGTACTGGCCAGGGCCACGGTCATCATTACTGCTAAAGTTGTACGTTTCATATAGTCACTCCTTCGTTGTGAGACGCTAGTAACTTTGCCAGTTTGATGCCAATATTTTCACTAAATACAAGTTGTTGATCTACAAATAAATGTTAAATACCGTTCATTTAGTGTTAATTTTTTGATTGTATTTTTAACCGAGCACCCGGTAAATAATTCACTATTTTATTTTCAATAGTAGCGGGCAGAGCTGATCGGTAACAATTTGCAAGCCCGCCGTTAAATTAGCCACTGCCTTGGCATTGCTTGGTTCGGTCAAGCCCCGGTTCAACCGTTTAAATGTGCCTAATTGCCAGCGAAGTTGTTGCGGCAGCTCTGCCAGCCATCTCTGTTCGTCGCGCTCATGTTCTGCTTCTGCGCTGTAGTCCTTGTACCACTGACAAATCGCATTTATATCTTGATCAGTTGCAACCTTGGTATTTTCAGCAGCAGTAAAAGATGCTGCTTGCTGATGCAATAATTCCAACTCAATAAAATAACGTCGAATATTATTATCGGCTATTAATGGCGCGGTTCGCTGATAGAACAATCTTGCCTGTTCACTTACTGCCAACACCAGACTTAAAATTGCCTGATCGCCTGCACAATGATTTGCTGCTTTTAAATCGTATGCCAACACAATGCCGTCTCCTCAAACTACTTACTTCCACTAATTCATATTCAATTCATATACCAATATTAAGGTTCTGATTCCTATCAATAAAAAAAATAGATGATTAGCTGGACAGCAGATTTCAGTAAATTTTACTGATGGCCATTGTTAAATTTACATTGCTGGATTAGAGTGATGGAATATTTTAGGGAGTGACGCCATGAGCAAACCACGATTATTTATTCATTTGCGTGACCCGGAGCTCACTGAAAAATTACTGCAATCGCCTGCCGTCAGACAATTTATTATCATAAAAAGCAGCGACAGTTCAGCCTGGTCTGAACAGCTTCAGCAGCAGCAATGTGATCTTGCCCTTATCGAGTCCGATGAGAATGACAACGACGATTATAGTCGACTGCTGGCCAGCAAAAAGCTCACTGAAATCGATTTCATTTTTATTAGCAGCGGTAAGCCCATTGAATTGCTGGACCGATTAATGCAACGTGGAGCAGGGTATCATTTCCGGGCACCTTTGGATTTCGGTTCGGTAATCGATACTTTGCAGGATTTTTATCAGCAACTAAGTACAGAGCGCAAAAACATTAAGGCAACCTCCAGTGAACTTGATCAATTCGGAATGTTGGTAGGTTCCTCCAAGCCAATGCTAAAACTGTACCGGACTATCCGAAAGGTGGCCGTTACTGAAGCTAACGTGCTGATAATAGGCGAAAGTGGTGCCGGTAAAGAGTTGGTTGCCAATACCCTGCATCTGGCTAGTTTACGTGCCGACAAGCCCTTTGTAGCCATCAATTGTGGTGCACTTAGCCCAGAGTTGATAGACAGTGAATTATTCGGTCATATTAAAGGCGCATTTACCGGTGCTCATCGTGATCATCAAGGCGTGTTTTCTCAGGCTGAAGGCGGGACTTTGTTTCTGGATGAAATTACCGAAATGCCGCTTGAACAACAGGTAAAATTACTCAGGGTACTGGAAAACGGAGAATACCGGCCGGTCGGCAGCGATAAAACGTCTACCGCCAATGTGCGGATTGCCGCAGCAACCAACCGCGACCCGCTCCAGGCTATTGCCGAAGATATGCTGCGGGAAGATTTATATTTCCGATTGGCCCAGTTTCCAATAACAGTACCGCCGCTTCGCGACAGAGCGGACGATGTTATTGGTCTGGCCCAACATTTTCTGGCCTATCGCAATGTGCAGGAGCAGCAGAGTAAGCAATTTTCTGCCGAGGCACATAGCTTAATTGCTCATCATTGCTGGCCTGGCAATGTTCGGGAGTTAAAACATGCCGTGGAGCGTGCCTATATTCTGGCGGGTACTATTATAGAACCAGAACACTTATTACTGGATGAACCCAAAAGCGAGGCAGACGAAAAGATTGTTGTCGACGCGATACCCACCGGGGTACGTTTAGATGAGTTAGAGAAAGCAGCAATATTGCGTACCCTGGCTAAAAATGGTGGTAATAAAACAGATACTGCGCAACAGCTGGGTGTTAGTGTTAAGACCTTGTATAACAAGCTGGAAAAATATCAACTGGAACGCTGACCTACCAAATATGAAAAAAGCCACTGCAAACTCGCAGTGGCTTTGTCATATTCCACAGTGCCTTACCACTAGACTTTAGGCGCTTTGCCTCGTATAGCACCTGATATCAGTGCGATAACCAACAGCACAATAAAAATAAAGAAAATGATTTTCGCTATCCCGGCAGCAGCTCCGGCAATACCGCCAAAACCCAGTACACCCGCAATCAACGCGATAACTAAAAAGGTTAATGCCCATCCTAACATTTTTGCTCCTTAGTGCTTGGTTTGCACTTAGTGTGAATACTTCGCTATTCACTATGCGAATGGCATGCCAACAATGGGAAAAATTAAGTACTTGATTCATAAAACTTAAAACAAGCAACATTACATGAATGTAATATGAAAAGTAAAAAATCAGCAATTATTACTTACGCCAGAGTAACTTTTTCCTGACAATTACTCTTTACTTATTGAATCGCTGTCAGCACTGAGTAATATGCGCCAGTAAGGAAATAGCTCAAAATGAGAAGCAATTATCTTCAGGCAAACTAATAAAGGTATAGCAATTAATACCCCTACAGCCCCCCACATCCAGCCCCAGATGAACATCCAGATCACAACCAGTAAGGGATTCATATTAAATCGTTTACCCAGGGCCATAGGCGTAACCAGTTGCGACTCAATGATGTTTAGCATCAAAAATGTTGCTGGGACCATCAGTGCCTGCCCCGTTACATCAAACTCAACAAATCCAACGGCAGCCAGCAAAACAGTTAAGATAAAAGGCCCAAGATACGGTGCAAAATTTAACACGGTTGCCAGAACCCCCCATAACAGCGGATCCGCTACGCCCAAAATACTCATCACTAAAAACGTAGCAACACCGAGCATAATGTTGATAGCGGAAATCACCAATACATAACGGCTTATGTCGTGCTCTATGGTCTGATACATTTTTACCAGATTTTTCTTTTCGTTCAAAGTCGACGCGCCCCGTACAATATTACGAAGCAAAGTGCCGCCAAACACTAGAAATAAATAGGTAAGAATAATGATTGTTGCCAGCTGAAACAGCATCATTGCAGTGGTTTGAGCAAGCATGGAAAGCAAAGGAACGAAACCCGCCCCTATTGCGGAATCAATCGGGTTTTTCTCTTCTTCATTTTCAGATAGCACTGAGGTTTTGAAAGAATCAAGCGATCCTGCCATATCATCAACCTGCAGCGCCAGTTTGCTGCTCAAAAGTGGTAATCTGTCCATCCAGGCAGCAGCTGGACTGTATAGCAGACTGACACCATATCCGACAGCGCAGACAATGACGACAAGTACGATTAACGAGGAAAAAGGTTTTGGTAATTTCAGCCGAACTAAAAACCTGACAGCCGGGCTGGCAAACAACGCTATAAAAGCGGCGACTATAATCGGCAGCAATAAACTTCGGGTAAAATAAAAGGTGTAAATTACTGCCAGCGCAGTCAGTATTTTAAGCGCGAGCTCTGCACTCAAGCGGCTACGTCTGCCGAGTGACGGCGGAGCGATCAAGATAACTCCAGATTAAAATAAGACAAAGACCCTAAGCTAATATACGTAACCATTTTAGCGCTCCAACGCCCCGCATTGTTTTTACCACTATAGTATGACGAAATTGCATCAGCATACCAGCGCTGAAACTTAATGTTAAACCCGGAGCGGATCCAAGAAATTGCTTAGTGCGCTGCCCCGCCAGCCAAAGGTAAGCATGTCTAAGCTGCTGATGTTGTTCAAAAGCTTCGTTGCATTGTTGTATTTTTAGTCTGTCTTTCTTAGTCAGCAGATCGATCAACATTATTACCTCCGGCAGTTTCAGTAGAGAATCGGAGAATACCTTTCACTTGGGCTACGGTATTACTAAATCCAATCTGCTTCAGCGAATAGCGCATATTTCGCAAACACCAATACAAAAAAGCAAGCTGGAATAAAAATAACACGCCGGCGGTTAGCGGCACCGATGAGGTGGCTTGCAATAATAAATAACCTGCAAATACCAATATGGAGCCCCACAACATGATAACTCCAGCGCCTAACGCCACCAATAATCCCGCCGCAAGCATTAAGCCACGGCGTGACAACGCCATTTCGGCACTGGCAGTTTGCCTGGTAAGCTGTGTCTGTTGCTTATATTGCTCGGCACTGAGGCTAAGCAATGAGGCTAACTCGGTAAGCTGAGCCATTACCTTTTCTGGTAATGGCTCAGCAGCCGCTTGCTGCGGCTCTGTATCCCGCGGTTCAACCATAATCAGTTGCCGCGACGCAGCAGGGCGCTAACCAACATACCTGCAGCAAAAGCAATACCTGCTGCCGCTAACGGATTCTCCTGCGCAAATTGTTTGCTTCGCTCGTATGAACCCTGCATTTGCATTTTCAGCTCTTCTTGTTTCTGGTCAATAGTCGCCTTAGAACTCGCCGCAGTGCGACGTAAAGTATCTTCAGCAGTGGCCGCTTTACCTGCCATAGCGTCTACTGCGTGATGCGCAGCTTCTGACGCGCGTTCAGTTACAGGCGAGTTAGTTAACGGACTAGCTGTAGAATTACCAGCTGCTTTACTACCAGTTTGGGTTGTTGCCATTGTAAACCTCCTGCTTATTTTAACGAAAATACAGCGCGTGTACTTACCCAGCTGTATCACTATTTATGACTAAACTACTACTGCAATACCCTCTGCAATGCCTGTGCCAAAAAGAAAAATATAAAAAACCATTTAAAATCAGCACTTTGAAAGGTGAGTCGTGACGGGTCGAACAGGGTTTTAAACCAGTATAGTGTAGAAGTTACCTGATAACAGTAAACATTACAGACCGGATAATAAAAAAGCCAGAACAATGTCTGGCTTTTCTCTTGAATAAATAATTACTTATCGTGATGCAGTCGCATATGCGGAAACAGAATAACGTCGCGGATAGAGGCAGCATCGGCCAGTAACATCACTAACCGATCGATACCGATACCCTGACCGGCCGTTGGCGGTAAGCCGTGTTCCAGTGCGGTGACAAAATCTTCATCATAAAACATTGCTTCGTCATCACCAGCATCCTTTTGAGCGACTTGCTCGCGAAAGCGCTCAGCCTGATCTTCAGCATCGTTTAACTCGCTAAAGCCATTACCCAGTTCACGGCCACCGATAAAGAATTCAAAGCGGTCGGTAATTTCCGGGTTGTGATCGTTACGCCGGGCCAGTGGTGACACCTCAGCCGGGTATTCGGTAATAAAGGTTGGGTGACGCAGTTTGGTCTCGACCAGCTCGTCAAATACTTCCATTAGAATACGGCCATGGCCATAGTTGTCTTTAACCTGAATACCCAGACTTTTCGCCAGCTCTGCTACCGCTTCACGCGTGGCTAACTGCTCTTTCGTGACCGTCGGGTTGTAGTGCAAAATAGAGTCGGTAACCGACATGCGGGCAAACGGTTTACCAAAGTCGAACACTTCACCCTGATAAGGCACTTCAGTCGACCCAAGCACATCCAGCGCTAAACCACGAAACAATTTTTCGGTTAAATCCATTAAATCGTTGTAATCCGCATAGGCCCAGTAAAACTCCAGCATGGTAAATTCCGGGTTGTGTCGGGTAGACACCCCTTCATTGCGAAAATTGCGGTTTAACTCGAACACTTTTTCAAAACCACCGACCACTAAGCGCTTTAAATACAGCTCTGGCGCAATACGCAAAAACATCTGCATATCTAGCGCATTGTGGTGTGTTTCAAAGGGTCTGGCTGACGCACCGCCAGGAATAGCCTGCAGCATCGGCGTTTCTACTTCTAAAAAGCCTTCGTCGTTAAAAAAGCGTCGAATATAAGCCACGGTTTTGCTGCGCACTAAAAAGGTTTTGCGCGACTGCTCATTAGAAATTAAATCAAGGTAGCGCTGCCGGTAGCGTGCTTCGTTATCGGTTAAGCCGTGGAACTTATCCGGTAAGGGTCGCAATGCTTTGGTTAATAAACGGATATCACTTAACCATACCGTTAACTCGCCAGTCTGAGTTTTGAAAAGGTGGCCTGTAGCGCCAACAATGTCGCCTAAATCCCACTTCTTAAATTGCTCGTTGTATACGCCTTCCGGCAGACTATCGCGGGCAACATACAATTGAATTTTACCGCCCATATCAGCGACAGTGGTAAAGCTGGCTTTGCCCATAATACGCCGGGTCATTATCCGGCCGCCCAGGCTAACAGTGATTTTCTGCGCTTCAAGCTCTTCTTTGGTTAAGTGATCGTACTTTGCAATCACTTCACTGGAGATACTGTCACGGCGAAAATCGTTCGGAAACATAAAGCCGTCAGCACGAAGACCGGCAAGCTTCTGTTTTCGCTCAGCAATCAGCTTATTAACGTCTTGAATTTCTTCTTGTGGTTGCTGCTGGTCAGACATGGTGCATTTCCTGATTGAGAGAGAAAGTTAAAATAAATATTACAGGCCGGCTTTAAGACTGGCTTCAATAAACTTGTCGAGATTACCATCGAGTACCGCCTGGGTGTTGCGGGTTTCGATACCGGTACGAAGATCCTTAATTCGTGAATCATCCAGCACGTAGGAGCGGATTTGACTACCCCAGCCGATGTCGGACTTGGTATCTTCCAGCGCCTGTTTTTCGGCATTCTGTTTTTGCAATTCAAACTCATATAGCTTGGCACGTAATTGCTTGTAGGCGTTGTCGCGGTTTTTATGCTGCGAGCGGTCGTTCTGACATTGCACCACGATATTGGTCGGTAAGTGAGTGATCCGCACCGCAGAGTCAGTCCGGTTGACGTGCTGACCACCGGCACCCGACGCCCGGTAGGTATCAATGCGTAAATCGGCCGGATTAATGTCAATTTCAATATCGTCGTCGATTTCTGGCGCCACAAACACCGAGGCAAAAGACGTATGACGGCGATTGCCTGAGTCAAATGGGCTTTTGCGGACTAAGCGATGTACACCGGTTTCTGTACGGAGCCAGCCATAAGCGTAGTCACCGGAAAACTTAATGGTACAACCTTTAATACCGGCGACATC
Organism: Arsukibacterium sp.; assembly: GCF_041616895.1. GTDB lineage: Bacteria > Pseudomonadota > Gammaproteobacteria > Enterobacterales > Alteromonadaceae > Alishewanella. The sequence continues at coordinate 18,788 of NZ_JBFJPY010000014.1, forward strand.
GCCGTCAGTCACTTCATAGATTTCAGGTTTAAAGCCTTTATCATCGCCCCAACGCAAATACATCCGCATTAACATGCTGGCCCAGTCCTGGGCTTCAGTACCACCGGAGCCTGCCTGGATGTCCAGATAACAATCATTTTGATCATTTTTACCTGAGAACATCCGCCGGAACTCAAGCAACGCCAGCTGCTTTTCCAGATCGGCCAGTTCAACTTTGGCTTCTTCAAAGGTGTCTTCATCTTCGGCTTCTACTGCCAGTTCGACCAGGCCAGCCACATCTTCCAAGCCCTGATCCAGCCGGTCAATGGTCCCGACAACTTGTTCAAGTGCCGAGCGCTCTTTGCCTAATGCCTGAGCTTTCTCCGGGTTATTCCAGACAGCAGAGTCTTCCAGTTCGCGTGAAACTTCTTCTAAACGCTCTTTTCTGCCATCATAGTCAAAGATACCCCCGAAGCACATCAGTGCGCTCAGTCAGATCTTTAATGCTATTGTTTACCGGATTTACTTCAAACATGAATTGCCCTGGGTCTTAAAACGGTCGAAAAATTGTTGCGGATTATAGCAAAGATATGGCTGGCAGTGCAGCCATCTATTAACGATTTTTAATAAATGGCGGGGCAGCGCCGTTAACTCAGCTAAGTGCGGTCATATGCCGTACTATAAGTTGTAAGTTTTGCTGGTCGCGGTATTCGTTAATATCCAACTGATAAGCCAGCTGCACTTTCTTTACGTTGACATCCGGCCAGGTTTTATTATCGGCATTAAACCAGATAGCATCAATAAGTAAGCCATTCTGTCCTTGCAACATCAGTTTTAAATGCCGTTCGGCCAGCATTTTCTGACTTATTAAAACAAATTCCCCATCGAAAACCGGTTCCGGAAATGCCTGCCCCCAGGGCCCGGCATTTTGCAATAACCGGGCAAAGTTGAGATCAAAACACTCCGCTTCAAGCTCACCGTCGGTGTATATAACGGCGGTGAGTTGCTCAGCGGTTAAGTGTTTTTTTGCGGTTAAGCTAAGTGCCAACTGAAACGTTTCCAGGCGTTCGGCAGCGATGGTTAACCCTGCTGCCATCGCATGACCACCAAATTTTTTAATTAACCCCGGATACTGGCTGGCGATTTCTTCCAGTAAATCACGGATATGTAAACCGGGTATTGATCGGGCCGAACCTTTCAGTTCGCCATTATCGCCCTCAGCAAACACAATAGTCGGCCTGTGAAACTGCTCTTTAATCCGACCGGCTAAAATACCAATCACCCCCTGATGCCAGTCACTGCGGTATAAACACAAACATTCCGGCAGCGAAGTGCCGTCAAACGATAACTTACTTAAAAAGGCTTGCGCCTCTAATTGCATACTTTGCTCTATTGCCCGGCGTTCAACATTAAGCGCATCAAGCTCTGCAGCGTACTGCCTGGCTAAACCCAGCTCAGGTGCCAGCAGACAACTTATTCCCAGCGCCATATCATCCAGCCGGCCCGCCGCATTTAAGCGCGGAGCCAGTGAAAAACCAAAATCGCTGGCCGTCAGCTTCTCTGCCTTACGGTTCGCCACATCAATCAGTGCCTGAATGCCAGGCCGGCATTTACCGCTGCGAATTCGCATCAGGCCCTGATGCACTAAAATGCGGTTATTGGTATCCAGCGCTACCACATCGGCCACTGTCCCCAGCGCCACTAAATCCAGTAACTCGGCAATATTAGGTTCGGTCTGGCCGTTGTCGGTAAAGTAGTTTTGTTCACGCAAACCCGCCCGCAGGGCCATCAGTAAATAAAATGCGACCCCCACCCCGGCCAGAGCCTTACTGGGAAAGTCGCAGCCTGGTTGATTGGGATTAACAATGGCATCGGCATTCGGTAAGGTATTGCCGGCTAAGTGATGATCCGTCACTAAGACTTTTACACCCGCTTTTTTGGCCAATGCCACGCCTTCCACTGCCGAAATACCATTATCAACAGTAATAATTAATTCAGCGCCCTGCGCCACCACCAGCTCTGCCAGCTCCGGGGTCAGACCATAACCATATTCAAAGCGGTTTGGCACCATATATTCCAGATATTTAAAGCCAAAGGCTTTTAAGCCTGCCATCAATACAGCAGTACTGGTGGCACCGTCAGCATCAAAATCACCTACAATGACAATATGTTGCTGATGTTGCAATGCGGTAATGAGTAGCTGAACTGCCGGTCCTATCCCCTTCAGTGCACTGAACGGCAACAAACCGGCAGCACCCCGTTCCAGTTCATTGCTATGGTTGATGCCGCGATTCTGGTACAACCGACGAAGCACCGGGTGCAGGTGCTCCGCGATAATCTGGTTGGTCACCGGCTCACGCCGGCTGATTTGTTTTAACTGCAAAGCTGCTACCTGTTTTGTGTCACTTTTGTTGTCATAAATAATGTTGTCATAGTTAAGTTTTGCCGCTGAATTTCACCCGGCTCTACACCACGGCACCCACCTGGGGTTACATTGCTTCAAGCTGTTTTAACAGACCCGCAGCAGGCTGATAACCAGGAATTATCCGACCGCTTGCCAGCACTAAAGCCGGGGTACCATTGATGCCAAAAGACTGGCCCAGCTCATAATGCTGTTTCACTGGGTTTTCACACATGGCCGGCGGATTACGCTTACCATCTTTGGCTAAATCCATGGCTTTTTGTTGATTACGCGAACACCACAGATGTTGCATTTCTAATGCCGTTTTGCTGTTTAAGCCGCCTCTGGGGAAGGCCAGATAACGGACAGTTATGCCGAGCTTATTGTAGTCGTTCATTTCGTTGTGCAGTTTTTGGCAGTAGCCACAGGTTGGGTCAGTAAAGGCGTAAACCACATGCTGCTCATTCTCTGCTTTGTATTCAATGTAGCTGTCTGCCAATGCTGGCAATTGCTTATTGACATAACTGCGCATCTGCACATCGTTTACCAGCTCAGATTGCTGTAAATCAAACACATTACCCTCGATAAAAAAACGGCCATCGCTACTGGTAAAAAACAAGCCTCGCTGGGTAAATACTTGCAATAAACCCGGCATCGGGCTGTTGGCAACCGCATTTACCTTCAAGCCAAGCGGCGCAAGACTGTTGGAGATCTCACTTAGCTCTGGCGCGTCACTTTTCTGTTGCGCCAGCGCACCAGCACTTAAACTCACACTTAAACTAAACACACCCAGAGTAAGGGCACCTGATAACCAGTTTTTCATAAACCTTCCTAATTAATGTAACAGAACCCCTAGCCACGCGGGTGATGTAGCTGATGCAGCTGCTGCAAACGAGCCTGAGCGACATGGGTATATATTTGGGTTGTGGATAAATCACTATGCCCCAGTAGCATTTGTACGACTCGCAAATCGGCACCGTGGTTCAACAAATGGGTAGCAAAAGCATGGCGCAGGGTATGCGGTGACAACTCTGCCTGAATACCCGCCACTTTGGCATAAAACTTAATGCGGTGCCAGAATGTTTGGCGGGTCATCTGGCTGCCACGGCTGCTGGTAAACACTAAATTACTGTCACCTTTCACTAAATCAGTACGGGCATGCTGCAAATATCGGCTAAGCCAATCCTGAGCTTCTTCACCCATCGGCACTAACCGCTCTTTACTGCCCTTGCCAAGCACCCGTAGCACCCCCTGATTAATACTCACCTGCTGCAAGGTCAGACTTATTAATTCGGTTACCCGTAAGCCGCACGCATACAGCAGTTCCAGCATAGCTTTATCGCGAAACTGAATAAGGTCATTGCAGTCAGGGGCTTGCAGCAGCGCATCGACATCTTGCTCGGATAAGGTTTTCGGCAAACTACGTCCAATTTTAGGATTAACCAGTTCTGTTACCGGATTAACCGCGCAGCGTCCGGCTTTATGATAATACCGGTAAAACCGCCGTAAGCTGCTGAGCATTCTGGAGCCACTACGTGGACTCAGTTGTTGCTGATAACGCACCGCCAGAAACTGATTAATCAGCTGGCTGTCTGCACTTAAAAAGTGTTGTTGCTGCGTTGCCAGGTAACGGCCAAACAAGGTCAAATCACTGCCATAGGCACTTAACGTATGGGGGCTGACATCTTTCTCTAACCAGAGCTGATCCAGAAACTGCTGGATCAATGCCTGCTCGGCAGGGGCAAGAGCTGATGATTGTTCCGGGTTCATGTTTTATTGCCTGAGTGGCGCTACTACTGCATGTTGCGGCCTATATTAGCCGATCACACTCGTTGGGCATAGCCCTGGTGTTATTCCGATGTAAAGGTCGCTTAGCCCAACTGCATCAGGTTGTCCGCGCTATCATTACCTCTGCTACGCGTCTGATGTGGGCTCTGCTAAGAGCTTCTGCTACAATGCGCCGCAGAACTTGCAGGCGGAATTTCGATGAAGATAGGCTTATTTTACGGCTCAACCACATGCTATACCGAAATGGTGGCGGAAAAAATCCAGGCACTGATCGGCGCCGATGTGGTCGATTTGCATAATATTAAAACGGTGCCACTGAGCAGAATGGCTGATTATCAGTTATTGATACTTGGCCTCTCCACCTGGGATTTTGGTGAGATCCAGGAAGACTGGGAAGCACATTGGGATGACATCAGTCACGTTAATTTAACCGGCAAAACCGTCGCTATTTATGGCATGGGTGATCAGCTGGGTTATGCAGAATGGTTTATTGACGCCGTCGGTATGCTGCATGACGCCATTGCCCCACAGCAACCCGAGCGTATTGGCTTCTGGCCCACTGCAGGCTACGATTTTATCGCCTCGAAAGCACTAACGGACGACGGCCAGTTGTTTTACGGCCTTGCACTGGACGATGAAAATCAGTATGAGCAAACCGATGAGCGCTTAAATGCCTGGGTAAGTCAGATATTAACCGAAATAGCCGAGCGTCTTTAACCGAAGGTATGCGGTAGGGAGTAACGGGGTGTTATCAGAAGTTCAGATAAAAATCCCGTAACAGATTTTGGTATTGTTCGCTGTAACCGCCGGTTTGCTCGTGAATAACCAATTGTTGCTGCGCCGGCGTACATGCGTCCCGCTGCCACTGCATCAGGCGGCGCAGGGGCGCTTTATCAGAGCGGCTTAACACCACACAGCTTGCGCTGAGAAACCAGCCCTGCTCCAGCGCTATCCGGCTGAATACCTCAGCACCAGAGTCGGGTAATATCAGCGCAAAACTTCCGCCCGGCGCTAACAACTCAGCCGCTTTGTTCAGCAAGCTTGGCAAAGGTAAAAGGCTCGTATGCCTGGCCTGATTCCGCTGCAGGTTCTGACCTTGCAGCGCATTAGTGAAAAAAGGCGGGTTAGAGACAATTAAAGCGTAACGTTCAACTGGCTGATAGGTTAGAATATCGCCTTTTAACAGTTGCAGGCGACTGGCAAAGGCGCTTTGCTGGAAATTGTGGTATGCCTGATCTGCGGCAGCGTTATCGAGCTCTATTGCATGGATACGGGCATCAGGACAGCGCTGCGCCAGCATCAGGCTGATTAAGCCACTGCCAGTGCCAATATCTAAAAAAGTGGTCGCGTTGTTATTAGTTGTTAAGCTGGCCCAGGCTCCCAGCAATAATCCGTCAGTACCGACTTTCATCGCACACTGATCATGGCCTACAAAAAATTGTTTACACTTAAAACCAGCTGACATCTTCACCTCTGGCTACAGTTTACTGAGTGCTTAGCAGGTTTGTCATCTGAATAATGCCATTCTAAGGAATACCTTTATGAGCTTTGCCGATTTTCAATTCGACGACTCTATTAACCAGGCACTGGAGCAGGCTGGGTTTACCGAGCCTACCCTTATTCAGCAACTGGCCATTCCGCCAGCATTGGATGGTCGTGATGTGCTGGCCAGTGCCCCTACCGGCACCGGAAAAACCCTGGCTTTTGTGTTGCCGGCTATTCAATACCTGTTGGATTTTCCGCGGCGCGACCCTGGCTTTTGCCGGGTACTGGTGATGACCCCTACCCGCGAATTGGCATTTCAGGTTTACCAGGAATTTAAGCAGCTGGCGCAATACACCAAACTTAACGTTGGGGTAATTACCGGCGGTATTAATTATGGCAGTCATAAAGATACGCTGGAAAAAAACAACGATATTCTGGTTGCCACACCGGGTCGTTTAACCGAGTACTTAGACGAAGAAAGTTTTCAGGCTGATGAAGTGGAAGTGCTGATCCTGGATGAGGCCGATCGGATGCTTGATATGGGCTTTATTGGTGAAATGAACCGGATAGTGCTGGAAGCCCGGCGCCGGCGCCAGACCTTTCTATTTTCTGCCACGCTGGAGGGGTTAAACCTGGAGCGTTTTGCCGAGCGGGCTCTAAAAGAGCCGGAACTGATTGAAGCTGTACCATCACGCAAAGAAAAAGCAAAAATTCTGCAGTGGTTACATCTGGCCGATGACAACGTGCATAAACTTGCATTGCTAACCCATATTCTAAAGCAAGAAGATGTCACGAAAGCTATTGTGTTTGTTAAAACCCGTGAGCGTCTGGCCAGTTTAACCGGCCAGTTGGAAAGCGCCGGCATTAAATGCTGCTGGCTCCAGGGCGAAATGCCGCAGGACAAGCGCTTGCAGGCAGTACAGCGTTTCAGCCAAGGCCAGGTTCCGGTGTTAATTGCCACCGATATTGCGGCCCGAGGTCTGGATATTGATGATATTAGTCATGTAGTTAACTACGACATGCCACGCGGTGCCGACACGTATGTGCACCGCATCGGCCGCACCGGCCGCGCCGGTAAAAAAGGCACGGCTATTTCGCTGGTAGAAGCGCATGATATGGCAATAGTCGCCAAAGTGGAGCGTTATACAGAGCAAAAATTGAAACGGCGGGTGATTGACAGTCTGCGGCCAAAACACAAAGAAGCCAAAATTGGTACGAAAAAGAAAAAGCCCGGTAAGCTGGCAGCGAAAAAACTAGCAAAGAAAACCGTCAAGAAATAACCGTTTTACAGCTTGGAATTGCAGCACACTGGCGATTTTTAACCCAGTTTGCTGCATTTATTGCCAAAGCATGCTATCAATAGCGATAAATTAGGAATAATTTATTACTAAAGGGCATTGAAACATGAATAAACGCCAATTCTTGCAATCCAGCGCACTGGCTCTCACCGCTTTACCGCTCGGACTTATCCCTCTTAGTAGCTGCGCGGCAATAAGTAACACGGTAAGTACGACCCATGCGGGTATTGTTCTGCCCAACATGCTCAACCCCGGCGATACCGTTGCGTTGGTCAGCCCGTCAAAAGCGACCGATGAACGGCTTGATGTGCAAATAGCCACTGAAGTGCTGCAGGCACTTGGCTTTAAGGTAAAGCTGGGCCAGCACCTAGAAAACCGCCGCGGCCATCTGGCCGGCACCGATCTTGAGCGCGCCAGTGATATCAATGCCATGTTCGCCGACCCGCAAGTAAAGGCCATTATTTGCCTGCGCGGTGGCTCTGGCGCTGCAAGGTTGCTGCCACTGCTTGACTACCCGCTTATTAAACGCAACCCCAAAGTATTGCTCGGTTACTCTGACATTACCGCATTGCACAATGCGATTCATGCCCAAACCGGGCTGGTTACCTTTCATGGCCCAAATGGCACCGGCAGCTGGAACAGCTTTAATGCCGATCAGTTTCAGCGGGTGTTTTTTCAGCGTGAACAAATGCTGTACCAAAATGAGCTGAATGCCAAAGATGAGTTAGTACCGCGGCAAAACCGGATAGAAACGATTACCGGCGGCAAAGTGCGAGGGCAGTTAATGGGCGGTAACTTAACGGTATTAACAGCGTTAGCGGGTTCACCCTACTTGCCCGACTTTAGCGGTAAAATATTATTCTTAGAAGATGTCGAAGAAGCCCCCTACCGCATTGACCGTATGCTTAGCACCCTAAAACTGATGGGCGCGCTGGACAAAATTGCCGGCTTTATTTTTGGCGAGTGCACCGCCTGCAGGCCAGGGGGCGGCTTTGGCTGGCTCACCATGGATCAGATATTCGATGACCATATTAAGCCGCTGAATATTCCTGCCTACCGCGGCGCAATGATTGGCCATATCAGCAGACAGTTTATTGTGCCACACGGCGCCCCGGTTGAAATGGATGCGGACGCCGGCACCTTCCGGATGTTAAACAGCGTATTTCAATAATAAATAGGCCCCGCTTCGCGGGGCCTATTTATTATCTCTCCCAGTACGCTTCTTCCAGGCTGTCTTCCCGCTCGGGTAAGCCTTTCGATAAGCGTGGGGCGTTCTGCACCAGAATCTCATAACTTACCCGGTTAGCATACTTACAAATCTGGGCAAAACTGGAATACGCCAGATACGGCATTTCATGCTTACCGGATAACGGCTGCACCTGCTTATGAAAATGATTGGCTGCCATATCATGCAAAATGGCCGACAGCGCACCATCGCCGGCACCATTGGTGTTTTTAATCCGCTCTGGCCCGCCCAGGTAAGGGTCAATATGCGAATACACCTTGATGGGTTGCTCACAGTATTTGCGTAGCATCGGCCGGCTGAATTCATATTGGTTAAAGTCGGCCAGGCTGGCCGACTTAATCGGGTTACTGCTTTCCCGTTTTACGCTGTCATCAGTATGGCCGCATAAATACAGGCCCTCAGCTCCGGCGGTGATCAACACCATATCGGTATGGTCCAGAATGGCTTCCGCTGCTTTTAACGGGTCAGCAAAACCAGTCAGCGCTTCGGCTTCCAACTCGTTCATCGCCAGCACATTAACGTAATTTTTAATGGTACTGATAATTTGCTCGCGGTTTTCTTCTACCAAATGCCGGGTACCTAAGCTCATAACTACCGGAACATCATGTGCTTTGGCATCTTCCAGCGCCTTGTGCATGGCCCGCTGAATCGGCTGATTGGTTGCCCGAAGCGGATAAGCACTAACCACAAAAGCGGAAGAAGCGGCAATAATGTCAGTGGGAATATAGTCCGGTTCCAGTTGATCCATATCACTGGGATCGATAACAAAGGTGCGTTCACCATCCGGGGTGATCATGGTAATACCGCGGCCAATATCGCCGGCCACTCCCTGTAAATGGTTCATATCTACTTTTGAGCTGGTATGGCAAACATAATGATAAGCCGGCGATCCCAGGGCAATATTGGCAGACATCACCCCAAGTAATACTGACTTATCGTCTGCGAGCACGGAATAGTTATGTATGGTGTTACCAATAGTGCCACCGGCAAAATGATCTGATATCGCCTGCTTACTGACCAATTCCTGATAAATCGCATTAGCCGTAGCATGCTCCACCAGATTGGAAAGCCCTTTTTGAATATCGTAACGAGTCAAAAAATCGTCAGTGACGCTGGCGACCACATCAACAATGGTTTGGTCCAGGCCTACAATGTAGGTGTCCAGTTCAGGGCGTACTTCAAAGCTTGGCAATTGTGGCTTTGGCTGAGATACAGGAAAGTAATGTTTAATTTTACGCAGGCCGGGAAATTTCATGCTAAAGGCTCAACAACAGACAGGCTGCCATTTTAGCAAAAATGTCAGCAAAGCCTAAGCGCCTTCTGCCACCTTTGGGTAATTATTCTGGCTGCTGGCGCAAAAACACCGGTTTATCTGCGGTTGAATCTTCGCGACTATACTGGTAACCCGCCAGGTTAAAATCGTTAATAGCTTTAGAGTCAGTGAGTTGCTGTTGAATAACGAAGCGCGCCATCAGGCCGCGGGCTTTTTTGGCAAAGAAGCTGATGATTTTATACTGGCCATTTTTATAGTCTTTAAATATGGGGGTAACCACTTTGGCTTGCAGCGCTTTAGGTTTAACCGCTTTAAAGTATTCTTGCGATGCCAGATTAAGCAGCACATCAGTGTTAATTTCAGTTAGCTGATTATTAAGATTCTCAGTAATTTGCCGCTGCCAGAACGCATATAAGTCTTTGCCTGAGGCATTGGCTAATTTGGTGCCCATTTCCAGCCGGTATGGCAGCATAAGGTCCAGTGGACGTAACACGCCATACAGACCACTTAAAATACGCAGGTGCTGCTGACTGAACTCAAGCTCTGACGTGGTTAAACTTGCGGCATCCAGGCCCTGATAAACATCGCCGTTAAACATAAACAACGCCGCTTTTGCCTCATTTTCGGTGTAATCTGGCTGCCACTCGCTAAAGCGGGCGGCATTTAAACCGGCCAGCTTGTCGCTGATATGCATTAGTGAACCCAGCTCTGCCGGGCTAAGCTGCTTGCACAGTGCTGCCAGCTCTGCCGCTTGTGGCAATAACGCCGGCTTAGTGGTTGCCAGTTTTAATGAAACGGGATTGGCATCAAGATCTTTTGCGGGAGATACAACCATCAACATAAAAAGCACCTGTATTACTTATTCAAAATCGCTAAGGTAACTACGCCGCCTCGCGCCGGCTAGTCCAGATAAAGCTCTGATAAATTATTGGTTAAAGTCGTTAATCTGCTACGTTCAGCACTGCTCAGTGCGCAGCTGTTTAATTGCCCCAACGCCGCAGCAGCTAAAGAAACTAAAGCCTTATGAGCAGGCAACATACCAAGCACCTGCACCAGATTAAGGGCGGTTGTCCGATGCGCCGGACAGAGCAAAAAGGCACTACGCAGGCTTTGCAACGCCGCTTTGAGCGTATTGTCCTGCAGTTGCTCAGTACCTAGTTGCTGCCACTGTCGTAGTTGCTGAGTTCGCGCCGCCAGCATTTTGGTAAAGTGTTTGACTAACAGCGGCGCAATACCCTGGCCACTCTTGCTTAAGGTTTCGGCGAGCATGCCGGCTTGTTGCAGCAATACCTTCACCTCTTTGATATTGTCAGCGGAAAAATAATACCAGGCCAAATCCATTAAACTACTTAATGGCAATCGCATTTTTACCGCGTCCACCTCCGAAAGCAGTTGTTCGCTTTTGGCGCCTTCGCCGCGTAACAAATAACCATGAGCCAGCAATATTTTTTGCTGCGCCGCCCCAGGGCCGGTCAACAACTTTAATGGAATGCTGCTCAGGGTATCAAAAAACTGCTGTAAAAGTTGCTTATACCCGGCTAAATCTGCCAGCTGGGCGGAGCGCAAGACACTGCGACTCAGCGCCAGATAAGGCTCAATATGATCAAACGCCGAGAAACGGTATTGCCGCAGCAATTTCTGCCAATAATCGACAGCGGCAGAATCTTCATCCGTTAAATGCAATAAGTTGCCATAATATTGCTGGTAAAGGGTATCCGTTGCATTGTATCGCAGTAATTCATGTACCCCGTCTTTTGCCTGGCCCAGTTCGTTTTGCAGCAACGCCAGCTGCACCAGACAGGCCAGCGCTTCAGGCCTTAACTCATCGAGCTTTGCCAGGCTTTGTAACTGAACCGTAGCCTCCTGATAACGTGTCAGCTGAATTAACGCCAGCGCCTGACCAAGACTGGCCCAACTAAAGTCACGCTGCTGACAAATAGACTGATAAAGTGCCAGGGCCGATGCCGCATCTCCTGCCATCAGCATCACCTCAGCTTTTAAGCGCAGCGCTTGCAGGGTAAGGGCCGGGTGTTGTTTTACCACGTCGTCTGCGTGCACGAGCGCGCCACGGTAATCTTCAGCTATGGCCGCCTGATACACTTTGCGTAATGCAATAGCGGTTTGAAATGCTTTAGCCAACTTTTTCTCTAACTCGATGAAGCTAAAAGGTTTCAGTAAATAACAATCTGGCTGCCCACCTAATACACCATGCACTGGCTGGCGCACTGGTTCGGCAGAAATAATGGCAAAGCAGGCACCGGGCTTCAGCAAACCCTGTAATTTTAATTCAGCAAAAAACTGACTAGCGTCTTTGCCATCTCCTAACTGAAAATCCGCTACAATAAAATCAAACTGCTGCTGCTCTGCTTGCATCAGACCAGCGCTGGCATCGGCAACGGCAGTAATCTCTGTGAAACCGATTTGTTGTAACATACCTTTGATCGAAGCACGCACCGGTTCACAATCTTCAACCAGCAACAATTTTTTACTTTTATAGAACCGTCTTTGTAAGATCATTTATGTCCTGTGCTAAGGTGATCGGTAAACTGGGAAATGGTACGAACGGCGCCTATTCGCGCCATGGCAATATAGTAATTTAGCGGATCAGGTGCAACGATTATTCGGGCAACCTGGTCACACCCTGGCGCTTTTGTAGTAATATTCCTACATTTATTGCTTGAAAGCGTTATAAACCCTAAAATACTTTAAAAAAATGGTAATTAAACAATATGAGCGATTTATTAAGTCAACTTAAAGCGGTGACTACCGTGGTGGTAGATAGTGGCGATTTGGGTGCGATAGAGCAATTCCGGCCTGTAGATGCCACTACTAACCCATCACTCTTACTAAACGCGAGTCAGCTCGATTTTGCTAAGCCCATGCTGTCAGCTGCCATTAGTTATGCTAAAACCCATGCCAATGACGACGCTGCCGTGCTGGAATTAGCCTGCGACAAATTTGCCGTTGATGTCGGCACAGCCATCAGTAAGCTGGTTCCTGGCCGGGTATCAACAGAAGTAGATGCACGTTTATCCTTTGATACCGAGGCTACGGTAGCCAAGGCGCTGCAACTGGTCGAATTGTATCAGCAGAATGGCATCAGCACCGATCGTATTCTGATTAAAGTTGCCTCAACCTGGGAAGGTATTCAGGCCGCCCGTCAGCTGGAGCAGCAAGGTATTCAGTGTAACCTTACTTTACTATTTCATATGGCACAGGCCCGGGCCTGTGCTGAGGCAGGTGCATATCTTATTTCACCGTTTGTCGGCCGTATTCTCGATTGGTACAAAGCGAATACCAAACAAGACTATACCGCCGAAACTGATCCGGGCGTGCTGTCGGTGCGTGATATTTATCATTTTTACAAAGAACATGGCTACCCAACGGTGGTGATGGGCGCCAGTTTCCGCAATACCGGTGAAGTACTGGCATTAGCAGGGTGTGATCGCTTAACCATTAGCCCGGGGTTACTGGATGAATTAAGTAAGCAAACAGGTAGCCTGGATGTAAAATTGCGCGATGGCGGCGCCAATACGCCCAAGCCTGCCGCTCTTACTGAAAGTGAGTTTCGCTGGCAGCTGAACGAAGATGCGATGGCAACGGAAAAGCTGGCTGAAGGTATTCGCAAATTCGCCGTTGACCAACGCAAGCTGGAACAATTAATCGCCAGCCAGGTATAAACCCGGTCAGGATTAGTAAAGAATGGATGCAGCACAGGAGCAGCTTATGTCGGACAGTTTAACCCAAGAGCCTGGTCAGATTATTAAGCTAAGTCAGCTTGCCCGGCTGACAAAAGATGGTCATTTACGCGAGGCGTTTAAAAATGATCCCGGGCGGACAGCTCGTTATACCACCAGTGCCTGTGGTATAACGCTGGATTATGCCAAAAACCTAATTGACGATGCCAGTTGGCAAGCCCTGCAGCAACTGGCAACCGATAGCAGTATTGATAAGCTGCGCCAGCAAATGCAACACGGTGACGCGATTAACAATACCGAGCAGCGAGCGGTATGGCATTGTCGTTTGCGTCAGCAAGATGTAACCGAATTAACCTTGAACGGCGAAGATATTGGCCAGCAAATTACCGAATGCCGTGCCAGAATGGCCGCGCTGGTCGATACGCTGCACCAGCAACAGTATCTTGGTTATCAGGGTAATCCGGTTACCGATCTTATCTGGGTCGGCATTGGAGGCTCGCTGCTAGGGCCGCAAATGGCAGTTGAAGCGCTTACGCCCTATCACTGCAGCCCGGTTAAATTACATTTTGCCGGCAATATTGATGGCGCCGTGGTAAGCGATATTCTGGCGGGGCTAAATCCTGCTACTACACTGGTGGTGGTGGCATCGAAATCATTCGGCACAGAAGAAACCAAGCAAAACGCCCTGGCTATCCGCCAATGGTTTACCGAGCATGGCGCTGACAAAAAGGCCATTGCCCATCACTTCTGGGCCGCCTCATCCAATATTACTGCTGCCGCCGAATTTGGTATTGAACAGAAAAATATTCTGCCGATGTGGGACTGGGTAGGTGGCCGATATTCACTCTGGTCAGCAATTGGTCTGCCGGTTGCGCTGATGATTGGCAATCAGCAGTTTAAGCAGCTGCTGGCAGGCGCCGAAGCAATGGATAAGCATTTCTTTAATAGCCCGTTTGAGCAGAATATGCCGGTAATTATGGCATTGCTTGGTATCTGGTACATTAATGGCCATGGCTGCCAGGCACAGGCACTGTTGCCATATAGCCACTATTTACGCTTGTTGCCTTCTTATGTGCAGCAACTGGATATGGAAAGTAATGGTAAGGGTGTAGATCGCAATGGCAAAGCACTGCCCTATGCCAGCGCACCGGTGATCTGGGGCGATGCCGGCACCAATGGCCAGCATGCCTATCATCAGTTGTTACACCAGAGTGCCTTAGCGGTGCCAGCCGATTTTATCCTGCCGTTAAAAGTTAAGCACCCACTAAAAGACCAGCATAACCGCCTGGCTGCTCATTGTTTTGCCCAAACGCAGGCCCTAATGCAGGGAAAAACGCTGGAAGAGGCCACTGCTGAGTGTTTGGCGCAAGGCATGAGCCAGCAGGAAGCCAGTACACTGGCGCCTCATAAAGTATCGCCAGGTAATAAACCCAGTAATACTTTATTGTTGCCGGAGTTGTCGCCCTTCTATTTAGGGGCATTAATCGCCTTGTATGAGCACAAAGTATTTTGCCAGGGGGCGATTTGGCAACTTAATAGCTTTGATCAGTGGGGTGTTGAGCTCGGTAAACAATTATCCGGCCCGATTTATCAGGCGCTTACCGGTAAAGCCAGCGACAGTTTCGACAGCTCTACCGCCGCGTTAATTAAGCAGTTTATGGCTGCTCAGAACTAAGGTTTAGCTCAAAAAAGTTAATACTGCCAGCAGTCGCTGCAACATGGTTAGTTGCAGCGATTTTATTTCTGCAGCCGCATTGATCCCTACTGGTAACTCCCTTAGACTTCTGAACATCTATTTGCCAGCGCTTCGCTGGCCGTTTGCCGGAGGTAAGCCTTGCAGCCTTTACCCAAACTTAATTTACGCGACAAGGTCAGCGCACAAGAGTGGCAGCTGCGGCTGGATTTAGCTGCCTGCTACCGGCTGGTCGAGCATCACCGCTGGGGCGATTTAATTTATACTCACTTGTCCGCCCGCTTGCCGGGTACCAACCATTATTTAGTGAATGCTTTTGGTTTAACGTTTGATGAAGTTACCGCCTCTAATCTGGTGAAAGTAGATTTAGACGGCAATATTCTGGATGATACGCCCTTTCAGATTAACCCGGCTGGCTTTACCATTCACAGTGCTATTCACGAAGTACGCGCTGATGCGCATTGCGTTATTCACCTGCATACCAAAGAAACCATTGCGGTGGCGACCCAGCAGCAAGGCTTGCTGGCGCTAAGCCAATACGCCATGTTCTCGTTAGGCTCCCTGGCCTATCATCAATATGAAGGTTTAGCGGTTAATCAGGATGAAAAGGCCCGCTTACAAGCTGATTTAGGCCAGCATAACCATATGTTACTGGTGAACCATGGTGGCCTGACAGTCGGGCCAACGGTCGGTGATGCCTTTATGCGTTTTTATGATTTACAGCGCGCCTGTGAAATTCAACTGGCGCTACAAGCCAGTGGCCAGCCGGTGATCCCGGTGGCCCAGCCGATAGTCGACAATATTAGTCAGCAAGCCAAAGTAGTACACAGCGGCAGCACTGGTGGCCAATTAGCCTGGCCGGCGATGCTGCGTAAAGCCTACCGGCTTGCCCCCGGTTTTGCTCAGTAACCGTTGCAAACCTAACAGGAGTTACGATGAAAGTTACCCGCGTAGAAGTGTTTGATATTTTTTGCCCCGATCGCCCGGCCTGGACCCCGGTTTTTGTTCGCATTCATACCGACGAAGGCATCAGCGGCGTGGGCGAAGCCGGTCTGGCTTACGATTTAGGCCACAGCGCCGCAGCCGCGATGATAAAAGAAATGGCAGAGGCCTTTTTAATCGGCCATGACCCGTTTCAAACCGAGAAACTCTGGTCACGGATGCTACGCGAAAGCTTCTGGGGTTTAGGCGGCGGCCCGGTTATCTACTCAGCCATGAGCGCTATTGATACTGCGCTATGGGA
The DNA here is from genome assembly GCF_041616895.1 of Arsukibacterium sp. Classification (GTDB taxonomy): domain Bacteria; phylum Pseudomonadota; class Gammaproteobacteria; order Enterobacterales; family Alteromonadaceae; genus Alishewanella. The sequence goes on from NZ_JBFJPY010000014.1 coordinate 34,892, forward strand.
CATTAAAGGTAAAGCCCTGAATTTACCGGTATATCAGCTGTTAGGTGGTAAGGTGAACGACAAGTTGCGTACCTATGCCTCACAACTGCAGTTCGACTGGGGCCCGGAATTTAAAGCGCTGGTTCACCCCGAGCAATATGCTGAGGCCGCACTAAAAGCCATTGCAGAGGGTTATGACGCCGTAAAAGTTGACCCGATTCAGTACGATAAAGACGGCAACACTTACTACGATCGCACTAATATTATCTCCCGCACCGAAATGAAGCTGTACCGGGCCAGAATGCAGGCCATTCGTGACGCCGTAGGCGATGAAGTGGATATTATTTTTGAATGCCACAGCCTGCCAGGTGCCACCTCAGCCATTCAGATTGGCGAAATAGCCAAAGAATTCGACTGCATGTACTTTGAAGAGCCAGTGAATTATCTAAACCATTCATTGCATGCCAAGGTAGCCGATAAAGTAGCGGTACCTATCGCCGGTGGCGAGCGGCTGTATAATCGCTGGGGTGTGCGGCCTTATTTAGAAGATCAAAGCATCGACGTACTACAGCCAGATATTGGCCTCTGTGGTGGTTTTACCGAAACGAAAAAAGTCTGTGACTACGCCGATATTTTTGACGTACGCATTCAGGCCCACGTTTGCGGTGGCCCGGTAGCAACTGCCGCAGCGCTGCACCTGGAAACTGCCATACCCAACTTTTTAATTCATGAGCACCATACTTATGCCATTAAAAAGTGGAACCGCGAACTGTGTATTCAGGACCCGCAGCCGGTAAATGGCTTTTTCCAGGTATCTGAAGCGCCGGGTATCGGCATAGAGCTTAACGACGAGATTGTGATGCGCTCACAGCGGGTTGAGATTAAATAGCCTGGCAGCGGCTGGTTAGTTTGAATTAAGCCGGTACCAGGCTCTGGCTGCGCCGGCACTTAGTTGCTGCCAGCCAGCTACCCCGGGGTCACGCTTTGTTTTTTTGGTTAGGTTAACTTAACCCAACTAATCAAGAACCGAAGAGTAGGCCAACCGAAAACTTATGGTTTAGTCCTTGCTTAACACTTGGGCACAAACTATATTCATAATTGTTAATTTTGAATATAACTGAGGTGCCACTTGGCAACTACAAGTCTAAGTTTAGGCGAGCATTGGGAAGTGTTCATTAAGAATGAAGTGTCCAGCGGCCGTTATGGTTCTGCCAGTGAAGTGGTTCGCGATGCTCTGCGAGCCATGGAAGAACGTAAGAGCAAACTGGAAGCGTTACGAGCGCATTTATCCGAAGGTGCAACACAAGCCCACAATGGTACTTTTGTCGAAAGCTTCTCTATGGATTCGCTTATAGATGAACTGGATGCTGGAACTTAGTGGCGCAAACAACAGCTAATACTTACCGGGTTACCTTTCGTGCCAGGGACGACTTGAAAAATATTGGACGCTACACTGAGACAACGTGGGGCGAAGCGCAGCGTAACCACTATTTAAAACAGATCGAAAAGCGCTTTAAATGGCTTACTGAAAATCCCCTGCTTGGCAAACATCGCACTGATGTCCATGAAGGTTATTACAGCTTCCATCAAGGGCAGCACGTGATATTTTACCTGATAGGTAACAGCATTATCGATATTATTGCTGTGCCTCATAAAAATATGGATATTATTAGCTACTTTCCCGATATTACTGACACCTAATTCCCAATTTTTCACCAAGATAACGCCTCGTAGCAACGAAAAACTATCATAAAATTATTAATGCTAGTAGTAAGTACCGACCGGTCAAACGCTTCCAGCTTGGCCCGCCATACTACCGCTTTGCTTTGGTTGGTAAGTACTTCTGGCCGGCCTAAGTGGTCGCGTCCAACAAGCAAGGCACGGCCACGTTGTTTCCTCAATGAAAGAATTTGCTACGTTTACCAAATATTCCGAAGGTGTAGGCTATAAAAACCATTCCTAGAAAAATAGCGCCATAAAACGATATAAGTTCTAAAAATGTCATTTCCCGACCGGAGAAAAATAGAAAATATAGCCCACAAATTATTAAATAAACGCCAATAAGTGCTGAAGCTAGCTTGAAAATTGATTTCATAATTATTAACTACACCTCAGTTCGCACACAATGTTAGCAGTAACAACAAAAGGCAATGCAAAGGACGCTGCCACCGCACTTGCAGCATTTGCACTTTTTAATACTTTCAAGGCTCCACCTTGTCTCACCGCATTAGAAAATCCCTTGTCGTCATATTTTGTATATAAACCTCGGTTAATTCGTGGAGTTGCGTAGGCTTCTGTCACACTCGAATATGCCTGCACGCCCACTGACAATAATCCTAAAGGGTTAAAGTGATTTACATTAGTATAAAACTCACCATAGTTGTCCTGAAGACACTTATCAACGCAGTTATCATTTGCCTCACAGTCTTTTAAACCGCTGCTATCAACCCTTGTAATAGGATTGCTTGAAGCATACCCATAAGTATTAAACCCACCCGCTAACCCTATCGGGTCGCTCTGCAGGTATCTGCCAGTTGTTGCGTCATAATCCCGGAAATAGTTATACCAGCTTAGTTTTTCACTGTCCCAGTATTGTTCAGATACTGGGATAGCACTTTGTCTGTTATAGAGTGTAAATTTTGTAGACATAAATCAGTGACACAACTAGTAGCACGAATAATACAGTTCTACTTCGGTACCATCCCACCCAAAGTAGTAGACCAATTAAACCGTATAAAATGACGTTAGTTAATACTACAATAACAGGAGTGGAGTAACTGTTATCTAATGGATCAGACAACAGCAGTAATGAGCCAGGACAGAGGGCTACAAATACAGTTTCCACCCAAGCCGGTAACTCAAATAAAAAAGATTTTCCATTGGGATGAAAATAATACAAAATTAGCCAAATTGTAGGAATCGTGCCCCCTATCAATCCAGCAACTACAATATAAAAAAGCATTTTCATTCCTTATGTAGAGATCTGAAAAAAGGTTTTGGACGGATAGTAGTTGATGATTCAATTCCAGCTAAATCCAAAGCATTTCGAACAAAGTTAACGCAATTGTTGCCTGTAAATACGTACTCACCCTGATAATTATTAATGAAGCTTGCAACAGCATCATCCTGCTCTTTGGTTGTCTCCATTGTTTTGCAAGATTGTTGTTTATTACTATCATCAGATAACACAATTCCGGGTTTACCTGTCAACGGACTACCTGAAGCATTGTCATCAGGATAAAACCCTCTAGTGCTACTTGTATTTACACCAATACCAACATGCCCAAAACCGCCCGCCCCAGAATAAATGCAAACTGTTAAATCCAAACCAGTGGGGTCAGTCCATTTGACAGGATTTCCCCCAACATACCCATAAGTATTTAACCCACCCGCTAAACCAATCGGGTCGCTCTGCAAATACCGGCCGATGGAGGCGTCATAATACCGATGCCAGTTGTACCATAAACCAGACTCTATATCGTAGTACTGGCCTGGAAAGCCCAGATGGTACCCTCCAATACTGTTGGTTATCACTACCCGGTCAAACGCCAGGTTGTGCGCCCGCCATACTACGGCTTTGCTGGCATTGGTAATGGCTTCTGCCCGGCCTAAATGGTCGTTATGCACATAATGCAAGCTGCTACCCCGGATTACGCCGACCACTTGCCCCTCAAAGCGGATATAAATACTGTTCAGCACATTACTGTCGCTTGCTGTTTCTGCAACTAACTGGCCATCAGCACCATAGAGATAACGGTATGTGCCCCCAGCACCACTTTTGTACGCCCGCTGATTGTAACCATTGGTAAGATAATTTGTAGTAACGGTATTTCTTTTAAGGCTGGTTACATGGCCCAAGCCATTATATGTCAACGTTAAGGCTGCACCATCTGCCGCCGTTAATTGCTTTACATTACCCCGACCATCGTAAGTAAAACTCCTCGCTAACCCTGTCTTAGCTGTACTTGTTAACCGGTTGCTGCTGCTGGCTGTGGTATGGCTGGAAACCACCCCTGCCAGTGTGGTCTGCGTACGATTACTATTGTCGTCGTACAACCAGGACTCTGACCGGACGGTCGCACTTGCACTGCGTAACCGTGACAGATTGTCATATCCATAGGTTTGGCTTGCAGCGGAGTTGCGAAGATTGCTGATATCCGTCATTTCATTAACCGTATTGTAGCTATAGGTTAAGTCCTGAACGGTATCGGTGGTAATTTTGTGTATCCGCGCATCATTGTCGATACTGCGGTTATGCCACAAGCCGTTTCCATAGCCATAACCGGTACTTTGACCAAAAGGCAAGTAATCCATCTGGCTAATTACAGTTGACCAAGTGCCATTTATACCTGCTTCAATCTTGTTAAGCCTGTCAGCTGCATCATAGCTGTAACGAATACTTCTGTTACCCGGGTAATTAACCTGACTTAAACGGCTATGGACATCGAACTGATTTACAACCGCAAAACTGCTACCTTGTATTACGGTGGTAGTATGAGTAACCTGCCCTGCTGAATTGTACTGATACGAAGTGCTACCACTTGGGTCATCGATACGGCATAGGCGACCGATGCCATAAGTACAACTGTCATATGTGTAAGTGATGGTTCCGCTCGCACTACTTAACTGCTCGACCCGGTTAGCACCATCGTAGAAATAATAAGTACTAGTATTATCTGGATGAATTATCTGACTAAGCTGCCCCAGATCATACAGGTAAGTAGTTGTACCGGTATCTGGACTTACTTGCGTTAACCGTTCACCAAAAACATTGTATGTGTATTGGGTAACCTTCGCTCTGGCGTCAGTTACTTTAACTAAATTGCCAAATACATCGTAATCATATCTAACAATTTTATTATCCGGTCTGGTCGCTGTTTTTAACCTGTTTGAGCTGTCGTAGGTATAGGTTGTTTTTCTGCCTAATACATCAGTAACGGTTTTAACATTGAGGTTACCGTCATAGGTATAGGTTAACCTCTGGCCATTATTACCCGGTACATTATTCAGCAGACCAAGGTTGTCGTACACGTTATTTTTTGTGTAATGAACATCATAGCTCGCTATATTTACGAAGGTGAGCCCGCCACCAGGCCTAGAGCCACCAGGATTTACTGCTTGCCGCTTAACGATTTCTGTTTCAGCCTTTACCTGGGTGACATTACTTAACTTATCGTAATAGAAATGCAAGTAATCTTCGTCTCCCACTATCTGAATTTGGCCGCTGGCATGAGTACTTGGCAGCCTTTGCTGGACTAAACGACCCGCAAAATCATAATAATACTTTATGTATGCACCAGAGCTTGCAGTAACAAGCTCTGGCTTGCCAAACCGGTTGTAAATTATCGAAGTAACTTGCGTACCGGAATCAAGAAATTTTGAAGCGGTAGTTACATTTCCCCGGTTGTCATACTGAAACTCTGTTTTAACATTATTAGCATCAATACTGTAACCAGGAAGCCCCCGTAAATCATAATCGCCAAAGGTTTGCTTTTGGCCCAAGTTATTAGTTATTTCTTGGATATTACCGGCATTATCGAAAAGTGTTGATATTTCGTCACTGTTACCTGGTAACGGACCATCAACACTCATACTGATTAACTTATTTCCCGAAACAACATAGCTGTATTCACTTGTGCGTTCTTCATACGTTAAGCCATTTTCAGGATACTGGACCTGCGTTACTGTTTTTGTCCGCCGTTTAGCAGCATGATTATTGTCATAGTAAGTATAGTTAGTTTTACTTAGTAACTTGCTACCTGAATCGGCTGCACAAAACGTACCTGCGACACAGTTGCTTGGGGCGCTGTGATACCAGGTAACACTTTCAATTTGGTTGTCGGGGGTATGCGTGTAATGAATAAGTACATTATCTTTGGTGACTTCTGATAATTTTTGACCCGCACTGTTAAAAGCTAACTTGGTTGAGTTACCATTCCAGTCTGTTCGAGAAATCTGATGCCCTTGTAAACTGTAAGATGCATGAGCAATAGCTGCAGAACATGATGCCGACGCAGGTCGGTTAGTACTTGTCAAACGTTTACGTCCGAGCGAATTTGTAAAATTAAATACCGTGTTGGCTCCAAGAGCATTAGTTTCTGTAGTAGCGGCTGATGTGTATGTAAAGGTTGATTCATTTACTCCTCCAGCTAAACCACTTTTTGACACTTTAGAACTAGCATTATATGAATTAACAGAATAGCGAGCTCCTCCTATCGACACTCCTGTAATTAAATTAGGCTTGGTTGTATCCTCATAATGGTACTTCAACGAATATTTTGCTTCTGGATAGGTAACGTCACTAAGCCTGCCATTGCTAAGGTAGGTATATATATAATTTACATTCGCAGGTGTAGTGATTTTCGAAATAACTGAGTCTACCCAGTAAAATCGGAGTGATTTATTATAATCATCTGTGATACTTGACAACTTTCCACTTATATAAGTGTAACGAAGCTTTTGCCCATGTCTGTTAGACCTTTCTGTTAATAAGCTCGTCTGTGAATAGCCGCTGACCGCGTTATAATGCTCGACCGAACCATCATCACCATAACGGGTCCAAGTACCATTAGCATTCTTAACTGCGTACCCAATGGTTTCTGGTTTGCGATCTTCCCAGCGGTTATTACTGTCCACCCAAAAGTAGGTATAACTATTACCTTGAATCTGAAAAGTAATACTAACCAGTTCTCCTACTTGACTACAGTCCTTCGTTGGAGGGCAGGTTAAGCGCGTTCCCGATCCAAAGGTTTTAAACGTTAATTTGTTTTCAATATTAGCCGACCACCCGCGGCCAAAGACTCCCAATCCCATTGCAGAGTTATAAACACGGGTAACTGAAAAAGGAGACCGACCTAGAGAAGGAATGTCATTGTGGGTGAATGTTTTAGCTCCAGATGAATAAATTACTGGGTTATCAGATGATGGATTATTGTTGCAGTCTGCCTCCTTATCATCGTCATCGCTGGTAGACTCTACATACGAGTTGTCATTTAATCCCTCAGCCAACAAATCGTTATTCCATTGTTGTTGAAATAAAGCAAATACATCTAAGTTATTCGGCAATGGTGCCAAAGGCGTTCCCGTTACCACAATATGCTCCACATCGTCTTGTTGCTCTGAAGCCGAAAGAGAATGCGAACAAAAAATTAAAAACAATAAAATATATATTTTCATTATTTGTATACTCTAAATTAACCTTTAAGAAATATAATTATCTATTTTATTTATGGAAACTAAATTTTTATAATTTTCTTGTTAAAGGATGGAGCTTAATTACTTAACAGATTAAATATCTTTCTGCTGCAGATGGCATTTGAATCTATATCCTTAGCAGGTGCGGTTAAGCATGGGCTAGACGGACTTATTTGAAACCCGCGATTGATACTTCTCTAGTAAGTTCCTTAAAATTATTAAGAAAAGTAGCCTGTAAACGGTTTTTTTGACGTATCGGAGGCACCGGCATTGAGCTTAACGACGAGATTGTGATGCGCTCACAGCGGGTGGAGATAAAAGGTTAAAATCGATGTTGGTTAAACAGCCAGCAATGGCTGTTTAACCACCGGGAAACCCATACCAAGCTCTGGCTGTTCCTGCACTCAGTTGCTGCCAGCCAGTTTTGCTAAGTCCCAGGTTTTCAAGCAGCTGATGATAGCCTTGCCATAGCTGCTGATAACTGCCCTGCCACAAACATAACGGAAAATTACTGGCTAGCATTAGCCGCTTCGCTGGCCACTCACGTAGCACGGCAGCGAATACCTGCTGCTGCCAGGCAGACTCTGCCATACTGTAGCGACCTGCATTTAACAGCTCCCAGCCAGATAATTTCATCGCGACATTGGCCAGCGGTGCCAACTGGCGTATGCCTGTTTGCCACAGAGAAAAATTATCAGGCGTTACTAAACCCGCATGGTTTAGCACCAGCTTTAAATCAGGAAACGCCTCTGCTAATTGCACAATTCTGGCGACGTTTTTAGCGCTGGCCAGGGTGCATTGTACTTCGAGCAACAGGTTATGCCGGGCTAACTCACGGGCGACTTGCAGCAACTGCGGCGCATGCAGCCAGCGCTCATCATCGCCTTCAAAAATATGCCGTACCCCAGCAGGCTGATACGGCAGCAGCGTCTGCAAATTAGCCAGCACCTGCGCCAATGGCAGGCTGCAATCTAAAAATGCCACTGCCCGGTGCGCAATAGCAACCTTTTGCTGCGCCAACCAGGCAAGTTCGCGCGCTGGTACCTGATTATCAAAACCGGCCTCAATATGCACCAGCCCGGCCAGACGAAACGGTGGGGCCAGCTGCAAGTCAGCTGCGGAAAAATCGCCTTGCAACAAAGCTTTATCCGGCCAGACAGGTGCGTTACCGGTTCGCAGCCAGTGATAATCGCCTGCGCTAAGCTGCCACAAATGTAAATGCGGGTCGATGATCTCCATAACCTGATTGTTCACTGGCAAGTATAACCACCATCAATAACCTGCAGGCTACCGGTTATAAAACGGGCATTGTCACTTGCCAGAAAGGCCACCAGCGCCGCAACTTCTGCTGGCTGCCCTAAGCGACCCAATGGTTGCTCTGCGGCTTCATCTGCCACTACTGCTGCTTTATCCGCACCACTATTGGCGCAGTAGCGGTCAATGGCCTGATGAAACAACGGCGTTTCAATGGTACCCGGGCAGACGGCATTCACCCGGATACTAAAACGGGCATAATCCAGCGCGGTTGTTTTGGCCATGGAGGCCAGGGCATGTTTACTCAGGTTATAAGCAAAAGAGTTTTTCTTGGCGATCAGCGCCTGATCTGAGGCGATCAGCACAATGGCACCACTGTGCTGGCTGCGCATTTGCGGCAATACTGCCTGCACAGCGGCGTAGGCGCCTTTGACATTAAGCGCAAACAAGCTATCCAGCGTGGCTTCGTCTGTGGCTTCGATATCGGCACTGATATGACGACCGGCATTTGACACTAATAAATCTACCCGGCCAGTTTCCAGCAGAATTTGCTGAATAACGCGTTTTACCATTGCAACCTGACTCACATCGCACTGCCGGTATTCACCACGCTCACCTTTCACAATATCCAGATTAAACACCTGGTATTGCTCATCCAGCAATTTTTCAATGATGGCATAGCCAATACCCTGGCTTCCACCGGTAACAATAGCAACTTTTTTCATGCCGGTTCCTTTTGGATTTTTACCGCAATATCTACCGCAATATCTATTGTACTGACCAATAGTGAGCATAGCGATTTTTTTGAAATTTTTGCATAGCTGTCATGCTGTTGTCACTTAACTATTTTATTTTGCAACAAAGTGTGGTAGAACTTTCGTTGAAAATAACAACAACATCAGCAGAGGCCGTATTATGGAAAGCTTCGAAGAATTACTGAACATGTTGGAACGCCCGGCAGCAAAACCCAAAGCTGTTAAGCGTAAATGGCGCGAAATTGAAGAGTTAAAAGAGCGCCATCGCCTGAAAAAAGAGCTATGCGATATGGACTGGACCATAGAGCCAGAGCTGGCCGATATCGAGTTATAACGCCAACGCCCAATCATTGATTGGGCGTTGCTGTTTTAGCTTAAGCCATCACTTTTTGTGGCGGCACACCTGTCCTAACGGCAAACCGAAAGCCAGTTGATGGCCTCGCGGTTGCTGTTTTGCAGCAGGCTGTTGGTTTGCAAAAAATGGCCGCAGCCTAAAAAACCACGGTGCGCTGATAATGGCGAAGGATGCGGTGCGGTCAGAATATGATGGCGCTCACCGTCAATAAATCGTGCTTTTTTCTGAGCATGGCTGCCCCACAGCAAAAAGATCACGCCCTGACAATGCTTGCTGATCGCGCCGATAACCTGATCGGTAAATTGCTCCCAACCTAACTTGCGGTGCGAGTTGGGCTGGTTGGCAATAACAGTTAACACGGTATTAAGTAACAATACCCCCTGCTCTGCCCAGCTTTGTAAATTACCGTGGCCTGGTGGCGTAAAGTCAGCATATTCCATTGCCAGTTCTTTATAAATATTGGCCAGGGAGGGCGGCACTTTTACGCCGTCCCGTACCGAGAACGCCAAACCGTGCGCCTGATTTGGACCATGGTAAGGGTCCTGCCCTAGTATCACCACTTTTAACTGGGTCAGCTCGGTAAGTTTAAAGGCATTAAACACATCAGCCTGAGGCGGATATATGATGGTGCCGGCGCTGCGAGTCGCTGCCACCTCAGAGAGCAGCGCCTGAAAATAAGGCTGCTGCTTTTGCTCACCCAATATTTGCTGCCAATCTGTCATGTGCGGTCTAAGGTCCTGATCACCTGCTCTAAGGCTGAGAAGTCTGCCGCAATATCGATGCTAAGTCCAGACTCAGCAGCACAGGCAGCGAGCGCTGCTGGCAACTGAATGGGATTACCCAGAATGTTCTCAACCTGCTCTTTAAATTTCGCCGGGTGGGCAGTACCAAAGAAAATACCAAACTCATCTGGTGCCAGGCTGCGCTTCAACGCTTTGTAGGCAACGGCCGCATGCGGTTCACTTAAATAGCCCAGTTGCCACAGCTGGCGCACGCTAAGCTGGGTGTCATCTTCATCTACCGCGACCGCTTCAATATCGTCACGCTGGATCACTCCCTGTGCCAGCAATGCCTCTATTCGTGGCCAGTTGTTGGGCGCACTGACATCCATCGCGTTAGATAAGGTGGCAACGGTCGCTTTCGGTTGCCATTGCTGACTGCGCCAGTAGCGCGGCACGGTATCATTGCTGTTGGTGGCAGCAATAATACGTTTGATAGGTAAGCCCAGTGCTTTGGCAATAAGGCCGGCACATAAATTACCAAAATTACCGCTGGGTACCGAAATAACCACTTGCTGACGCTGTGCCGCGGGTACCTGCGCTAGTGCTTCAAAGTAATAGCAAATTTGCGCAAATAAACGGCTGATATTAATTGAGTTAGCCGAGGTAATATTAAACTCGTCTACCAGGCTTTTATTATCGAACACCTGCTTTACCAGAGCCTGACACTGGTCAAAATCGCCGTCCACCGCCAGGGTGGTGATGTTATCCCCCAGAGTAGTAAATAGCTTTTCCTGCAGGCTGCTGATTTTGCCTTTAGGAAACAGAATAACCACTTTTACCCCGCTCTGGCGGTAAAAAGCATGGGCAACCGCCGCCCCGGTATCACCCGAGGTTGCGGTAACAATGGTAGTCGGCTCTGATTGTGCTTTGGCAAGCGCCTGCGCCATAAAGCGGCCACCAAAATCTTTAAAGGCTAATGTTGGCCCGTGAAACAGTTCCAGTGCACTGATATTATCCGTTACCTGCACTAACGGTGCCGGGAACGTAAACGCGCGGTCAACCATCGCCAGCAGTTCAGCCTGCGGCAGCTCATCGCCAATTAACGCCGCTAAAATGCTGCAGCTGCGCTCTACTAATGGCATGGCTAACAATGCCTCAATATCCAGCTTTGGCCAGCTGGTTGGAAAAAAAAGACCTTGCTGCTTACCCAGGCCCTGGCGCACCGCGTGTAAAAAACTTACCTGTTCGCTGGCCACTTTTAAATTTGTTAGTTGCATTGTCACATCCTCTGGCCGTCGTCGGCCGGTTGCAGGGCCAGTGCTCTGGCGCCGGCAGTTGATAATTGGCAAATCCGGGTGCAGGCATCGGCGTTTTTTTCATAATGCTGTTGCAAATAAGCGGCAGCGTTAGCAGCGGTAGCGTCGTCCGGACACAGCGCAAATAAGGTTGGTCCGGCACCCGAGATCCCCAGGTGCAGCACTCCCTTTGTCGTCAATGCCTGGCGCAGTGCAGGCAGCTCAGGGATAAGCGTTGTCCTGGCGGGCTCAGCCACTAAGTCCTGCAGCGCCGCAATGGCTTCAGGTTCGTCCTGACAATATAACGCACTGACAAAACGACTCAGCATGCCGGCAAATTCAATACTGTCTGCCAACGTTAACTGCCGGGGTAATACCTCCCGGGCAGCCTTGGTGGACAATACGGTGCCTGGGTAGCTTAATACCACCCGCCAATGGCTGAACCAGGGCAAGGTGCGGCACACATTTTTGCTACCTGGCAACATTAATTGCAGGCCACCCAGCAAACTTGGCGCAACATTGTCATAATGCACGCTACCACTTACTCCGCCTTCTGCCTCAGCCATTAACTGCAGTAATTGCTGCTGGTTCAATGGTTGGCCAAAATAGTCATTAAAGCCATAACAAGCTACCACTATTGAGCAGGCACTGGAGCCCAGACCACTGCCCACCGGCAGGTTTTTCTGTAAATGCAGTGCTAAGCGGGGTAAAGGTTTGCCCACCGCTTGCTCAAAGGCATAAAAACAGCTTAAGACTAAATTGGTACTGCTGTCGGCAGGCAACTGATGGCGGTAACGACCGCTGATCTGTAAGCTGAGCTCACTCTGCTCGCCGGTTATTTCCAGCACATCGCCAAATAAAGCGTCGTTTGTATCTCCCACTGCTACAGGTTCAAAGGCAGCGCCGAGTAAATCAAAACCAACAGAAAAGTTGCCGGTTGAGGCCGGCGCAAAATAACGGGCTATCGTAGAATTCTTCATGGTTATTACACCTGCTGCTGCCAGCTTAGGGTCCGCATAATATCACTGAACACCCCCGCTGAGGTTACTGCAGCCCCGGCGCCATAGCCCCGCAGCACGAAAGGGATCGGCTGATAATAACGGCTATGAATTGCCAGGGCATTTTCACCGTCTTTTACCTTGGCCAGCGGATG
>NZ_JBFJPY010000015.1:0-47456 GCF_041616895.1 Arsukibacterium sp.
GCTTTTGCTTGCGCGGCATGAGACATAACGACAGTAACCCTACAGAAAAATGGCGCACATTATAACCAAGTGTGCGCCAATACCATAGGGCGGATTTTAGTGTTTTGCTAAAGGACTGACAAAGTTTGCTGGTTTTAACGCTAAAACATCACAATCAAGCTGATCAATCAGGTGTTCGGCAGTATTGCCGATGATGGCGGCAGAAAAACCGGTGCGGCCAATGGTACCGATCACCACCATTTCGGCATCCAGTTGTTTGGCCAGTGCCGGAATTATATCTTCCGGCATTCCTTCCAGCACGTGCGTGTCCTCTTCTGCCATGTCAAACTGACTGGCAAGCTCAGCAACCGCATTTTCATGATGCCGGCGCATTGCACTGTTATATTGCTGCGGGTTAAATTCGGGAATTTCGATAGCGATATTAATCGGGGTGCCGGGAAAAGCATTGACCATATGAACTTTACCTTGCAGCACCTGCGCCATCGCTTTGGCATTGCTGATCACCCGTTGGTTCAGGGACTGGTGATGATCCTGTTCACTACCGGCATTTACGGCTGCAATAATATTGCCGTTATCAGGCCATTCATGTTCTTTTACCAGCAATACTGCGCAGGGGCATTTACGCAAAATATGCCAGTCAGTAGGGGTAAAAATCATCGATTTGAGCACGTCATGATTATGGGTGCCCTTGATGACTAAATCAAAATTGTGTTCCAGCACTTCATGAACTATCGCTTCAAATGGCCGGTTATGCCAGACCACTTTTAAATTAATATCTATACCGGTATTTCTGGCATCGTTAATCAACTCGCCAACCCACAACTCGCGGTCATGGATCACGGCCTGACGCATCGATTCCCGTTCGTCACCGGATAGCATCGTGGTCATTTCATAGGAAAAATCATATACCGATAAAAAGGCGGTAAGTTTGCACGATTGCTTTCGCGCTAACTCCAGGCCACGCTGTAAGGCTTTGTGCTGGCTATCTGACGGATCTAGAACGATTAAAATGTTGCTGAAAACACTCATAGCTCACTCCCTGCTGTATTATTTAGCTAACTGATGATAAACAGTGTAGTCAATAAAAAAGCAGCGGGGGTAGCTTCAGATTGTGCTACATCAAAAAAACTAACAATTACCGGCCAATTGTTGCATTGCCGCTGGATTTTTAATACTTATCAACTTACCTTCGACGATAATAAGCTCTTCTTTATGCAATTTACTCAGCAGGCGACTGATGGTTTCCACTGTTAACCCCAGATAATTACCGATATCACTGCGGGTCATCGATAGACGAAAGGCTTTCTCAGAAAACCCCCGGCTACCAAAGCGCTGAGCCAAATGATTTAAAAAGGTCGCCAGTTTTTGTTCTGCAGTTTTTCGGTTTAATAACAACATCATTTGCTGATCAGCCTGAATATCCTGGCTCATCAGCCGCATCAACTGCTGACGCAGTTTCGGCAGTTGATCCAGTAATACTTCCAGATTCGGGTAGGGTATTTCACACACCATGCCGGTTTCCAGGGCTTCTGCATAGCTGTTATGCGTTTCTGCATTAATGGCATCAAAACCAATAACATCGCCAGGCAGATGAAAACCGGTAATTTGTTGTTCACCTTGCTCGGTTAAGGTAAAGGTTTTGAACGACCCGGACCGGATCGCATACAAAGCTGTTAAAGGTTTATTGCTTTCAAACAACATATCGCCTTTATGCAACGGCCTTTTTCGCTGAATAATGTCATCTAAGCGGGTGAGTTCTTGTTCACTCAACGAAAAAGGTAAACATAGCTGGCTAAACCCACAATCCTGACAGTTGATAGCTGATCGTTGCATAATCTTAGTTCCTGACCGTACCTGAAATTACTTATCCAGCTTAAAAAACAAGTCTTTTTAAAGCAAGGTATATCGTATAAATACCATATAACGCTAATAGTCCGGCAGCGCTGTATCGTACCGCGGGTTTATTTTTAAAGGTAGTTAACTGGCTAGCCAAACTGCCAAAAGTCAGTAGTGCCGGCAGAGTGCCGATACCAAAACTAAGCATAATAAGCGCGCCCTGGCTGGCGTTGCCACTGGCCAGGCTCCAGCCCAATGTTGAATAAACCAGGCCGCAGGGTAACCAGCCCCAGCATAGCCCATACAGGTAAGCCTTAGGCAAACTATCAAGTGGCATGACTTTCTGACTCAGCGGTCTGACCAATGCCCATATATGTCTGCCTGCCCGCTCAAGCGCGGTAAGCGCAAACCATAATCTGGCGATGTACAGCGCCATCAATAGTAACAGTATGCCAGCGAGTAAGCGCAACCAGATAAGCGAGATACCTGCCAGGGCCATTGCCTGTGCGCCAAAATAGCCCACCAGCGCGCCCAGCAGGGTATAGGTAGTGAGGCGGCCCAGGCTGAGTAGCAGTTGCATAGCCAGTTTCCAGCTGAAACTGCGCTTGGGCAGTGCCAGTTGCAACGCCGCAACGATACCACCACACATCACAATGCAATGACTGCTGCCCAGAAAACCAATCATGATTGCCGCGACGAGCTCTGCATTCATTGGCGGTTGTGGTCCTGATCTGGTCCGGGCGATGGATCTTTGTCGGTTTTCATCGTTTTTGGCTCAGCATGCTGTTCATCAAATAAAATGCTGAACCCTTCTTTATCCAAGTCTTCAAATTGCTTACTACGTACTGCCCAGAAAAAAATGGCCAGTCCTATCATGACAAACAAGATGGCAATTGGAATTAATACGTAAATAATGCTCATTATTCAGAGACTCTTGTTTTTTAACAGCCGCAGTGAATTCGATACGACCAGCAGGGAGCTGAATGACATACCCAGCACGGCAACATAAGGAGAGACCAGGCCCGCGACCGCCAGGGGGATGATCAGCAGGTTATAGCCTACGGCCCAGCCCAGATTTTGCCGGATCACCCGGGCAGTTTGCTTACCTGCACTTAGCAGAGTGGTCAAAGCGCCTATATCCGGTTGTAACAGTAACACATCAGCCTGGTTTTTTGATAAATCTGTACCGGACTCTACCGCTACAGAAATATGGGCCGCGTTAAACCCCGGGCTGTCATTGATGCCATCGCCGACCATTAATACGGTATGGCCCTGCGTCACCAGAGCGTTAATCGCAGCCACTTTATCTGCAGGGCTGCAACCCTGCTGCATAAAATCAAGCTTAAGTTCGCCGGCAAGCTGAGCGGCCTGACCCGAACTGTCGCCGCTTAGCATACCTACCTGATACCCTTGCTGCTGCAAGCGACTGATAAGTTGTTCCGTGCCTGCGCGTAAGCTGTCAGCCAGCGTTATTGCTGCCAGCAGCTGTTGATCCAGTGTAACAAATACATTGGCCTGACCTGTCAGGGCCCGTTGTGCTGCACTTACCTGACAAAAATCCGCGCTACCCACTTTCAGTAGTTGATTTTGCCAGGTGGCGCTGATCCCCTGACCGATATTAATGTCGACATCAGCAAGTGAGAGCTTCGATTGCAGACTGCCGGTAAACGCTCTGGCAATGGGGTGTTCAGAGTGTTGCTCGAGGTTTGCGATAAGGTTTAGCAGATTGCTGTCAGTAATAGCGTCGCCGGCAGAGCAGGGTATTCTGTTTATTTGCGTGATGCTAAAGCGGCCTTCGGTTAGTGTACCGGTTTTATCGAAAATAATATGACTAAGTTCAGGCAGGGTTTCCAGCGCCTGTGCGTTTTTCACCAATATGCCGTAACGATTAAGCCGGGCCAGGGCGCAGGTTACTGCCGTCGGAGTTGCCAGACTTAACGCACAAGGACAGGTGGCGACCAGTACCGACAAGGTAACCCAGAACGCCCGGTCAGCATCCAGATAAAAATACCATAAAGCAAAGGTTGCAGCGGCAATCAGCAGCAAACGCTCGACAAAATAACGGGCCAGTTTATCAGTTTTTTCGACCAGCCGCGGCTTGGTATGTAAGGTTTGTTGTTGTAACTGAATTATCTGGCCGAGGCGAGAGTGGGCCAAAGTTGCGCTGACCGTTACGGTTAACAAACCATCGTGGTTGATGGTGCCTGCCAGCACCGGTTGGCCTGGCTGGCAGCTGATCGCGGTGTATTCACCGGTAAGCATAGACTCATCAACCGTGCTGTTGCCTGTTAAGACCACACCGTCAGCCGGCAAGGTTTCGCCAGGCTTCACCAGTATAGTGTCGCCGGATTGGAGTCGGCGGGCCGATACGACGTGCTGCTGGTCGTCTTTGAGCAAGGTTGCTGACACCGGCATTATTTTCAGCAGATTACTGGTAGCATCCCGTGCTTGCGAGCGCGCCCGGTATTCAAAAAACTTACCCATCTGTAATAAGAAGGTGAACATGCAAACCGATTCAAAATAGACCTCACCTGTTTGGGTAACGGTAGCGTACGCGGAGGCAAAAAACGTGTAGTAAATAGCCAGGCTAACCGGAACATCCATGTTAAGTTGCCGGGCTTTAATACTGCGCCAGGCACTACTAACAAATGGCAGTGCGGCATATAACACCACTGGCAGAGTAAGCAGCATACTGATCCAGCGTAGATAACCCTGATGTGATGCATCAATACCACTGTACTCCCCAAAATACAGGGCAAAAGCCAGCATCATTACTTGCATGGTCATAATGCCAGATACCGCCAAACGCTTTAAAAAACGGTTCAATTCGGCTTTAAACTGACTTTCCTGTTCATCGGCAATAAAAGGACTGGCCTGATAACCCAGCTGACTGATCAGTAATAAAATCTCACTTAATGCCAGCTGCCCGGGTTGCCAGATAAGCAGCGCCCGTTGGGTAGAGGCATTAATACTGACTTTATGGATAGCGGCCTGCTTGCTGAGGTGTTTTTCAATTAACCAGGCGCAGGCCGCGCAGCTCATGCCGCCGATAGCTAGCTCAATTTCGGTGCCCTGTTGTTGACTCTGACTAATGTCGGCCATGACCTCCGGGCTGTCGTATTGCTGTAAATTGGCAAGCAGCTCGGTAGGGACCGACTCTGCTTTTGCTGCGGCTTTGGTGCGAAACTTATAATAATCATCAAGGCCACTGGCAATAATGGTCTGTGCTACAGCCTGGCAGCCCGCACAACAGAATAGTTCTGGCTTACCGGCAATAGTTAAACGAAAGCGCTCACCAGTGATAACGGGCTCTAAACAATGAAAACAGCTAATGGTTGCCAATCCGACCTCTGCAGCGCATTTTTACTAATATCCGAGCTTGATTTCCTGCTCAGCGGGCAGCTCAAAAGTGGCTCGTAATTTCCATTCAGCACTGTTATCGCTGACGTTTAAGCGCCACTTGCCTGTTGGGGTTAGCGGTAAGGTTGCAACATAGAGCAATTCGCCACTGCGAAGCGCATCAACAGCAAAGTCCTGAGCGGCCAGAGTAGGGTGGTAAAAATCCAGATGAACACTATCCTCTAGTACAGCATTTTCGGCAAAACGCACAACAGCGCGGTTGCCGGCAATTAACACAGTGGCATTTAAATTGCGTAGTGCTGCTTCCCGGTATTTAGCTAATTGCAGATTGATACTTTTACCGGCTTGGTAATAATCATCAACAACGAGATCAGGCTGTTGTTGGTTCATCAATACCACCGCATAAATCGCCCGCAATGCGGTTACCACCGGGATGGCAATCAGGATCCAGGGCCATACTTGTTTATACCAGGGTTTAGTATCCTGTTGCATTGTTACCTCTGTCTGGATAGTACTAAGCCCCTTTACGGGGCCTAGTGAGTTTTAGCCTATTTTTATCGCTTTACCTGTTAGCTCCGGGTTAAACGAAGTTAAACCTGTGGTTTAACGTTTATCTTCCGGATTAGATAACCGATAAACGTAAGCGGTTAAAATGTGTACTTTATCTTCACCCAGTGTGTCTTTAAACGCAGGCATTACGCCGTAGCGGCCTTTGATTAATGTCTCCTCGATTGCACCAGCAGAACCACCATATAGCCAGATATTATCGGTCAGGTTGGGGGCACCGAATGGCAGATTGTGCGCCACACTGCCTTTACCGTCTGCGCCATGACAGGCGGCACACAATGCAAACTTGGTCTTGCCAGCGGCGGCATCACGCTCATTAACGGCCCGGCCAGATAAGCTCAACACATAGGCAGTCATCTCTTTAATGCCTTGTTCACCCAGGGCGGCTTCCCAACCTGGCATGGCTGCTCTGCGGCCATACAGTAATGTTTCTTTAATTTTCGCTGTACTGCCGCCGTACAACCAATCATTGTCGGTCAAATTAGGATAGCCCCGCTGGCCGCGGGCATCAGAACCATGACAAAGAGCACAATTTTGCAAAAATAGCCGCTGCCCAATTTTAAGTGCGTCCGGATCATAAGCCAGATCCAGCACGTCACGCTGGGCAAACTGTTGAAATACCGGGCCATAGGTCTCTGCCGCGACTGCATTTTCAACATCCAGTTGCACATGGCGGCCTTCGGCTTTCGCTGCAACAATTGCTGCGCGAGATTCTTCCAGGTTTTTAATGCCCTGGTTTGAACTGGTCCAGTTTAAAAAACCGGGCCAATTCCCTAAACCTGGGTAGGCTGCCAGGTAAAATACAGACCAGATTAATGTGCCATAGAACATGTAAGTCCACCATTTGGGTAGTGGATTATTTACTTCTTTCAGGCCATCTACTTCATGATCGGTGGTTTCATCTTCTGGTACGCCGACGTAGTTGGTTAAATTCCAGCGCAGTAAAATAAAGCAGCCAATCAGCACTGGTAACGTTAAAACAATGATCCAAGCACTCCAAAAGCTACTCATGATCTGACTCCCGTTTGGTTTTCTGTTCTTTTGATTCAGGTTCGTCGTCAAACACCAGGTTGGCCGCTTCGTCAAAATCTTTCTTACGTTTTTTACTGTAAGCCCAGATAACGAAAGCGACAAAGGCGACGAACAGAATCACGGTTAATACGCTATGAACTGTTGCAAATTCCATAATGGTTACTTCAACGCTGTGCCAAGTGATTGCAAGTAGGCAATCAAGGCTTCCATTTCAGTTTTACCCTTTACTGCATCAGCTGCGCCGGCAATATCTTCATCGGTATAAGGCACGCCAAATTCGCGGAAGATTTCCAGTTTACGGGTAGTGTATTTACCGTCCAGTACATTGCGGTCTAACCACGGGTAGCCTGGCATATTCGATTGTGGTACCACCGAACGGGGGTCCATTAAATGGGCGTAGTGCCAGTCATCGCTATAGCGATTACCAACCCGGGCCAAGTCTGGCCCTGTGCGTTTGGAGCCCCACAAGAAAGGGTGTTCCCACACGCTCTCGCCTGCAACCGAATAATGGCCATAACGCTCAACTTCAGCTCTGAAAGGGCGGATCATCTGGCTGTGACAATTGGTGCAGCCTTCACGGATAAAAATATCCCGGCCTTCCATTTGCAGCGCCGTGTAAGGCGTTAATCCGTCAATAGGTTGCTTAGTTTCTTCCATGAACATCAGGGGTGTTATCTGAACCAGAGTACCGAAGCTGATGGCGATAACCGTAAAAATGCCCAGTAAACCGACGCTTTTTTCTATTTTTTCGTGATGATTTTTCGACATGTCAAACCCCTTATGCCGTGGCTGGCACTGCGTGTGCCACTTCATCTTTACTACGGACGGTTTTATAAACGTTGTACGCCATAATTAACATACCAACGACCACAAAGACCCCACCAATAAAGCGCATCAAATAGAATGGCATAGACGCTTCTAAGCTTTGCACAAAGCTGTACGTCAGGGTGCCGTCGGTGTTAACCGCACGCCACATCATGCCCTGCATAATACCGGAGATCCACATTGCAACGATGTACAGTACAACGCCAATAGTGTGCAACCAGAAGTGGGTGTTAATTAGTTTGGTGCTATACATACCCACCTTGTTGTAAACAACCGGAATAAGGTGGTACATGGCGCCGATGGAGATCATCGCTACCCAGCCAAGCGCACCTGAGTGAACATGGCCGATGGTCCAGTCAGTATAGTGGGACAACGCATTAACCGATTTAATCGCCATCATCGGACCTTCAAAGGTCGACATGCCGTAAAATGACAAAGATACAATTAAAAACCGCAGGATCGGGTCGGTTTTCAGCTTATGCCAGGCACCAGATAACGTCATGATGCCGTTAATCATGCCGCCCCAGCTTGGCACAAATAACACGATAGACATCACCATACCCAAAGACTGGGTCCAGTCGGGTAAAGCTGTGTAATGCAAGTGGTGTGGACCTGCCCAGATATATAAGGCAATCAGGGCCCAGAAGTGGACAATAGATAAGCGGTAGGAGTATACCGGCCGGCCAGCTTGCTTAGGCACAAAATAATACATCATTCCCAGGAAGCCGGCCGTCAACAGGAAACCAACCGCATTATGACCATACCACCATTGCACCATTGCATCGACTGCACCGGCATAGATGGAGTAAGATTTAAACAAGTTCAGTGGTACAACCATGCTATTCACGATATGCAGTGCAGCAACAGTGATAATAAAGCCGCCGTAGAACCAGTTAGCCACGTAAATATGGCTGGTTTTACGCTTTACCAGCGTTCCAAAGAACACGATTGCAAATGATACCCAGACCAGGGTGATCAAAATATCGATAGGCCATTCCAGCTCTGCATATTCTTTACTTTGGCTCATGCCCATTGGCAGGGTTATGGCAGCGGCGACAATAACAAGTTGCCAACCCCAAAAGGTAAACATAGCCAGTTTTTCAGCAAACAGCCGGGTTTGACAGGTTCGCTGTACCACGTAATAACAGGTGGCAAATAAGGCACTGGTACCAAAGGCAAAGATAACTGCGTTGGTATGCAAAGGCCGCAAGCGACTGTATGTCAGCCACGGAATATCAAAATTTAATGCCGGCCAGTAAAGCTGGGCTGCAAGTAATACACCCACCACCATGCCAACAATACCCCATAAAACGGTAGTGATGGCAAAGAGGCGGACAACGCTATAGTTGTATTCAACATTTAACGATTTGGTCTGGATCATGTTGAGTTCCGCTGCAGTTATGCTGGTTACTAAAATCCACCTTGAGGTGGCCCTTTCTTATAAAGTGGACAACTAACATCATGTTAACTTAGCTGTTGCAGCCACTGAATTTTGGGCGAAATGATACGAGTTTTGCCTTTTAAAAGATAGGTTAACTCGCCCATTTTATGACGTAGAACAAAGTCTCTGCTTAATAAACAGCCAATTGTAGTCACTATTTAGCCCTTTTGCCGAAAAGCCGGTACAATACCGCTTTTACTTATTCCCAGTCAGCCCATGCCAAAATGGATAGCCGTTGGTTTCAGCCTGTTAATATTGTTGGCCTGTCAACCGCCTGAGGCTGACAGCAGCGTGCTGGTTTTATATCGGCAAGCTGAATTTACCGTAAACTTAAGCCCGGCAGCTGCGCCAGTAGAAACACCATTACATATTACCGTGCAAAGTGAGCAGCCCGTTGCGGCAATCAGTGCTGAGTTTACCGGAGTTAGTATGTACATGGGGCTAATCCCATTGCGTTTTCAAAAGCTTAGTACGGATGACTTAGCGGGTTCAGAGCAATGGCAAGCCGTTTTTTTGCTGGGCGCCTGTGCTGATCCTGCTATGATTTGGCAACTGAACTTGACGGTCCAGTTGGCTGATGGTCAAAAACTTTTGATAAATGAGCGATTTAATTCAAGCTGGTAAAAAGGCTGATTTAAAGCTTGTCAGTTGGCTAAAATTTGTTCAGTATGGTCCGGCGAAACAAGCAGAGGCTAACGCTAATTTCATTCAGAGGTTAACCGCAATGACCAGTGATTTTGTCCGCAATATTCATTTAGCAACCGCTCAACAGTTACGAGATCAAGGCGCTGATTTAACAGTAATTTTAGAGCACTTTGATAGCGTTTTCCTGCCGCAGGATGAGCTGCCGGAAATGCTGGACCAACTTGGCTACCCGCAACAGGATCTTAAGCAGTTTTTACACGGCCAGTGTTAAGACGCCCGGAGCGTCTGGGCCAACGATAAAACGCTGACTTGGGTAATATTAAGCCAGGCGCTTTCTACACATACAAATTCGGTAAAGCCGTGATCTGCCATATCGGGCAGGTCTCGGCTTTTTTGTTGCCACGGGTTCCAGATAACGCTGGCATCATGACCTTGTTGAACAATCTGCCGTTGTTGCGTGTCATCCGATAAGTGTAACTGCGGGCCAGTATCAAAATAAATACGGTCGGTTTCAGCGTTAAAGTGGACGATGCCGTTTTGCTGCTGGCGTCTTGCGTTGGCCACCTTATCAAAATAATCGGGGCTTAACCCTGTTACTGAGGTTTGCTGCAGGTTGTTGACGCTAAAATAGCTGTGTAGCGCGCCTTGCTGGTATAAAGGATTATCGCATACCAGTTGCATGCTCAAGTTAGTAGAAGTTAGGGTAACCAGCAGGCTAAGCGTTACCGGTTGCTGTTCGCTGGTCTCGTGCCACAAACTCGCAGGGATATCGTCAACCGTTATGGTCAGAGTGACACAGACGGAATCTTCAGTTGTCTTGCTGTGTGAGAATTGCCACATGCGGTTGCGCACCAGGCCGTGATTAGGCAATTTAAGCTGCGTAGGGTTAAGTGTTGGGTCAACAGGGCCAAACCAGGGCCAGCACACCGGCACGCCGCCCCGAATGGCTGTGCCATTATGCCACTGCGCCTTGGCTGATAACCATAATAACTCGTTACCAGCGGTGGGCTGATAAGACAATACCTGACCGCCATACAAGGATATCACTGCAGTGGCGTTAGCACATTGCAGTGTCAGGCAAGGCAAATCAGATAACTGAGCAAAACCAGTATGCTGACTGACTGAGGGTTGTATGGTCATTAAGCAGGCATCTTTACTTCATTAATTCAACGACGTTATCGAGCATCCGGTTACTAAAACCCCATTCATTGTCGTACCATGACATTACTTTTACCAACCGGCCATTTACCCGGGTTTCAGAAGCATCAAAAATAGATGACATCGGGTTGTGATTAAAATCGACCGACACCAGCGGTAAGTCGTTAACGGCCAATACCTGATTCATCGGGCTTTGAGCAGCTGCGGCACGGATAATATCATTTACTTCTGCAATGCTGGTATCCCGACCGGCAATAAAGGTTAAATCAACCAGAGATACATTAAGTGTAGGAACCCGCACGGCGAGACCGTCAAACTTGCCTTTGAGCTCGGGCACGACTAAGCCTACTGCTGCCGCAGCGCCGGTTTTGGTTGGGATCATCGACATGGCGGCTGCCCGGGCCCGGCGCACGTCGGTATGATAAACATCGCTCAGACGCTGATCATTAGTGTAAGCATGGATGGTGGTCATTAAACCTGATTCGATACCCAGCGCATCTGACAGGGGTTTAGCAATGGGCGCCAAACAATTGGTAGTGCAAGAAGCGTTAGAAATAATAGTCATTTGCGGGGTAATGATCTGATGATTCACGCCATACACCACTGTCGCATCAACGTCTTTACCCGGGGCAGAGATAATGACTTTTTTGGCACCGGCAGTTAAATGGGCGCCAGCAGTTTTGCGATCGGTAAATAAGCCGGTACACTCTAATACAACATCAACCTTTAACTCGGCCCACGGTAGGTCTGCCGGGTTACGAGTGCTTAACGTTTTGATTGGGTCGTCGTTGACGTAGATAGCCTGCTCGTCATGGGTTACCGTAGCAGCAAAAATACCGTGCGCTGTGTCATACTTCAGCAAGTGTGCATTAATAGCCGCGTCGCCCAAATCGTTAATGGCTACAATCTTAATATCGTAATTTTTGCTGCTTTCATATAAAGCACGTAACACATTGCGGCCAATGCGGCCAAAGCCATTAATTGCAACCCTAATAGACATAGCGACTCCAGTATTAAATTTGAACCAGTAAAATGAGTAAGTGCAGAGATTGAAAACGTATTCATCCAATCGTATCAATCGTCATTGTGTAGTAAAATTACATTAAAACTGGCATTTTTCAAGTTTTAAACTGCATAAAATTGGTTTTTTGTAATTTAATAACGTAAATTAATTTGGTGTTGTTTTGATCTTTAACGGTAAAATAAAGCCAACTAACTGTTTAAACAAAGGAATATAAAATGGATGCCGCGCTACTGGCCGAACTGGTTGCTTTCTCAGGAATTGAAACTGAATTTAATGACGCCTGGGGTAAGCCCACCCAGGTTGCTGTTGCCGATCAGTTAGCCTTACTCGCCGCCCAGGGTTTTAATATAGCAGATGAGGGTGCGGCCAGAGCGGAACTTATTGAACGACAGCTTGACTTCTGGCAGCAAATTCTGGCACCAGTATCGGTACAGACGCTGGGTGAGCCTGTAACATTCGAGTTGCAGGTGCCGCTGGCACTGGCCAACCATGACTTTGATTTCTTATTACACACTGAACAGGGGCAGCGTTATCAGTTCAGCACCGAGCCGGTGGCAGGTGAGCTGGTACAAGTTGCCGTAATTGAGGAAGAGGAATATCAACAGTACCAGCACCAGCTGGATTATCCTATAGAGACAGGCTATCACCGCCTGATCCTTACCTGTAAAGACACTGAGTTTAGTTTTGAGCAACGTTTAATTATCAGCCCTGGCCGTTGTTATCAGCCACAGCAATTTGCTCACCAAAAGCAATGGGGCGTTTCGGTGCAACTTTATGGTTTGCGCTCAGCCCGCAATTGGGGTGTTGGTGATTTTACGGATTTAGCTACCCTGGTGAATTACCTGGCCGGGCAGGGCGCCGATTTTGTTGGCTTAAATCCGATTCATGCGCTCTATCCGGCCATGCCCGAAAGTGCCAGCCCCTATAGCCCGTCTTCCCGGCGTTGGCTGAATATTATTTATATTGATGTTACCGCAATGCCAGGTTATCAGCATTGTAGCGCGACCCGGGATAGGGTCAGTACCGCGGCTTTTAGCGAGGCGCTAATAGCGCAACGTGCCCGAGACTGGGTTGACTACAGCGCGGTATTGCGTCTTAAACTGCCGGTAATGCAAAATTTATATCAGTGGTTTGTGCAGCAAAGCGGAAAGAAAACCGATTTAGCGAGCGAATTTGCTGAGTTTAAGCGTAGCGGCGGCGATAGCTTGCAACAACTTGCACTGTACGATGCGCTGCATGCGTTTTTAATCAAGCAGGATAGCAACTACTGGGGATGGCCTAACTGGCCTGAGCAATATCGTGATTTGCAAAGTGACGCGGTACAACAGTTTGCAGAGGAACATCAGACAGAGCTGGATTTCTATTGCTATTTACAGTTTATAGCCCAGCAGCAACTTAACACCGTGCAGCAGCAAGCAAAAAACGCAGGGATGTTATTGGGGTTATATCGTGACTTAGCCGTTGGCGTCAGTGAAGCCTCCACCGAAATCTGGAGCAATGGCGATTTATATTGCCGCAATGCCAGTGTGGGCGCCCCGCCAGATCCATTAGGTCCGGCTGGTCAGAACTGGGGGCTGCCGCCCATGCTGCCCTATCAGTTGTTCAGTCAGGCGTATCAACCCATGGTCGATTTATTCAGGAGTAACATGCAGGATGCCGGTGCACTCAGAATAGACCATGTGATGGCGCTGCTGCGGCTGTGGTGGGTGCCAAAGTCTGCAGAAAATGCGGGTGGCGGTGCCTATGTTTATTATCCGATCATGGACTTACTGGGCATTTTGGCTCTGGAGAGTCAACGTCAGCAGGCCGTGATCATAGGTGAAGACTTAGGTACAGTGCCAGAGGGGATCCGGGAATTGTTGCAAGACTATGGCATCTACTCTTATCGGGTGTTCTTTTTTGAAACAGCGGCGGATGGTGGCTATATCTCGCCGGCCCATTATCCGGAGCAGGCGATGGCAACATTAAGTACCCACGATTTACCAACCTTAATTGGCTTCTGGCATTGTGAGGATCTGAAACTGGGTCAGCAGCTGGGCCTTTATAAAGATGAGCATCAGTTACAGGGCTTGTATCAACAACGTCATGCTAATAAACAACAAATTCTCGATTCATTGCACGGTCATGGCATGCTACCGGCCGATTATCCGCGTCAGGTTGATAGCCTTGGCATGGATCGCACCCTTAATTTTGCCCTGCAGCGCCATCTGGCAGCGGGGAGCAGCCAGTTGTTATGTTTACAGTTAGAAGACTGGCTGGAAATGGAGCAACCGGTGAATGTACCGGGTACCAGTGACGAATATCCAAACTGGCGCCGTAAATTAAGCCGCGAGTTGGAGCAGTGGACGACTGAACCTCATATTCAGGAACTGCTTGCCGAGTTAAGCACCGTGCGAGCCGGTTAACCTGTGTTGCAGCGAACAATAAAAAGATAAGGACATAGAC
Source organism: Arsukibacterium sp. (assembly GCF_041616895.1). Classification (GTDB taxonomy): domain Bacteria; phylum Pseudomonadota; class Gammaproteobacteria; order Enterobacterales; family Alteromonadaceae; genus Alishewanella. Next base: position 14,334 of record NZ_JBFJPY010000015.1, read on the forward strand.
CATGACATTAGCGCAATTAAACCAGGCAACGTGTAGCCATCCTTTTTCAGTGCTGGGCTGGCAGGCAAACAGCTACAGTGCCAAAGGCACTGGCATGCTGCTGCGAACCTTTTTGCCGCATGCGCTAACGGTAGAAGCTTTTGAGTACAAGAGTGATAAAAGCCTCGGTAAACTTACCGCACATCCTGATGTTAAAGGTGTGTTTGAATTAGTACTGGCTCGCAAAAGAAAAATAGGTACGTATTATCTGCAGGTAACCGATGCGCATAGCACCTATCGTTGCGTTGATCCTTATCAGTTTCGCGAGCAAGCGTTTTATGCGGTTCATCATGTGCATAGCCAACCTGAAAACCTGTATCGCCAGCTTGGTGCCCAGATCATCAGCTTAAAACCAGATGGTAAAGCGTTAGCTGCCACCCGTTTTGCCGTGTACGCACCCAATGCCCGCAGTGTCAGTGTGGTGGGCGATATGAATGGCTGGGATGGCCGTTGTCATCCAATGGAGCGCACTGATTGCGGCCACTGGGTGTTGGTAATGCCTGAGGTCGGCAGTGGTGTACGCTATAAATATGAAATTAAAGATAAAAATGAAAATGTATTGCCTCATAAAGCTGACCCAATGGCGTTTTATGCCGAGCAATATCCATCGCACGCCTCTTTGGTATATGACCATAACCGCTATCAATGGCAAGATAAAACCTGGCGTGAGCGGCCAGCTGCTGACCCTTATCAGAGCGCTATCAGTATATATGAGCTGCATATTGGCAGTTGGCGACGCAAAGAAGATAACCAGCCGCTGAATTATCAGGAACTGGCCGAGCAGTTAATTCCCTATTTGCTGGAGATGGGTTATACCCATCTTGAATTGTTACCTGTGATGGAGCACCCGTTCGATGGTTCCTGGGGCTATCAGCCACTGGGCTTGTTTGCGCCCACCTCACGCTTTGGTACTCCTGATCAGTTTAAAGCCTTTGTTGATGCCTGCCATCAGGCCGGTATCGGTGTTATTCTGGACTGGGTGCCTGCTCATTTTCCGGAAGATGGTCATGGTTTAGCTAAGTTTGATGGCAGCCATTTATATGAATATGCCGATCCCCGCCGCGGGTGGCATCCAGACTGGAATTCCTGTATCTATGATTATGGCAAAGACTATGTCAGGCAGTTTTTAGTCGCCAGTGCACTTTATTGGCTGGAGCATTTTCATATTGATGGCATTCGGGTCGATGCAGTGGCGTCTATGTTGTATTGGGATTATTCGCGCAACGAGGGGGAATGGGTACCTAATATTGACGGTGGCAACCATAACTATGAAGCCATCAGCTTGTTTAAATGGTTAAACACTGAGGTGTACGGCAAATTTCCGCAGGCCATGACGATTGCTGAAGAGTCTACCTCTTTTCCTCAGGTATCGCGGCCGGTTGACAGCGGTGGGCTGGGTTTTGGTTTTAAATGGAATATGGGTTGGATGAATGACAGCCTGCGTTATATCAGTAAAGATCCGTCTTATCGGAAGTATCACCACAGCGACTTAACCTTTTCCATGGTGTATGCCTATAACGAAAACTTTATTTTGCCGTTATCTCACGATGAAGTGGTGCACGGCAAAGGCAGTTTAATAAACAAAATGCCAGGTGATGAGTGGCAGCAAGCGGCCAATTTACGGGCCTACATTGCCTTTATGTTTGCTCACCCAGGCAAAAAACTGAATTTTATGGGTAATGAATTGGCGCAAAGCCGGGAGTGGAGCCATAACCAAAGCCTGGACTGGCATTTGCTTGCCTATCCTAAGCACAAAGGGGTACAGCAGCTTTACCGTGACCTTAACCACAGTTACCAGCGTTGCAAACCGTTACACGAGCTGGACTACCAGCAACACGGCTTCAGCTGGCTCGAACATAACGATTCAGAGCACAGCACCTTAAGCTTTGTCCGCCGGGATAACGCTGGCAACGCAATTTATGTAGTCGCCAATTTTACCCCAATACCACGCGATAATTTTATGTTGGGTGTAGAGCAGGCCGGTGATTATGAGGTTATGCTCAATACTGACAGTGAGTATTACTGGGGCGGTAATTACGCAGTGGGCAGTCATTTGCCTGCGGCAGCACCAGGGTGCCACGGTAAGGCTCAGGCCATCCGGTTAAACCTGCCACCTTTAGCCTGCTTATATTTACGAAAAAAGGATGACGCGTAATGAGTGCCAAGCTGGAAAATACCGCCTTGTCAGCGCAAATTAGCCATGGCAACAGTTACCCTTTGGGTCCAAGCCTGGTGGCCGACAATTGTTGGAATTTCGCGGTATTTGCCCCTGATGCTGCTGCGCTGGTGCTATGCCTTTATCGACCTGATACTGAAGAGCAATTGGCAGAGCTGGTGTTTACCGGCCGTACCGGCAGTGTCTGGCATGTGCAGGTAAGTGGGATTGTTGACGGTACCTTGTATGCGTTAAAAGCCGACGGCACCTTTAACAGCAGTGCTGGCTTGCGCTTTGATAAAGAGCGCGTGCTGATTGATCCCTATAGCCGAAAGCTTAATCGCCCTCAGGTTTGGCAAGCAGAGCAATATTTACAAAAAAGCCATCTGGCGTTAGCCAAAGGGGTGCTGGACGTTGCTGCCTACAGCCGGCAAGACACCGGCTTTGACTGGCAAGGTAGCTGCAAACCCAATATTGCCCGCGAGAAAACGGTTATTTACGAGGCGCACGTCAAGGGCCTGACTATGCAACATCCCGATGTGCCCGATGCCATCAAGGGTACTTATCTTGGGGTGTGTCATGCCAGTATCATCCGTCATTTAAAGCAGCTTGGTATTACCAGCGTCCAACTGTTGCCTGTGGCCGCTTTTATGGCAGAACCCAGGTTAACCGGCCTTGGCCTGACCAATTACTGGGGCTATAACCCGGTTAATTTTTTTGCGCCGGATCCACGTTATCAGCGGGAGGATGCGGTTGCGGAATTTAAAGAAATGGTGCGAACCCTGCATCAGCATGGTTTGGAAGTTATCCTTGATGTGGTGTTTAACCATAGCGCCGAGGCGGGCGATGACGGTCCGGTACTGAGTTTTCGTGGCCTGGCCGATCGCCATTATTATTTGTTTCACAGCCACGCTGATCTGGTAGATTATCAAAACTATTGTAACTTTACCGGCTGCGGTAATACCTTCAATATTGCCAACCCGGCCACTCAGCGGCTGGTAATGGATGCCCTGCGTTATTGGTTAACCGAGATGCAGGTTGATGGTTTTCGCTTTGATTTAGCGGTCACGCTGGGTCGCGAACATAAACGTTTTAATCCTTATGCCAGCTTTTTTCAGATCGTTGCGCAAGACCCGGTATTATCTCAGGCAAAACTGATTGCCGAGCCATGGGATGTCGGGCCTTTTGGCTATCATCTGGGCCAGTTCCCAGCCAATTGGTCAGAACTAAATGACAAGTGCCGTGATACCTTTAGGGCGTTCTGGCGCGGCGATAAAGGGGTCTTAGCAGAATTCGCTACCCGGCTGCTGGGATCACGCGATATTTTTCAGAAGCATCATAAACCCGCCAGTTGCAGTGTAAATTACCTGACTTACCATGATGGTTTTACCCTGGATGATCTGGTGAGTTACAGCGATAAGCATAACTGGCAAAATGGTGAGCAAAACCGCGATGGACATAGCCATAATTTAAGTTGTAATCATGGCATAGAGGGCGCCACGACCAATCCGGTTATTCTGGCCCGACGTTATCAGCACAAACGCAATCTGGCCGCGACTCTGTTACTCAGTCAGGGGATGATCCACTGGTTAGGTGGCGATGAGCTTAGCCATACTCAGGGGGGGAATAATAACGCCTATTGTCAGGATAATCCGATAAGCTGGCTGAGCTGGCAGCTGAATGGCCAGCAACAAAAATTTCAGGATTTTATCTGCCAGCTACTGCAACTACGTCGAAAATTCAGTTGCTTACAGCAGTTATCATTGCAAGATGATCAATACCAATTGCATGGTGATAAACACCAGGTATGCTGGTTTTTAGCTGATGGCACTGAAAAGCAACAGCACGACTGGCATGATCCGCTGCGAGCTGTCTGTATTTTCCGGATTAGTAATCGTCGAACTGGCGAAGCACTATTATTTGTGTTTAATGGTGCTGAGCAGTCAATTGAGTTGACGTTGCCGACAGAAAAAGCGGAAGGCGGCTGGCAACGGGTGTTTGATACTGCTCATAACGATGGACTTAAGGACAGTAATACCGCTTTACATCGTGACTATTTGCAAAGTGCACATAGTATATCGGTGTGGCAATAGGTTTATCAGCGCTTATACCGTATAATGCGCGCCATTTTCCGAGCCTGTTGTTGGCTTAGCAACATTACGTAAAGGATCGTCAGATGACAGATACAGCGCCACTTTGTGATATCGGTTTTGTCGGAGCCGGGGTGATGGGTAAAAACCTGATTTTAAACCTTGCTGATAATGGCTATCGGGTAGCCGCCTTCGATTTAGATCATCAGAAACTGGAAGCGGTTCTGGCACAAGATAAAGCAGAGCGTGGCGATAAGCCAGCCCGCGTTATCGGTTGCAGCTCATATACCGAATTATTATCACGTTTATCCGCACCACACTTAATTGTACTGTCAGTTCCTGCCGGTAAGCCGGTCGATGATATTTGTCACAAGTTAATTGATGCCGGTATTCAGGCAGACGATATTATTGTTGATACCGGCAACAGTCTTTGGACCGATACGGTTGCCCGTGAAAAACAGTATGAAGGCAAATTTATTTTCTTCTCTACTGCAGTCTCGGGCGGGGAAGTCGGTGCCCGTTTTGGCCCTTCCTTAATGCCAAGTGGCGACCCATATGCCTGGACCCGGATTAAGCCTTTGTGGCAGGCTATCGCCGCCAAAGTAGACCCTGAGACCGGTAAGCCGATAGAGCGTTTTGAGCCTGGCAACCCGGTTACTGAAGGTGAGCCTTGTGCGACCTATATCGGCCCCAGTGGGTCGGGCCATTATGTCAAAATGGTGCATAACGGTATAGAGTACGCCGATATGCAGTTAATTTGTGAAGCGTATCAGGTTATGCGTGATGTCCTCGGCATGACATCCGCTGCCATTGCTGAGGTTTTCAAACAATGGAATGAAGGCCCCCTGAACAGCTATTTAATTGGCATTAGTGCCGAAGTGCTTGCTACCAAAGACTCAGAAACCGGTTTGCCGCTGGTTGATGTGATTATGGATAAAGCCGGCCAGAAAGGCACCGGTCTGTGGACTGCGGTTAGCAGCCTGCAACTGGGTAGCCCTTCGCCCACTATTGCTGAAGCCGTTTACGCCCGTTCGTTGTCGGCGCTGAAACATGAGCGGGTTAAAGCCGCTACTGTGCTGGCGGGGCCAGCTCAGAACCTCATCTCTGCAGAGCAAAAAGACGAGATAATTCAGGCACTGCAGGATGCGCTGTACTGCGCCAAAATTTGTGTGTACGCGCAGGGTTTTCATTTAATGAAAACGGCGGCAGACGAGCACGGCTGGCAACTAAACTTTGCAGAAATCGCTAAAATATGGCGTGCCGGTTGTATTATCCGGGCGGTATTTTTGCAATCGATTACCGACGCTTACGAGCGCAATGACGAGTTGGAGAACCTGCTGCTTGACCCGTTTTTTGCCAAACAAATATCGGTTTATCAGCAAAATTGGCGCAAAGCAGTGGCCAATGCCACCCTGGCCGGTATTCCGGTCGCTGCATTAAGTTCGGCACTGAGTTATTACGATTCATACCGAACTGCGGTATTACCAGCAAACTTGCTGCAAGGCCAACGTGATTATTTTGGTGCTCATACTTTCGAGCGCACCGATAAAGCCAAAGGTAAAATGTTCCATGTAGACTGGAGTAACCCGACACGGCCAATGGTGAAAATAAAATGACGATAACTCATAATATCGAGAAAATAGGTACGCCGGGTACAGCGAGTAGCACCAAGGTGTTGTTGTTAGGTGCCGGTGAGCTTGGCAAAGAACTGTGTATTGAGCTTAAACGCTACGGCTGTGAAGTCATCGCGGTAGACCGTTATCCGAATGCACCGGCAATGCAGGTCGCGGATAAAGCGGTAGTCATGTCGATGCTGGATAACGCAGCACTGCGCCAGTTGGTGATCAGTGAAAAGCCGGCACTGATAGTGCCTGAATTGGAAGCCATTGCCACCTCGGTGTTAATTGAACTGGAAGATTGCGGCTTTAATGTGGTACCCAGCGCTAAAGCGGTTAATCTGACCATGAACCGGGAAGGGATCCGCCGTCTGGCTGCAGAAGAGTTAAAGCTGGCAACTTCGCCATTTCAGTTTGCCAGTGATAAAGACAGCTTTATTGAGGCAATTGCCGCTATTGGTTACCCCTGTGTGGTTAAACCGATTATGTCGTCCAGCGGCAAAGGCCAGAGTGTAGTTCGCAGCGAGTCGGATATCGATGCGGCCTGGCTGTATGCTCAGGAAGGTGGCCGGGCGGGCAAAGGCAGAGTAATTGTTGAAGGCTTTATCGACTTTGATTATGAAATTACCTTGCTAACCATTAATTCGCTGACCGGGATTCAATACTGCGATCCTATTGGCCATCGTCAGGAAAAAGGTGATTACCGGGAGAGCTGGCAGCCACAAGCGATGAGCGACAGTGCGCTGACTGAGGCCAAACGCTACGCGAAAGCTGTGGTAGAGGCACTTGGCGGCCGTGGTTTATTTGGGGTAGAGCTGTTTATTAAAGGCGATACGGTGTATTTCTCTGAAGTGTCCCCCCGGCCACACGATACCGGAATGGTCACCCTGATTTCCCAGCAGCTGAGCGAGTTTGCATTACACGCGAGGGCTATTCTGGGTTTGCCTATTCCTGTTATTAAACAATACGGTCCAGCGGCATCTGCGGTACTGTTAGTTCCCGGCAACAGTGCGGATATTCAGTACCAGGGCTTAGCGAAAGCGTTAAGTGAGCCAGATACAGAGCTGCGTATTTTTGGCAAGCCGGAAGTGCAGGGTGAGCGGCGGATGGGCGTAGCCTTAGCGCTTAGCGATACCGTAGAAGCGGCTACCGACAAAGCGTTAAAGGTTATCAGTCAGCTGAGTGTTACGCTGAAATAAGCCCTGATGCTAAAGCCGCAACTAAAAAAACCACCTGCAGGTGGTTTTTTTATTCAGTCATCTTTATCTGCTACAGTGAGTGCAATTACGTTGCAGCATAACGACTAAAAACAGGCCTTTATGAATAGCACGATACCGTTGGCACCAAAGCGGGAAATATTTGGCTGGTCGATGTTCGATTTTGCCAATCAGGCGTATACCTTGCTGATCATTACCGTGATTTTTGGTGATCTATTCACCCGGGTCATCGTTGCGGATGCACCGGATTACCGGCTAGGCAACTTACTGTGGAGTATCTCGCTGGCGGTCAGTTATTTATTGGTGGTGGTGGCAAACCCGCTATGTGGCGCCATGATGGACTACTCGGTCAGCAGAAAGCGCTACTTATTTTTTAGCTATCTGCTTACCGTGTCAGCGACGGCCTTATTATATTTTGTCGAACCAGGCTGGTTTTGGCCGGCAATGCTGCTGATCATTGTTTCAAATTTTGCTTACGCTATTGGTGAGGGCTTTATTGCCAGCTTTTTAACCGATTTAGGCCCGCGTAAAGCGCTAGGCTGGATATCTGGCCTTGGTTGGAGCCTGGGGTATATTGGCGGTCTTATTGCCACCGCTTTTGCACTGTTATTTTTAGGCGAGGTATCGGCAGATAACTACCAGACCATTCGCTGGGTAGGGCCTTTTGCGGCAGGCTTCTTTTTACTGGCGGCCATTCCAACTTTTGTCTGGTTGCGCGAACGGGGCGTCAAGCGTCAGTTGCCTGCGGGTCAAAGTCTGCTGAGGATGGCGATTAACCGACTCACGGTTACCTCTCAGGCGCTGCATCAATTTCAGGATTTACGTACCTTATTGGTCTCAATTTTTTTCGCGATGGCGGGCGTATATATCATTATCGCGTTTTCATTTATTTATGGTGCCCAGGTTATTGGCTGGGATGAGCAGGTGCGGGTGCTGATGTTTGTTACCGTGCAAATCACCGCGGCGTTGGGTGCGCTTGGTTTTGGCTTTCTACAAAGCCGCATAGGCGCAAAAGTTACTTACATAATGACGCTTAGCTTGTGGTTGCTAGCCATTCTGGCTATCTGGCAAACCCCATATATAACCGAGCTGTGCCGGCAGTGGTTTGGGGTTAATTGGCAGGCACAATATGTGTTTTTAGTCGCCGGCGTATTGGCGGGCGTTAGTTTAGGTTCTTCGCAGTCGGCAGCACGGGCACTGGTGGGAGTGTTTACGCCACTGGCTAAATCGGCGGAGTTTTTCGGGTTTTGGGGTATGGCAACCAAGCTGGCAGCAGTATTTGGTATGTTGGGTTTAGGACTGATGCAATGGGCTTTTGGTCTGGCCGATGCCATTGTTTTCTGTTTATTGCTGTTTGTCCTGGCAATCGTCGCAGTCTTACCGGTGCAGGAAGCACGCGGCAGTACCGTGGCCGATAGCTGGCAGGATAAGCGTTAATCCAGCAAGTGCAGTGGTTTGTCGGTAAACAGCCAGTCGACGCCACGGGCGGCTTCGCGATTCATGATATCGGGCAGGTTAATCTGGCCTGTGCCCACTTGTTTTCCAGCTAGCTGCAGTCGGCGGATCGTGGCATTGCCAATCAGCGCAAAAGAGCCCGCCACCGCGCCATGCCCCAGCGCCTGGTTCTGGCGCAGAATGTCACTGACATTAGTAAGGGCCACATCTACTAACGCGGCTGGTGGCAGCTGTCGAAACCCTTCCAGGTGATCCGGTTCAAGGCTCAATAGGTGATAATCCTCGGCAGGTTCAAGCGCTGTTAATAACCTGGTTAGCTGAGGCTGCAATGGTTTGTAATCACGCCAGGATACTTTTAGCTCGATCATCAGGTGTAGTTGCTTGCCATATTGCTCAATCACTTCCTGTAAGTGCGGTATTTGCGGCAGTTCGCGGCGCAGTGTGGCAAAAGTAGTGTTAGCAATCTGTAAATCAGGCCGCTGAAATAGCCGGCCACAAGCCGGATCATGATGCACCACCGGCTCGCCATCCTGAGTCAGCCGCACATCCAGTTCAATGCCCCAGATGTTGTGCTGAAGGCAGCGGTCAAAGGCTGCCAGGGTATTTTCTGGTGCCAGGCTGTTAATGCCCGCAATATAAGCACCACGATGCGCCACCAGCTTTAAACGGCCAGGGTCAGCCGTTATCCGGCAAGCCGGGCTCAGCCGCCATAGCTGGTTGGCCAGAGTATTCAAATGTTCAGTCCAGTCGGGCACTGCATTTCGCCATTACTTAGAAACAAGTTGTTCACTTTACGAATAAAATCCACTAGCATCAAGCGCGTTGTAATTAGCAGATGATAACGGGATGTCCGGCCATGAACAATAAACAACAACGGCTTAAAGCTATTGAGAAAGAGTTAATCATCGCCGGTATTCTTGATGTTCCGGGGACCTTGCTGTTTGCTGCAGGGCTATACGCCACCTTTACGCCAGAAGGCGAGGCGTTTTTACCGGTATTAAATAACCCAACAGTGGTAACCAGCTGTCTGGTATTCGGTGGTGGCATGATGCTATGGGGCGGGTATAAGTTGTTTACGCTACTACGCGAAAAAGCACAATTATTGAAAATGCCGGGCTAGCGGAATATAGCGCAGTTTTTTAAGGATCTATTTTGAAATTTTTTACACTTCTGTTGGTGACACTCTCTTTCAGTGTTTTCGCCTTACCTACTCAGTTTATTAAGGTTAATGAATTTGAGCTGGAGTATGAAATTGCCGGTAGTGGTAAGCACGTCGTATTGCTTGAAGCCGGTGGCAGATCGGCGATGACAGATTGGGATCCGGTTTTTAGCCAGATAACAGAGAAGGCAACAGTTATTCGCTACTCCCGGGTTGGTAATGGCAATTCAACCCAGATTAAACGCCATTTTACCTCGCGCGATTATGCAGACCATGCCAGTGAGTTGCTGAAAAAATTAAATATCGCAGAGCCGGTTATTCTGGTCGCGCATTCCTATGGTGGCAGTGTGGCACGGGACTTTGCCGCTGCTTACCCTGAAAAAGTGAAAGCCTTACTTTTATTGGACCCGTCTTCTGAGCATGATGTTGATATATTGCGAGCTGTTAATTTAGAGCAGGGCAACCTCGAAATAGCCCAGATTAAATTGGACGATATGAAAGACGGTATGTCAAACCAGTATCTGGATTTTTGGAGTAAAAGGCCTTTGCCAGATTATCCCCAGATTAAAGCAATGCCAACTACAGTCATTGTTTCAGTGAAAAAGGTAGAAAACCCAACCAACTTATTTTTTACTGATCAAGGCCGCAAGCTTTGGGGTGAGCATTGGCACAGCTGGGCTGCAGCTTTTCCACAAGGGCGGGCTGTGTTAACTGAGCAAAGCGGCCACTATGTCCAGTTTGATGAGCCGCAATTGGTTGTGCAAGAGTTAACACGATTGGTTGAGCAATTGGATTAACCGCTAACGAATTAAATCAAAAAATGATTTCTGAATGCCACGGAGGGTAAATGTACTTTGAAAAGATAAGAAACTATCTGCCTTACATGCTACTGGGTGTTTGCAGTATAGTTGCAATGCCCACGCTAAGTTCTGAACCTGCACCCGGACCATTGCAGCACTGGCAGCAGCAAGCTGTTGCTGAAGGTTTTGACGGTCAGGTAATGGTAAGTCAGGCGGGTGAGATACTGTTTCGACATGCTTTTGGCACAGCTGATTACGAGGCCAATCGCGCGTTTACTACCGATACCGTATTTGATATTGGTTCTCTCACCAAACAATTTACTGCTGCCGCTATTTTAAAACTACAAGAGCAGGTAAAACTGCAGTTAACCGATACGGTGGGCCAGTTTTTTTCAGAGGCGGGTAATGACAAAAAAGCCATTACTTTGCACCAGCTGCTTACCCATACTTCTGGCCTGGTAAATAATTTATCTGGTGGTGATTACAGTAAAGTTAGCCGCAACACCTTTATCAAGCGCTTGTTTAGCTCAAAACTCGATGCAACGCCGGGCACAGAGTTTTCATATTCTAATGCTGGCTATGCCTTACTGGGATTAGTCATTGAGCGGGTATCCGGCCAGAGCTATGAGCAGTATGTGCAGCAGCATTTGTTAAAACCAGCTGGATTATTGCATACAGGTTATCGGATCCCTGACTGGTCGGGCTTACCAATAGCAACTGGGTATGAGCTAAAACGCGATAGCTTTTTCGGTGGTAAAGCCGATGGCAGCAGCGTGCGCTGGGGCACGCCATTGGAGCAATACTGGGCCAAAGACGGCCCCTGGTGGAATTTACATGCTAATGGCGGTTTTTTATCTACAATGAGCGATCTAAGTCGCTGGCTGAAGGCACTACAAAGCGAAGCCGTTCTTAACCAAGCGTCAGTTGCATTATTATTTACACCTCATGTTATGACGCCTCGCGACGGGGTGTTTTACGGTTATGGCTGGATTGTTGAACCCGCCAGCCCTGTCGGTAACGTGGTGCGCCACGGAGGTAGCAACGGTATCTTCACTGCTGATTTTCGCTATTATCCGGACAAGCAAGTGCTGATTATTTTTATGACCAACAATGACAGCAAGTTTTTTCCAACGTATCGGGATAGCTTAGTAGACGCAGTGCTCAGTTCTTTTAAGCAGTAATGTCGTTTCAATAAACAAGGAGTTTATTTATTTTGTCAAAAAATCGTTTTCTTATTGCTGGGGCGCTGTGTTGCATTATCGCCGCTGTGGCTCATCTGGGGTGTATTGTTTTTGGCGGCGACTGGTATCGTTTTTTTGGTGCAGGTGAGCAGATGGCGTTGCTGGCAGAGCAGGGCGATCCGCATCCGACTATCGTAACGTCTGTCATCGTGACGGTACTGCTGATCTGGGCACTATTTGCCTTATCGGGAGCCGGGGTTATCCGCCGTTTACCATTACTGCGCACCGCGCTCTGTGTGATCTCCGCTATTTTCTTGCTACGTGGTCTGGCGTTCGTCGCTATGATGCCGCTGTTTCCCGGCAATAGTCTGACATTCTGGTTAGTTAGCTCGGCTATTTGTCTGATTATTGGCTTGCTCTATGCAATTGGTACGGTGCAGGCCTGGCGCCAACTGAGGGCTGTTTAACAAAACCGGAGCAGTAACAAAGTGGGTTAGAAACATGCTCTATTTACATTTTGATACCAAAAACTGATATCGGCCAACGTAAACTATGCTAACGTTTTAGCAATAAAACAGCTTGAACAGGAATTCATTAATGGCGATTGATACCAGTGGGGTAAAACTTGAGGATCGGCCCTTTGATCAGGTACGACAAGAGGCTATCGATCAGCTTATTATGAATTACAGTCATGGCGTGATATCGGCAGAAGCCTTTGAGCGGCGCCTTGATGTTGCTTCTGACGCTACGAGTGTTCAGCAACTGATTGATGTGGTTGCCGACTTATCATTACATCCAGATAAGCAGTATCGGCAGCAACGCGATCAAAGCTTTACGCCACGCTACCAGGCTGGAAACGATACCCGAAACGAAAAAATTATTTGTGTTCTGTCATCCAATCGGCAAAACGGTCAGTGGCTCGTTCCCGCTGAAATGCGGGTTGTCAATGTCGTAGGTTCTGTCGTGCTTGATTTTTCAGAAGCCGTTTTTCAGCATCAGAACATTGTTATCCGGGTAAATAACTGGATTGGCAGTTTAACCATTTTGGTACCTGAGCAGGTTAATGTAGTGTCGAATATGTTTAATATTATTGGTAGCACTGATAACGGTGCGCCAAGTATCGGCGATCGGCAGGCGCCACAAATTGTGGTAGAGGGCTATTCTATTCTGGGTTCGCTGGATGTAAAACTGAAAAAAACCATGAAAGAAAAGTTTACGGCCTTTGCTGACCAATGTCGTGCCATGTTTGGTTTAAATAAGTCATAAGCAAACGGTGTGGTGAATGAGTTTGTTTGTTGTGCTGCGCTGTGTAATATTTAATCAGTACATATTTAACTAATTTTTTCAAAACAGTTAAATGAAGTTGAACGTGCTAACCGAAGCGCGCCCACGTTATGGAGAGTAGCCCAGTGGGGGCAATTTTTCTGTAACGTGTGGAGAGTCACTAATGCTCAGTAAAGTATTGTTTTTCGTTTTGTTAATTAGCACTCCTTTTAGCCTGATTGCGGCACCAAAGCTTACTATTTACGATGATGGCCGGTCTTGCCCGGCAAATTGTGATGCCCATGTTGTGGTTCATCGAAGTTTAAATGGCACCAAGTTTGTTCACAGCCCGGATTCTGATGATGACAATCCGGTAGCCTGTAAAATTAATACTGCCTGTGAAATTTGTTTTGATGATAACGCCACCGAGTGTTTAATTACCCAATACCGGGGTTCTGGACCGGGGAAGAATACCTTTGATCTGACGCCGGCTTTTTATCAGGAGTGGTGTGCAAAAGACGCACTACCAGGCGCATTACAGTCAAAATGTCTGGCACTGCAACAAATTGAGCGCAAACTGGATGGTAGAGTCAATTGTATTAAAGAACCTGATAACACGTTATGCGTCACCTTAATCGCCGAGGCAGAACACGCACAGGCACTTGATACACCAAAGTATGAACAGTGCCTGCAGGTTAGCCAGACTACCTATAACCGCGATAAGCAAAATGCAGAAAAAAGGCAACATCATTGTGCCTATGAGTATGAATCTAACGGTGGTCCGAATAGCCGTGGGTTAAAATGGAAACGATTGCTTCCGGGTGCATGTCGTCCGGGCACCTATGTCGGGCGCGACGGATTAGACTGTTGTTCTGGAGTGGCGTTTGCTGATGCTGCGTTTGGTTCAGAATGTATCCATTTTTATCCAAAAAAACCATTACAGTAACCGGCTTACCGGTGTATTGCCTATCCGGGAGGGAATGTTCCCGGCTAGCTTTTGCTATAGTGCTATTGTTACTAACCTTCATTATTAAGCCTGGCATAATGCTGTTTACCAAGCTTAAATTAGTTAAATTTGATTTATCAATTGCATCGCCAGAGTAATCCATCTATAAATAGAAGGGCGTATATGCTTAATTAATGTACGTGAAGTAAAGTAGTGTAATGGAGGACGCGGTGTGATTTTAATTAAAATGCCAGTTGTGTGGGTAGTTGTTGGCTTGTTGTTAGTTCCTTTTAAGCTTGCCGCTGAAGTAACAATCCAATTTAATTCAGAGCGAAATGCCTCTTGCATTGCGCTTATTGAGCAAAGAAAACCAGGTTTCTGCCGGCTCTATTTTCAGTTCAGTGGTAGCAAGCCTGACACCCTGTATGCTCAGCAAAACCAGCTTAGTCGCTCAGTTAGTGAATATCCTGCAAAACGAAGTAGTTATCCTACTTCATTTCAGCAGCTGGAATACGCATTACAGTTTTTTAAATACAGTGCTGAAAAGTTCAAAATTCGCAACAATCTGGTATTTATTCGCTCTGATGATGGCTCCGTACAACTTAATATGGGTATTTTAACTTCTGCCAGCGGTGGTTACAGTTATTTGCTGGCTGACACGGATAGTCAAATTAAACAGCTGCTTACTGATCTGCAAAATCTGGATTCCTTGTCTACCCGATATCAACGTAGTATTGAACAACTATTTCAGTAGCGAGTTGGGCAGCGGAAAATGCGGTGTCAGTTTAGAGGTTAACCGCCCTGATATTACCTTTTGCATTATCAGGTAAGCTTTAAGCTGACAAGATTACGCGTTGGGTTGTAAGGAGAGGAATGGATACCAACATTACCTGGCGGGCTATACTGCCAACAGAAGCCTGGTCTGAGTTCGATATCTGGTTTCTCGTTCTTATTAATTTACTTTGGTTTGCCCTCTGGTGTTTTAGCAGACATACAAGCAATAAGCGTTTCCTGCAACTGAAACATTCATTAAACCTTGAGCTGGAGCGTCGCCGTAAAGTTTACGAACTTAAAATCTGTCAGTATGAAGACTACTGGCATGAGCTGGAGGCATTTCATCTTAAGCATCAGAATGATTACCAGAATGTTTTTCTGCCCCTTTTTACCGAATTTAATAACCGTTATCAGGCCGCTGAAGCGGCGCAGGACACTGCTGCTGCCTCATTAGCTACCTTATGGTTTTCCGGAGAAATTCAGCAAGTTAGCAGCATCAATAATACCGAACTGCAAGCACTTGATAAACAGACTGCGGTACTAACGCTAAGTGCTGCTGATGATGTTGTCGAGATTTTGCTGGAAATTCAGCAGTTGTATCAGGCATTGTTGGTCGTTTCTACCGGGCAGATGAACAAATTAGTGGCTATTACGCTAAGCAAAGACTACCAAGCAGTTAAATTCATCGGTGAGGAGCTACAGCAGGTTGGTAATCAACTACAACAGAGCAGCCAGCGCCTGATGCAGGCTATTCGGCAGGATTTACTTAGCTTCTGAAGTAACAGAATTATATTTTTAATACCAGAGTGAACCATAATAGTGGCTTTTGCATAATCCTTCGCTTTGACGTGTCGAGTATAACCACCAGGTTTACTGCTTGTTTAAGCACAGCAGCAAATTTTATGACCAGCGGTGTTTTGTTGTAAATTAGAGGCAAAATGCCACAATAACGCTACGCTATGAATAACGTTAACTGGCATTAAGGGTGAAGTGCCAGCATAAACTAGAAGGTGATATGAAGTTAACAGAGCAACAATGGCAACAACGTTTGACCGATGAGCAATATCGGGTAACCCGGTTAAAAGGCACTGAATACCCCTTTACCGGCAAGTTACTTCATCACACTGCTGATGGAACCTATCATTGTATCTGCTGCGGCGCGGTGTTATTCGCATCTGACACCAAATTTGATGCAGGATGTGGTTGGCCCAGTTTTTCAGAAGCGCTGGAGGGCAGGGTTAAGTATGCTACTGATACCAGCCATGGTATGCAGCGCACTGAGATCTTGTGCAACAATTGCGATGCCCACCTTGGCCATGTCTTTGACGATGGACCGGCACCAACCGGACAACGATTTTGTGTAAATTCAGTGAGCTTAAGTTTTCAGCATGTGACAAAAGCCTGAAAATGACCTGTTGTGGTTGTGGTAAGGTTTCAATATCTATTACAATGTGCCGCCTTTCGTAAACAAGCTGTACCCTACAAAACAGCACGAGGCTCCGATTAATTCATTTTATTGAAGTAAAAGGCCGACACATGACCCTATCACACGCAGAGCAATACCAGAAAAGCTGGCAGGAACGCCAAGAATATGCCGAAAATATGCAGCCTATTATTGGCCGGCTATATCGTAACAAGGGAATAGAAGTGGTGGTGTATGGCCGCCCGCTGGTAAATGCTACCACTATCGATATTATAAAAGCGCACAAAACTGTAGAGCGGTTTGAAGGCAAAAAATTGCGGCTACGCGAAAGCTTTCCGTTACTGGAAGCTATCAGCAAAATGAATCTTGCCCCTGGCCGGGTCGATATTGGTAAGCTGGCTTACGGTTTTCTGTTTAAAAACTCGGGAGCGGGTTTAGATCTCGAGCAATATCTGGCGCGCGAGCTAAGTGACATTCTTGATCACGAAGATAAAGTCAAACCAACTGACGTTGTCTTGTACGGTTTTGGCCGGATCGGCCGATTACTGGCGCGTTTAATGCTGGAACGGTCAGGGCCAAGCAGTAAATTGCGTTTAAAAGCCATTGTGGTGCGTGGCGGTAAACAAGGTGATTTGGAAAAAAGGGCCAGCTTGCTGCGTCGTGATTCAATTCATGGGCCTTTTAATGGCAGCATTACCGTTGACGAAGAAAACCAGGGTATAAAAGCCAACGGCACCTTTATTAAGGTGATTTATGCCAGCTCACCTGAGCTGGTCGATTATACCGCTTATGGTATCGATAATGCGCTGGTGGTTGATAACACCGGGATCTGGAAAGATGACAAAGAGTTGGCTATCCACTTCCAAAGCAAAGGTACTGCCAGGGTGCTGTTAACGGCACCAGCAAAAGGTGAAGTGCCCAATATCGTGTATGGTGTTAACCAGCATATGATTATGCCGGAACACAAGTTTGTGTCTGCAGCCAGCTGTACAACTAACGCCATTACGCCGGTGCTTAAAGCGCTGAACGATGAGTTTGGAATCCGTAATGGCCATGTTGAGACGGTGCATTCTTATACCAATGATCAGAATCTGATTGATAACTTTCATAAAGCCGAACGTCGGGGCAGGGCGGCGCCACTGAATATGGTGATAACCTCAACCGGTGCTGCCAGCGCAGTCGCCAAAGCACTGCCAGAACTAAAAGGCAAGCTGACGGGTAACGCCATTCGCGTGCCAACCCCGAATGTGTCGATGGCAATTCTGTCATTAAACCTGACAAAAGAAACCAGCCGTGAAGAGATGAATGCCTTTTTACAGCGCACGTCATTGTTTTCTGAATTACAGGATCAAATTGATTACACCAGCTCAACGGAGATTGTTTCCTCTGATTTAGTAGGTTCACGTTACGCTGGGGTTGTTGACTCACAAGCGACGATTGTCGATGGCGATCGCTGTGTACTTTATGTTTGGTATGACAATGAGTTTGGTTACAGTACTCAGGTAATACGGGTAATGAACGATATGGCCGGGATTAAATATCCGACATTGCCTGTAGCGAAAGACTAAGCAGGACAGTAAATCAGATAAAAAACGTCGCCTTTCGCGGCGTTTTTTTTCGAAACGGTATTTGACGCGATATTTATATCGTTATTTTATTAATTTTCGGCAATAAAAAACGGCCGTTAAAACGACCGTTTTTTTAACTGAAAGTGTCTGGAAATTACAGCAGAGTCACGTTAGCAGCTTGTGGGCCTTTCTGGCCCTGTTCGATTTCGAAAGCAACGCGCTGGCCTTCGTTTAAGGTTTTATAACCTTCAGTCATGATTGCACGGAAGTGAACGAACGCATCAGCGCCGCCGTTATCCTGAGTAATGAAACCGAAACCTTTATCTGCGTTGAACCACTTTACTACACCAGTTACTTTAGCCATGAATGACTCCTAAAATTAATATAAGAACGTTTTGCATAATGGGTTGATAGCCTGACTGTTACTCTACTTATGCGGCCAAACGTGCGTGAATCTTCAGGGACATGACTTACTATGAAGCTGTGTAGCGAAGTGTTCAAAAACATGTTGTTACATAGGTCTGCTCTCCAGGCCGGAAGTTATATTATCAGGTCTGAAAAGATTGTATAGTTTTTTTAAACAACCCAGTTAAATAAAGAAAAACAAAAAACCGGCTAAAAGCCGGTTTTTTTAAACTGAACGAACGGTACTATTAAAGTACAGATACGTTGGCAGCTTGAGGGCCTTTCTGGCCTTGTTCGATTTCGAACGATACGCGCTGACCTTCGTCTAAGGTTTTGTAACCTTCAGTCATGATTGCACGGAAGTGAACGAACGCGTCAGCGCCGCCGTTATCCTGAGTAATGAAACCGAAACCTTTGTCTGCGTTGAACCACTTTACTACACCAGTTACTTTAGCCATGAATGACTCCTAAAAATTTTAATGATACTAAATTACGCTTAATGCGCTGTTAGCCTGACTGTTAAATTTACTTATGCGGGCAAACGTGCGTGAATCTTCAGGGACATGACTTACTATGAAGCTGTGTAGCGAAGTTTTCAAAAACATGTTGTTACATAGGTCTGCTTTACAGGCCGGGAAGCACTTTAACACTTCTGGGCTGAATGTATAGCTTTATTATTAAAATAATAAAATTAATTACCGATAGCATAAAAAAAAACCGGCATTCAGCCGGTTTAATTTCATCAAATAACGCTTTGGCGGCTTATTTACCGGCAATAGCCTGTTCTGGTGCCGTATAAGCAAACCCCAGGGCTTCTGCAACGCTTTGATTGGTTACTTTACCGTGGTATACATTTAAGCCTGCCAGCAAATGCTTGTCATCGGTCAGTGCCTGCTTATAGCCTTTGTTCGCCAGACGGATAATAAATGGCAGGGTTGCGTTGTTTAACGCAAATGTTGATGTACGAGGCACAGCGCCTGGCATATTCGCCACGCAGTAGTGCACGACTTCATCAACAATGTAAGTTGGATCAGCGTGAGTTGTCGCTCTTGACGTTTCCACACAACCGCCCTGGTCAATGGCAACATCGACAATGGCTGAACCTGGCTTCATTCGTTTAATATGCTCTGCAGTGATTAGTTTAGGAGCAGCTGCTCCTGGTACCAATACACCACCAATAACCAGATCGGCGGCCAGCACTTCCTGTTCCAGCGCAGCAGCGGTTGAATAAATCGCTTTTACCGCACCATTAAACTGGGCATTGATCCGACGCAACACATCAACATTACGGTCCAGTACTGACACATCAGCACCCAGGCCAACCGCCATCTGTGCAGCATTGGTACCAACCATACCACCACCAATAACCACTACTTTTGCCGGAGCAACGCCTGGCACGCCACCTAATAAGACGCCGCGGCCACCACAAGATTTTTCCAGTGCCCGGGCACCCGCTTGAATTGACATTCGTCCTGCTACTTCTGACATAGGAGCCAGTAGCGGTAGTCCACCTTTACTATCCGTTACGGTTTCATAAGCGATACACACAGCTTTTGATTTTATTAAGTCTTCAGTCTGCGGTAAATCAGGGGCCAGGTGTAAATACGTAAACAGGATCTGACCTTCACGCAACATCGCGCGCTCGGCAGCTTGTGGCTCTTTGACTTTAACGATCATTTCAGCCTTAGCGAATACTTCTGCGGCAGTCGCTAACACCACGGCACCCGTGTCAGTGTAATCTTCATCGGTAAAACCAATGCCAATACCGGCGTTATGCTCTACATAAACACTGTGTCCATGGCCAATCAGCTCGCGAACACTGGCTGGTGTCATACCAACACGATACTCGTGATTTTTTATTTCTTTTGGTACGCCGATAATCATGATATTCCGCCTTGTAGGTTGTAGGTAAAATTTATGCGCAGTATACAGGCTAAAAAACAGAATTAATGCTTGTTTTAATGTGCTTATGTAGTGCAAAATTCTGTCTATATTTTTATAATAGATGGTTTTCACTACCATGTACTCTTTAAGTAAGAGCATCAAGAAGTTAGATCGAATTGATCGTAAAATACTCACTGAATTGCAGCACGATGGCCGCCTGGCCAATGTAGAATTAGCCAGACGAGTTGGCTTAAGTCCCACACCTTGTCTGGAGCGGGTGCGCAAACTTGAAACTGAAGGTTATATTATAGGTTATACGGCGCAGGTTGATCCCCATAAAGTGGGCGCCGCCTTGCTGGTGTTCGTGGAAATAACATTAAGTAAAACCTCTCCTGAAGATTTTGATGAGTTCAGTAAGGCAGTACAAAAACTGGTCGAAATACAAGAGTGTCATCTGGTTTCTGGCAGCTTTGATTTTTTGTTGAAAACCCGGGTAGCGGATATGGCAGCCTATCGTGAATTGTTAGGTGAAACCTTGCTCAGATTACCAAGCGTGCGTGAGAGCCGCACTTATGTTGTGATGGAAGAAGTGAAACAAAGTAGCTTTGTAGCAATGAGTATTTCCCGATAACGTCATTGTAAGTTGACGCAATAAGTTAACCATCCCTGATAGGTAAAGCGGGGGTTAATTTAAGCCCCGTTACGCTAGATAAAAGGGGGGTAGTTTTTTGGTGAAACGCTTACCAGAGTCAGGTGCTAAGTAAGGATGCTAATGCACTTTTTTGCTGGCTCTGGTATGGTAGTAAGGTCTGCGCAGACAGTATAAAAATAATGAGGCCCATCATTTGCAAAGCAAACAATTATTTCCGTTAAATGGCGTGCAGCGCTTGCTCGAAGTGGGATTAATCCTGTTCTGGGCCCTGGCGTTATTTTTACTTTTAGCATTATTTTCGTTCGATCCCGCCGATCCAAGCTGGTCGCAAACTGGTTATCAAACTAACGTTAATAATTTTGCCGGGCTTATTGGCGCCCGAGTCGCTGATGTATTGTTATTTAGTTTTGGCTGGGTGTCTTACCTTATGCCTTTTTTGATCGCCGCCTTTGGCTACTTACTATTTAAACGGTATCACGACATTTTTGCTCTTGATTATCTTATTCTTGGACTGCGGCTAATTGGTCTGGTATTAACTCTGGTTTGTGCCACTGCAATAAGTAGTATGAACTTTAATGACATTTATTATTTCTCTTCGGGTGGGGCAGTAGGGGATGTGACCACCAGCGTACTATTGCCCTATTTTAATTTTATCGGCACCAGCTTACTGTTGCTGGCGGGTTTTGCGACCGGTCTGACCTTAATGACCGGCATTTCCTGGTTAACTGTTGCAGACTATCTTGGTATCGCCTGCTTTAAGGTTGGCCAATGGCTGGCACTAGCGCCCGGTTGGCTGAGCGAACGTTTTGGCAGTGCACCACCCGATACGGATGATACTGACGCTGCTGAACCTGCACCGTTGCAACTTAATCACGCGCAGCATAAATCGTCCGGTCAGCGATCTGAACCTGCGCTTTTTGGCGAGCCAAAAGTAACGGCGCCATTACCTGTTAAACCGTTAAATCCAAAGACAGAAGCGAAATCCTATTACAGTATGGACCAGTTAGCAGATGAGCATTTGTCGTTTAGTGCGGTTGACGAACCAATGAATGCTGAGCACATTTCTAAAACGCTGGCTCAGCTTGAACCGCAGGAATCGGCAGACCCGTTAATGCAATTTCCCGAGGATGAAGATGATGCTGATGATAGTGAAGAAGTTCAGCACACCATGGAAGAGCTTCCCTCATTAGCGTTACTCGATCGTCCTGATAAAGCGCAGAATCCCATTGACCCTGCTGATCTTGAGCGTGTTTCCAGGCTGGTTGAAGCCAAGTTACTTGATTTTAATGTTGAAGCACGGGTAGTCGGTGTCCATCCGGGGCCTGTGGTAACCCGTTTTGAACTGGATTTAGCCCCAGGGGTAAAGGTTAGTAAAATTACCGGCCTGGCCAAAGATTTAGCCCGTTCGTTATCTGCAATCAGTGTTCGGGTAGTTGAGGTTATTCCGGGAAAATCATTTATTGGTTTAGAGCTGCCTAATCAGCACCGGGAAATAGTACGTCTATCCGAAGTTATTGGCGATGAGGTTTTTACTGAATCAAAATCCGCGTTAACCATGGTACTAGGTAAAGATATTGCCGGTAAATCAGTGGTTGCTGACTTAGCAAAAATGCCACATTTGCTAGTCGCCGGCACGACCGGTTCAGGAAAGTCAGTTGGCGTTAATGTTATGATCTGTAGCTTACTGTATAAGTCGACGCCGGATGATGTGCGTTTTTTGATGATAGACCCAAAAATGCTGGAGTTATCTATTTATGAAGGAATACCACACTTACTGACCGAAGTGGTTACTGATATGAAAGATGCGGCGAACGGCCTGCGCTGGTGTGTAGGGGAAATGGAGCGTCGTTATAAGCTGATGTCTGCCCTGGGCGTACGGAATTTAAAAGGGTATAACCTGAAAGTAAAAGAGGCAATTGCTGCAGGCGAGCCATTAAAAGATCCACTTTGGAAACCTTCGGATGATATGCGCAGCGAAGTACCGTTGCTTGAGAAGTTACCGGCAATTGTCGTAGTCATTGACGAGTTTGCCGACATGATGATGATTGTTGGTAAAAAAGTGGAGGAGCTGATTGCTCGGATCGCCCAGAAAGCCAGGGCCGCTGGTATTCATTTAATTCTGGCGACGCAGCGGCCATCGGTGGACGTCATTACGGGGTTAATTAAAGCCAATATTCCAACCCGGATTGCGTTTCAGGTATCGTCAAAAATTGATTCCAGAACGATATTGGATCAGCAAGGTGCAGAGAGCTTGTTGGGGCAGGGCGATATGCTGTATTTGCCGCCAGGTTCTGGCGTGCCGAATCGGGTGCATGGGGCTTTTGTTGACGACCATGAAGTGCATGCGGTTGTTGCTGATTGGAAAAAACGTGGTAAGCCAAATTATATTTCTGAAATTTTAAGCGGTGAAACCAGCGAAGAAAGTCTGTTACCGGGTGAAACGATGGAAGGCGATGACGGTGAAGCAGATCCGTTATATGACCAGGCAGTTGCGCATGTGATTGAAAGTCGCCGGGCATCTGTATCCGGGGTGCAGCGTAAATTCCGCATTGGTTATAACCGCGCAGCGCGGCTTGTTGAACAAATGGAAATGAGTGGCGTGGTCAGTGGACCTGGCCATAATGGTAATCGTGAAGTCATGGTTCCGGCACAACCAAAAGGGTACTAAATGAAAAAACTGGTGTTAGTGGCAATACTGTTCAGCAATCTTTGTCTGGCGCAACAAGCGGCCACTGTTGATTTTGCGCCGCATTTAAAACAGGTACAGGTGCAGCGATTAAGTGCGCCGGATGGCAGTGCTGAGTTGCTTGCTGAGTTGGCTAAAATCAGCAGTTTCTCTGCGCGGTATCAGCAACAGGTTTTTGACGAACAGCAGCAGTTACTGCAACAAGGTCAGGGTAGGTTACTCTTGAAAAAAGTAGCGCAATTCAGGTTTGAAGGTGAAGAGCCTGAACCGGTGTTACTGGTAAGTAATGGCGATAACCTGTGGTTTTATAACGAGCTGCTTGAACAAGTCAGCATTTATGACGCTAAAGCACAGGTAGGCCAGACGGCATTTGCGCTGCTGACCACAACCGATCCTCTGCTATGGCAGCAATATCAGGTTATTGCCCGGCCAGATGTCTTTCTTATTCATCCGATTGACAGCAACAACCCGGTACAACAACTGACGTTAGCGTTTGATAAGAACGGTATCAGTGAAATGACGGTCATCGATATTAACCAGCAGCAAAGTGTGTTTCGTTTTACCGATGCCCGCTTAAACCCAGAGATTGCTGATAGCCAATTTAGATTTACCGTGCCGGATGGCGTTGATGTTGATGACCAACGTCAGCGTTAAGGGTTATGGCTAATTTACCGCTCGATTTCAGCGACGATATCAGGCCACTTGCGGCCAGGCTAAGGCCAATAGTACTAAGTGAATACGTTGGTCAGCATCACCTGATAGGGCCAGGTACCCCGCTGTACCAGGCAGTGCTAGCCGGAAAAGTGTATTCACTTATTTTATGGGGCCCGCCGGGTACCGGTAAAACGACGTTAGCAGAGCTGATTGCTACTCATGCCAAGGCGACACTGCAAAAGTTGTCTGCCGTAACCAGCGGCGTAAAAGACATTCGGCAGGCAATAAGCGATGCCCAGCAGCGCCAGCAACAATATCAGCAGCGCACGTTGCTATTTATTGATGAAGTACATCGCTTTAATAAAGCCCAACAGGATGCTTTCTTACCCTATATTGAAGATGGCACTATCATTTTTATTGGCGCCACTACTGAGAACCCTGCATTTGCACTAAATAATGCCATTTTATCCCGGGCGCGTGTTTGTGTGTTAAAAGCACTGACAGACACAGACTTGCAGCAAGTGATAGAACGGGCGCTGACTGACCGCAAGCTGGGCCTCGGTACCATGCAGCTTACGATTGAAAATGATGCTAAGCAGTTATTGTTGCAACTGGCTAATGGTGATGCACGTAAGCTGTTGAATATTCTGGAACAAGCGGCTGATCTTACCTTGGCAGATGAGAATACTGGTTCGGGCCGGCAAATTAGTGCTGCCGTTATTAAACAAGTTGTGCCCAGGCAATTACCCGGTTTTGATAATCAGGGCGATATGTTTTATGACCTGATCTCCGCCTTTCATAAATCCGTCCGCGGTTCCGATCCTGATGGGGCATTGTATTGGTATTGCCGGATTTTAGCAGGCGGTGGTGACCCGCTTTATGTTGCCAGGCGCTTACTGGCAATTGCCAGCGAAGATATTGGTAATGCTGATCCAAGGGCGCTTACCCTGGCCCTGAATGCCTGGGATACGTTTAGTCGGGTGGGGCCGGCAGAAGGCGAGCGGGCCATTGCCCAGGCTGCGGTGTATCTGGCGCTGGCGCCAAAAAGCAATGCGGTATATCAGGCGTTTAACCAGATGAAACAATTCGCCGAAACGTTGCCCGATTACCCGGTGCCGCTGCATTTGCGCAACGCGCCGAGTAAATTGCAAAAAGAACTGGGGCATGGTGAGGGATACCGTTATGCTCACAACGAGCCGGGCGCTTACGCTGCAGGCGAAAGCTATCTTCCGCCCGAACTTGCTGATAAAAGAGTATATCAACCGACTGAACGAGGTATGGAAAAACAGTTGGCAGACAAACTCGCTTATTTACGCCAACTTGATTTGCAAAGCCCACAGCAACGCCATAAAAAATAGGCTTTCTTGCAACTAAGTCGTACTAAGGCATTTCAATTTAAGGCGGAGCTGGTTAATATTCGTGGCTATTATTTTAACCTTGTCTGCCAGTTTTGGCTTCAGCCGACAGAAGTAACTACTATTATGTTAGATCCAAAATTTTTACGTACCGAATTAAATGAAACTGCGGCCCGCTTAGCCAGTCGTGGATTTACGCTGGATACTGATAAATTCAGTGCACTGGAAGAGCAACGCCGGGTGTTACAGGTGCAAACGCAGGAACTGCAGAACCAGCGTAACAGTAAATCTAAAGGCATTGGCCAAGCGAAAGCGCGTGGCGAAGATATCAGCCCGTTATTAAAAGAAGTGGATGGTTTAGGGGCAGAGCTTGATGCGGCCAAAGCTAAATTAGATGCCGTTTTAGCTGAAGTCGAGCAACTGGCATTAACTATCCCAAATCTACCGGATACCTCGGTACCTGTTGGCAAAGATGAAACCGAAAACCAGCTGGTTCGGCAACACGGTGAGCCGCGTAAATTTGATTTCACGGTAAAAGATCACGTTGAACTTGGTGAGGCGTTTGCTGAGGGGCTGGATTTTGCTGCAGGGGTAAAGTTATCCGGTACCCGTTTTATTGTCATGAAGGGTCAAATGGCCCGGCTGCATCGGGCGTTGGCGCAGTTTATGCTGGATTTACACAGTAATGAACATGGCTACACCGAGCTTTATGTGCCGTATCTGGTTAACCATACCAGCTTATTTGGTACCGGTCAGCTACCTAAATTCGGTGCCGACTTGTTTCATACCCAGCCAGCTACCGAGGAAGGTCAGGGCCTGGCGCTGATCCCGACAGCAGAAGTTCCGGTAACCAACCTGGTGCGTGACAGCATTGTCGATGGTGCGCAACTGCCGTTAAAGTTTACCGCCCATACGCCGTGCTTTCGTAGCGAAGCCGGCTCTTATGGCAGAGATACCCGGGGTTTGATCCGGCAGCACCAGTTTGACAAGGTGGAATTGGTACAGCTGGTGCAACCGGAGCAGTCAATGCAGGCGCTGGAGCAACTCACCAGCCACGCAGAGAAAGTGCTGCAACTATTAGGATTACCTTACCGGGTGATGCTGTTATGTACCGGAGATATGGGGTTTGGCGCCAGCAAAACCTATGATCTGGAAGTATGGTTGCCAGCGCAAAATACTTATCGTGAGATTTCATCCTGCAGCAATATGGCCGATTTTCAAACCCGTCGGATGCAGGCACGTTATCGCAGTGCTGATATGAAAAAACCAGAATTGTTGCACAGTTTAAATGGTTCAGCACTGGCGGTAGGGCGTACCTTAGTTGCGATTCTGGAAAACTACCAGCAAGCAGATGGTACGATTGAGATCCCAGCAGTATTGCAACCTTATATGGCAGGGCAGACGCATCTTAAATAATAGATAGTTTGGCAGGTGGCTTACTAGATCTGCTCGATACCGTTAAAGGCAGCGAGCAGGTTTAGGCAATCCCGCCAGGCGTGTCGCCTGCTTGGCAGGCCCTTGTGGAAATAACATAAATAAATATTTGCTGTTGCCTTTTTCAGGCCCAAATTGGTTTGCCATCGCTTTTACCAACACCCGGATAGCAGGGGAAGTACCAAACTCCTGATAAAACTCCCGTACAAACTGGATCACCTCCCAATGCGCCGCGGTTAAGCTGATTTGCTCAACTTGCGCAAAATACTCTGCAACACCGTTGTGCCAATCGTTTAGATCAGCCAGATACCCATGTTTATCCAAAGCGAGTTGCTTGCCAGCAACTGTTATATAGCTTATTGCCATAACATTACCTGCGTTGCGCTCGCAGTCAGTTCTACCCACTGTGCATCGTCAATAATGCTAATGCCAGTCGTCGGGGTGATTTTTCGTACTTCCAGATCAGATTTTAGCACCGTTACGTTCTGGCATGGCCAGCGAATATCGCTGCGCCTTGCCAGGTATACGGCGTCCTGGCGCAGCAACAGGGTATCGCCTTTATCGCAAAGCGTTGCTAACTCAGCGATAGTAATTTCTGGATTTATCAAAGAGATCAGTTTCATATTAAATACACACTATCTGTTGCTGCTTAGCTAGCAGTTGCTGCAACGCTATGGCATCAAGTTGCTGCGCGGCAAAGGCTAAATCCTTGAGTTGGATCTGGCGCTGTTGCATGGAGTGTTGGCAAATATAAAGCTGCTCTATCTCGTATAAGCCAAATAACTTAAAGCCTTGCTGATAGCGTTTCAAGCTAAAGTCGTTGTTCAGGTTTACCGGCAGCAGCTGATAAATGCCATCACCACTGAAAATGACGGTTAGCTGATGTTCGACGGCGGCAAGTGCCAATGTTAAATCAAGCGCTTCACGACCGCCACTGCTGTTATACGGGCTCTGCCGCTGAATAATGGCGATATGTTGCATTAAAATTGCACCAGTTTGCTGTTGGTTAAGCGCATCGCGAATTCGGCCAGGCCAGCGCCGATAAAGCTGCTACCCGGATCAAGCATGCCACGTTTTTCAGCCGCGGTAACACAATACAGTAAGGGGATATGGTTCTGCTGGCAGAAAACCGCCAGCAGCTGGCTCAAATTTGGTTCATCTGCCGGCAAATCTATCTCAGCCGAAGCCGCAAATATCGCATCCTGATATAAAAAAATTTGTTCAATCTGATAACCCGCAGCCACAGCCGCATTACAAAACTGCAATGCACTGGCAAAGCTCTGACTGGCCAGAGGGCTGGTGGTTAGTAACAGGCTAAACGTGGTCACAATGGCCTCATAAAAAAATACCCCGTGCAAGACGGGGTATTTTAGCGGAACTTCCCGTTAGGGCAAGAGTTACTCGTCGCCCATAATTCCTAACAAACTTAGCAAGTGGACGAATATATTAAATATGTTCAGATACAGGCCGACAGTCGCCCGGATATAGTTAGTTTCACCACCGTGAATAATCCGGCTGGTATCAAATAAGATAAAACCAGACATGATTAAAATAACAGCAGCGCTAACCGCCAGGCTTAAAGCTGGTATATCCAGGAAAATGTTGGCAATAATGGCAACCATCGCGACAATCAAACCTACCATCAAAAAACCGCCCATGAAGGAGAAGTCTTTGCGGGTAGTCAACACATAGGCTGATAGTGAAAAGAAAATAACAGCGGTACCGCCTAGAGCCTGCATAATCAGACTTGGCCCGTTCGCCAGACCTGCGTAAGCATTCAATAACGGACCAAGCGATGCTCCCATGGCACCGGCAAAGCCAAACACCCAGAAGATACCACTGGCAGAATCCGCTTTCTTGTTAACGACAAACAACATAATAAAGCCGGCAACAAAGCAGACAATAGAGGCCAACGGCGATAGATTCATGGCCATCGCAATAACTGCTGTTAAAGCACTAAATGCCAGAGTAAGCCCCAGCAAAAAATAAGTATTGCGAAGCACTTTATTAATTTCAATACCGCTGCTGACGGTATTGAGTGTACTGGTTTCTCTGTACGACATATGCAGTCTCCTGTTAGCTGAATGTTATGCCTTTCTGATAGTTATCATACTGATTAAGTTCCCTCAGCTCCAGTGGTTATCGGATAAAAAACAGCATTAACTAAAATTTTTTAACTTTTGGCTTTCTTTTCCCAGACAAACTGATTAGTATACGCAGCGCTGGAGGGATGGCAGAGCGGTTTAATGCACCGGTCTTGAAAACCGGCGTGGGTTAATAGCCCACCGAGAGTTCGAATCTCTCTCCCTCCGCCACTTATTAATACGCAAACCACCGCAAGGTGGTTTTTGTTTTTAGTGGCGTTAAAATAGTAATGTCTCTAAGGTAAAGCTTAATAAATAGCGGATTGCTGGCGGATTAATAACCAAACAGCCAAAACTAGGAAAAAAGCGCTTTACAAAGGCGAGGGGAGTTCTTAATATTCGCCCCGTACCGCGGAGGGATGGCAGAGCGGTTTAATGCACCGGTCTTGAAAACCGGCGTGGGTTAATAGCCCACCGAGAGTTCGAATCTCTCTCCCTCCGCCACTATCTTTCAAATGTCTTCAAGTAAAACCCACCCTCCCTTATGCCTAAAAAACTATCAACGATAAGTTAAATAGTTAAATGTTGTTTCCTATTTTTTACCTTTCTGGCACACTAAATACGCTAATAGATAACGCCAGTAATTATGGCGTCCAACAGTTAGCGCAAACGCTCAGGCTCTACTATGCTAGCTGCATAATAATTCTAATAACCAGTGAGACGGAGAAGCCAGGTTGATTAACGTGTTGTTAGTTGATGATCATGAACTTGTACGAACCGGGATCAGTCGCATACTAATGGACGAGCGCGGTATCAAGGTGATTGGCGAAGCAGGTTCCGGCGAAGAAGCGCTGCAATTTTGTCGTCAGCATGAACCTGATGTTGTGCTGATGGACATGAATATGCCTGGTATGGGCGGCATGACTGCGACCAAGCGTATTT
The DNA here is from genome assembly GCF_041616895.1 of Arsukibacterium sp. Lineage (GTDB taxonomy): Bacteria > Pseudomonadota > Gammaproteobacteria > Enterobacterales > Alteromonadaceae > Alishewanella. The sequence continues at coordinate 44,116 of NZ_JBFJPY010000015.1, forward strand.
TACATTTCTGTCCTGATATTAAGGTGCTCGCGTTGTCCGTATCTTGTGAAGAGCCGGTGCCCACCAAGGTGATGCAGCTTGGTGCGGCAGGCTTTATTTCAAAAAATTCCGCCCCGAAAGAAATGGTAGCGGCAATTCGCAAAGTGTATAGCGGCGCGCGGCATATCTCTGATGAAGTCGCGCAGAAAATGGCGTTATCAAAGGTGAATAACCATAGTGAAAACCCGTTTGAAGGACTGTCTGACAGAGAGTTGCAAATCATGCTGATGATTACCCGCGGCCAGAAGGTTAATGATATCGCGGAGCAGTTAAGCGTCAGCGCCAAAACAGTCAATTCATACCGTTATCGAATGTTTGAAAAGCTCGCTATCAGCGGCGATGTTGAATTAACCCATTTGGCTTTGCGCCACGGCATGATAGATATTGCTAAGGTTTCCTCCTGATTTGATGTTTGACTCTAAAACGTTTTTGGCTTCAGTTCCTGCCCAGCCCGGTGTTTATCGAATGTTTAACCAGGCTGAACAGGTGATTTATGTTGGTAAAGCCAAAGATCTTAAAAAACGCCTCAGTAGCTATTTTCGCCAGCAGGTCGACAGTATTAAAACCAGGGCGCTGGTCGCCCAGATTGCCAGTATTGAAATTACCGCTACTCATAGTGAAACCGAAGCACTGATCCTGGAAAATAACCTGATCAAACAGTTCATGCCGAAGTACAATGTATTACTGCGTGACGATAAGTCTTACCCCTATATTTTGATTTCCAACCATAAACACCCAAGAATTACTTCACATCGCGGCCCAAGAAAACAGACTGGTCAGTACTTTGGACCCTATCCAAATGCTGGGGCGGTTTGGCAGAGTTTAAAAACCTTACAAAAGATTTTTCCTATTCGCCAATGCGAAGATGGTTTTTATAGAGCTCGAACCAGACCCTGTCTGCAATATCAGCTCAAGCTTTGTTCCGCCCCCTGTGTTGGCAAAATTTCAGATGAAGATTATGCTGAGCAAGTGCAGCTTGCCAGTTTATTTCTCAGCGGTAAAAACCAGCAGGTTGTTGAGCAGCTGGTTCAGAAAATGAATGTGGCCAGTGAGCAACTTGCTTTTGAAGCGGCGGCTAGTTTTCGTGATCAGATTACCGCTTTGCGTAAAGTGCAGGAACAACAATATGTGAGCGGTGAGCATGCGGAACTTGATATTATCGGTTTTGCCAAGTCAGGTCAGGTGGCCGTAATTCACGTTTTGTTTGTTCGTCAGCAGAAAATTCTGGGTTCAAAATCTTACTATCCGAAAGTACCCGCTAATACCGACCCGGTCGAAGTTCTGAGTGCCTTTTTGCTGCAGTTTTATCTTAGCGGTAGCAGTGGCCAGCAAATACCTCCGGAAATTGTGTTGCCAATGCGGCTTGATGATGCTGAGTCATTGGCTCTGGCCGTATCCGAGGCTGCCGGACGCAAAGTTAGGATCACGGCGGCTAAGCGGGGCGAGAAGTCTCAATATCTTAGTCTGGCTCAAAAGAATGCGGAAATTGCCTGTGACAGCAGACAATCTGCCGGTCAGAAAATGCAGTTACGGTACACCGCATTGCAATTGTTGCTGGCACTTGACGATGGTATTCAGCGGATGGAGTGTTTTGATATTAGTCACACCATGGGCCAGGCAACCATTGCATCCTGTGTGGTGTTCGATGGTGAGGGCCCCTTTAAGCAGGAATATCGCCGATATAATGTAACCGGTATTACCGGCGGTGATGATTACGCCGCCATGCAGTTCGCTCTGGACAAGCGGTACAGCCGATTAACAGATGAAACTAAAATTCCTGATATAATTTTTATTGATGGCGGTCAGGGCCAGTTAAATATTGCGCTGGCGCAGTTTGCGAACTGGCCATTTAAAAAGTTGCCATTATTAATTGGTATTGCCAAGGGCGTTAGCCGCAAGCCGGGCCTGGAGACGTTGTTACTTTGGGATAGTGGTAAGCAGTTGCATTTGGCTCCAGACAGTCCGGCGTTGCATTTAATCCAGCAAATTCGGGATGAAGCTCATCGTTTTGCCATTACCGGGCATCGTAGTAAACGGGGCAAAAGTATCACGAGGAGCCCGCTGGAAAACATAACGGGTGTTGGTGAAAAGCGCCGACAGGCGTTATTGCAATATCTGGGGGGCTTACAAGGCGTAATGAAAGCGTCGGTGACAGAATTAAGTTCGGTGCCAGGTATTTCTCGTGCGCAAGCAGAAAAGATTTACCAGGCTTGCCATAACAAGTAGCATAGCGACATTGTTTTTGTGAGAACGGCTCTATGTGGAATATCCCTAATTTATTAACGTTGTTCAGGCTTCTGCTGATCCCGGTGTTTATCTTCTGTTTTTATTCTGGCTGGGAGCATTACCGGTTCTGGGCTGCACTGGTGTTTTGTCTGGCGGCCATTACAGATGCGCTGGACGGTTACCTGGCCAGGAAGTTGGAACAATCCACGCCATTTGGTGCGTTTTTAGATCCTGTTGCTGATAAGGTGATGGTCGCCGTCGCATTAGTGGTAGTCGCCATTCATGAACAGTCTCTATGGTTCAGTATTCCGGCTATTATTATTATTAGCCGGGAAATTGCCATATCGGCGCTGCGCGAGTGGATGGCAGAAATTGGCAAGAGAGCGAATGTGGCGGTCTCTAATATGGGCAAATATAAAACCATCGCGCAGATGATTGCATTAATCGGTTTAATTTGGCAGCCGCAAATCAGCTTATTAGCTTGGTTTACGCCGGTAGGGTATGCCATGCTTTATTTTGCGACGCTGCTTACCTTAGCATCAATGTATCAATATTTAACTGCAGCCTGGCATGATTTATCTCAACAATAAGTCAATTGCGGTTAATTGACTCAAGTCAGTTAAAAAATAAGCAGTCAGTTGTAAAACTACTAATTTGTTATTGACTGGGTTAATTAAAACAGTAGAATGCGTCACGTGTTAAGGCACATGGCCATAAGGATTGCGAGTATAGCTCAGCTGGTAGAGCGCGACCTTGCCAAGGTCGAGGTCACGAGTTCGAACCTCGTTACTCGCTCCAACTCTTATTAAGAGTAATGTGTTGTGTTATTTGGCGGGTTGGCAGAATGGCCATGCAGCGGATTGCAAATCCGTCCATCTCGGTTCGACTCCGGGACCCGCCTCCATAATACTGATACGTTAAGAAGGTTACAAAAGTTGTCTGCCCGGGTGGTGAAATCGGTAGACACAAGGGATTTAAAATCCCTCGCTCGAAAGAGCGTGCCGGTTCAAGTCCGGCCCCGGGCACCATTTAGTACCAGATTTATGCGAGTATAGCTCAGCTGGTAGAGCGCGACC
>NZ_JBFJPY010000016.1:0-47002 GCF_041616895.1 Arsukibacterium sp.
GGTGTAGCCAATATCACAACGGATATTGTTTGAAAAACTGGTTTGCAGCCGCATACCCAGAATGGCAAAAGCCTGGTCTGACGTGCAACTGCCTTGTGCTTCAATGATGGTGGCGGTACAGACATCACCAAAAATAAAATGACTGTCACGATTTTTATAATCTACCTGAGGTGAAGCAAATTCGGGGTTAACCACTAACACTACTTTCGCTGTGCCACCCCGTATGGCATTGGCAGCGTTACTAATGGCAAATGTGGCGGATGAACAGGCGACATTCATGTCAAAAGCATAGCCACTTACCCCCAGAATATGCTGCAGTTCGATAGAGAGTGCCGGATAAGGCCGCTGCATATTGGAAGCCGCACAGATAATAAGATCGATATCTGCTGCGGTTTTATTGGCCTGGGCCATCGCTTCACGGGCAGCAGCTACGGCCATCTCGACCATTTCTGGTGGCGTATTTTCATCTCGCTTTTCAAATACAGGGTGCATGATGGTGGGATCAAGAATGCCTTCTTTGTACAACACGTGCCGCGACTTTATGCCTGAGGCTTTTTCAATAAACTCACTACTGGAATATTCCAGTGCTTGATGTTGACCCGCGCTGATTTGAATCGCATGCTGCCGATTGTGTAAATCAACGTATTGGTTATAGCTGGCAACCAGCTCCTCATTGCTGATAGTAGCGGTTGGCGTAAATAGCCCTGAACCACTGATTACAATATTTTGCATTTCAATACACCTTGTCTGGTTGCAACGATCTTATTATCTGTTTAAGGCAATGCCGGACCTGATTTGCTAACAGGGACATTATACTATGCCCGGCACACGGCATAGTATAACGAAAAATAGGGCTGGCGTTTAGTGCCACCCAAACTGTGCGGCTTAGCAAGTGACCAGCCAACACGCTAAACTGTACCTAACCTTGCTTTTGTGGCGGCTTGTTAAGCTAAGATCCAGTATCGGCGGTGTACACTGTGCCACGGTCTGCGGCATAATAGCAGCTAATTATCCAGGACAGACCACATCCACCAGGGGTTTTTCTTCATTTTACCGGGGAACAAGATCATCCGCATGACGCTATTTCGAAGCCTGATTTATCTTTTACTGTTGATTAATGGCAGCTGCTTTGCGCAAACCAAGCTGAAAATTGAGGGACTAAAAGGTGAGTTAGCGCAAAACGTCGATGTTTTTATCGCAAAATATGATGCCAACGACATTTCAGGGTCGTTGCGTTTTCAGTTGAGCTTGCAACAGGATATTGAGACGGCATTGCAAGCGCTCGGCTATTACCAGAGCGAAGTGGCATTTAAACTATCAGAGGGTTCCGGTAAAACCACATTAACCGCTACCATTACCCCTGGAAAACCCGTCAGGATTAACATCGCTGACATTGTGCTGAGCGGCGATGCGATTGACGATCAGCAATTTACCAGCGTGCTTAACAACCAGGCTCCGAAAGCAGGTGATATTCTGCATCATGGAAAATACGAAAGTCTGAAAAATGAGTTACGCAGTCTGGCGCTTCGTAAAGGTTACTTTGATGCTGCGTTTAGCCGCAGCCGGCTGGAAGTGATTCCTGAACTGAATCAGGCCAATATCCACCTGCATTTTGCCAGCGGTAAGCGTTATAAATTTGGCGAAGTCACCTTCAGTGGTCAACAAATCCGGGACGAATGGATGCAAGGGTTAATCCCGTTTGAACCGGGTGAGCCCTATCTCGCCACTGAGCTGGGTGAGTTTAATCAGATACTTGCCAATACCAACTGGTTTTCATCTATCGCCATTGAAGGTGCTACCGAACAAATTAACGATTACACCTTACCGATAACAGTTAAACTGGAACCGAGGCTGCGCAACAGTGTCGAAACCGGTATTGGCTACTCGCAAGAGGTTGGCGCTCGTCTTAAGTTAAGCTGGTTTAAACCCTGGCTAAATGACCGTGGTCATAGTGTAAATGCCGATCTGATCTTATCCGGTGAGGAGCAAAATATTGAAGCGCGCTACAAAATGCCGTTGGCAGAATCGCCCAGTGACTTTTATCAGTTTCAATATGGCGTTGGCGTTAAAGAATATAGCCGGCAGGACAATGTCCGCACCAAGGTCTCAAATCTGGCAGCAGAGCGCCACTGGCTGTTAGAAAGTGACTGGTATCGCATTGCGTCAGTTCGTTGGTTGTATGAAGAGGCAACCGAGTTTGAACAAACCAATACCAGTAATATTCTTATGCCGGGTCTTAGTTTTAACCGGCTACGGCAATCGGCTGGTCAGATGCCACGGTCGGCCGATAGGTTACTGTTTACTGTTGAAGTATCTGATAAGCATTGGGGCTCCGATGCAAACTTTGTCAGATTGCGCGGCCGGGCCGGCTGGATTGGCAGTATCGGCAGCGATCATCGATTTATTACCCGCGCCGACGCCGGAGCGGTGGTCGGCGCCGCACTCGAAGACTTGCCCCCTTCACTGCGTTTTTTTGCTGGCGGCGATAATAACCTGCGTGGCTATGGCTATGAATCACTGCCGCTGCAAGATGAAAGTACCGAGGTGATCGGTGGCCGCTATATGGCAACCGCCTCTTTGGAGTACCAGTACCGGGTCAAAGGCAATTGGTGGCTCGCCAGCTTTTTTGACTATGGCAGTGCCTGGAAAGACAAGCCGGAGTTTAAACGCGGTGTGGGTTTAGGTGTTCGCTGGGCCTCACCGGTCGGTCCGGTGCGACTTGATTTTGGTTATGGGCTGGATAGCGGTGAGCGGAAAGCCTTTAAAATTCATTTCGCGCTTGGTCCTGAATTATGAGCGATAAACGTCAAACGATAAGGCCAGTGCTATGAAGCCAGTGATCCGTAAAACCCTGAAATGGCTTAACTGGACCCTGATCCTGCCATTACTGGTTGTGGTATTGCTGCTGGTAATTCTGCTCTACACCCCTACAGGCATGAAGCTGGGGGTATGGCTTGGTCACAAATATGTCCCTGAGTTATCGGTTGCCGGGCATAACGGTAGCTTGCTTGGCGGTATGCAACTTAATAATGTCCGCTGGCAAAACGATAACACCGCTTTTCAACTTGATCAGTTACAGCTGGACATTGATAACGGCTGTTTTTTTCAGTTTAAGCTGTGTGTATCTAAGCTAGCATTAAGCAATGGCACGGTGACGCTTGGCGAAAATATCTTTCGGTTTGACCAGTTCAATACGTCTGTAGAAGCCTGGGGCCGTGAGCTGCAAGTGAATAACAGCCAGCTGCAACAGTTGCAAATTGAGCTGGCAGCTAAAAGTGAACCATCGCCAGAGCCATTTAGCTATCAGCCGCCCGCACTTAGCGACATCACGCTGCCACTGGCAGTTTTCGTCAACGGCTTTAGTCTGATCGATGCCAGCATCATCCAGGAAAAGCAGAAAACGTTGTTGCCGGATGTACGGTTTAGTCTGCAAGCGCGTAAGCAGAGTATCCGCCTCCTCGACTTGCAAGCCAGCCACCCGCAGGCACGGCTCAGCGCCACCGCCGATATAACCCTTAAAGGCAATTACCCGCTGAACGCCCGGCTAAGCGCCGTTCTTAAGGAGGCACCACTGGCTGAACAGCAATTGAATATCAGCCTCAGTGGCAGTTTGGCTGAGCTGGCGGTACGTGTCCGCGCCACGGGTACAATTGAGGCAACCGGAGAGGCGCAATTAGCAGTACTTAGCGCCGGGCTACCGCTAAATGTCGATTTACAGTATGAAACTTTTGCCTGGCCTCTTGAGGGCGACGACAGCTGGCAACTTAGCCGCGGCAACCTGAGCGCCAGTGGCGATTTACAACAATTACAATTTAAGGTGAAGGCCGGGGTATCGCACCGCACTTTACCCGCCGCAGTGCTGAGCGCAGCCGGGCAGTATCTGCTGACAGATTCGGTATTAACAGTTGATTCTGCAAAGATAGCCACACTGGATGGTACTGTTGTCGGCAACGCCCGAATTGAACTGGCCGACACCCTGCGCTGGCAGGCAGCGCTTAACCTTAGCAGCATAAAACCAGGTTCATTCTGGCCAGAATTTAGCGGCGAAATAAATGGCAAATTAGCTAATACCGGAACTTTTAGTCAGGATGGCAGCTGGCAAACGGAATTAAGCCAATTAGCCATCGACGGCCGCTTAAAAGATGAAACAGTTAACATCCAGGGTAAGCTGGCCGCCAGTTTTCGCCAGCCCGTTAACCGTTATCAACTCGACAGCGAACAGTTGATCCTGCAACATGGCGATAATCGCATTACCCTGTCGGGGTCGCTGGCAGAGCAGTGGCAGCTGGATGCACAAGTTTCTGTACCTGATTTAAGCAGCAGCCTGCCGTCAGCCCAAGGCATTATCAATGCCAACATTGCCGTTCGCGGCGCCCAGCGACAGCCACAGCTGACGGCAACGATTGCCGCCAGTGATTTACGTTACGACGGTAATTCGTTGCAACAATTAGCCCTTGATCTGCAACTGCAGATACTACCGAGCCAGCAATTACAAGCAAACCTTGACCTTACCGCCAGCGAGGGTTCGGTGCAGGGATTTCAGATTGACAAATTTAATCTGACAGGCACAGGCGACGAAACACAGCACCAGCTTAAGCTTGCGTTGCAATCGACCCGGTCTGATATTTCATTCGCGCTGAGTGGCCAGCTAACTGAACGCCAGCGCTGGCGAGGTCAGTTAAGCGATGCCACAGTAGGCAGTCCGATTGGTGCATGGCAACTGCAAGATGCGGTCGAGTTGCGCTATGCGCATCAACCTCAGCAACTGAATATCAGTCGGCACTGCTGGCGAAACGACCCTGGTTCACTATGTTTAACCGACAATGCCAGTCTTAGTGCCGAAAACCTGGCCGCAACAATGGAATTGCAACAATTAAACCTGGCCAGCCTGAATGCCCTTATGCCACTGGCAGTAAATTTATCGGGTGAGTTAAATGCCAGCGTCAGTGCAAATTGGCAACCAGGCCAGCGCCCTCGCCTTGATTTATCAGTACAAAGCAACCACGGTGCGTTAACTGAGCAAAGCTCACCGCCGATTGCGTTAAGCTGGCAGCAGTTAACCCTGAGCAGTCAGTTAGCAAATGACCAGCTAACGACGTCGGTGCAAGCCACGTTAAATGAGCAAGCAGGTTTAACTGCCAAGCTTAATATTGCTGATATTAGCAGCAGTAACCGGCCACTGAGCGGCAGCGTGCAGTTAACCGACTTTACCCTGGAGTTCCTGCAACCTTTACTGGATGAGTACAGTGAGTTAGCCGGCGTAATTAGCGCTGATATTGCTGCCGAAGGTAGCCTGGAAAACCCATTACTCTCTGGACAGCTCGCCCTTGATAAACTGCGGGTAAAAGGCAAACTGGCCCCCACCGATATCAATAACGGTAGCCTGCGGGTTGCCTTTAAAGGTGCTCAGGCCGATTTGCAGGGTGATATTGTCACCCCGCAAGGTGATTTGGCACTGACGGGTAAGGCCGACTGGCAACAACTTGACAACTGGCAAGCCCGCCTGGGGGTCAAAGGAGACCCGCTCAGTATTCAGATTGAGCAAGGCAAACTGCAGGTTAAGCCAGACCTTGAAATCAGTGCTAACCCGCAACTGATTAAACTTACCGGTAGCGTCGCCATCCCAAGTGCGCAGTTAAGTATCGATGAATTACCACAAAATGCGGTCGGCTTATCTGGCGATACCGTTATTCTGAATGCTGAAGGCCAGCCTGTTACGGAACCACAAGCCATGGCAACGCCCATTATTGCAGATATTAAGTTGCAACTGGGCGACAAGGTTAAGTTGGCCGCATTTGGTCTGGAAACCTTATTACGCGGCAATTTGCAGGTAAGGCAGCAAGACGGCAAACAAACCATTAATGGTGAAGTCAGACTGGTTGATGGTACGTTTCGTTCGTATGGCCAGGATTTGCTAATCCGCCGCGGCAAAATGACCTTTAATGGCCCGCCAGATCAGCCCTATTTAAATGTAGAAGCGATCCGTAACCCAGCCAATATGGAAGATAATGTGGTGGCCGGGATCCGGGTGACTGGCCCGGCAGACAAACCACAAATTACTATTTTCTCAGAGCCTGCCATGCCGCAGGCCAATGCCCTGTCTTATTTGCTGGTGGGGCGTGATCTGGATAGCCAATCGGGCAGCGCCGCCAATGCCGTAACCACCAGCCTTATCGGTATGAGCATTGCCTCAAGTGGCAGTCTGGTTGGCGAAATAGGTGAAGCGTTTGGAGTAAGTGATTTAACCCTTGATACAGCGGGATCAGGTGACAAATCACAGGTAACGGTGAGCGGCTATTTAACCCGGGATTTGCAGGTAAAATACGGCATTGGGATTTTTGAACCTATTGGCGAATTCACCCTGCGCTATCGTTTAATGCAAAGTCTGTATCTGGAAGCGGTATCTGGCCTGGACAACGCCATAGACTTATTATACCGCTTCGAGTTTGATTAACCCTGCTTAGATTACTGACAACGTCAGCGGTTTAACGCGGTTTTTGCAGCAGCAGATGGGTATAACGGCCCAGTGACGCATAGGGCTCTTGCTGATTATATAACAACTCCAGTGCCAGCAGCTGTTGGAAATGGCTTTGCTGCTGGGTACGATCCCTTAAATAATCATGAAAGCAACGAACCCCGGTTTTACTGATCAGGGAAAACCCTGCCTGCTGATACCATTGTTCTACCTTAAGCGGTTCCAGCGGGTTTTGCGGGCTTAATTGTACTTTCTTTTTAACCTTAAAGTCGGCGGCCACATAATCGAAGTTACCATAGAGAATATTGCTAAAGCGCTTGCCATCTTTGTTGTAGTACATCAGCGACAAGGTCCCCCCAGGCTCAACCAGCTGCCATAATTGCGTTAACGCCAACTGTGGCTCAGCCAGCCATTCTAGCATGGCATGGCATAGTACCAGAGGGTATTGCTGCTCGGCCTGCTGGCTTAACGCCGCCAGGCTTTGCTGGCTAAAACGCAGCTTGGCATCAGCACCGGTAACGATTATGCCCTGTGCGGTCGCCGCTGCTGCTGCCATCGCCAGCATATCTGCCGAAATATCCGTTAATGTTACCTGATGTCCTTGCGATGCCAACGCCAGACCAAGCTGGCCCTGACCTGCGCCAACGTCCAGCACCTGACATGGGTTTTGCAGCACCGCCAGCGTGCCTAAATCCCGCAGCAGCACTTGCTGGCGGATCGCACCTTTACTACTCTGGTAAATATTGCGCTGGAACTTGGCGGCAATGCCATCGAAGCTACGATCGGTATTTTTGTTCATGCCGGGTTATCGATATCAATAAATTGCACCTGCAACGGATAGTTGGCGCTAAGGTACTCCCCCAGTGCTTTAATACCATAGCGCTCTGTTGCATGGTGGCCCGCGGCAATAAAGTGAATATCAAGCTCTCGCGATACATGAATGGTTTGCTCAGATACTTCACCGCTGATAAATAAATCAGCACCCGCTGCAGCCGCTTGCTCAATGTAACCCTGACCGCCACCGGTACACCAGGCCAATTTATGTACTGGCCGGTTACTGCCAGCATCGTGCGCTAACACAGGGCGGCCCAGCGCTTGCTCAAGGCTATCAGCCACCTGGCTAAGGCTCTGGGGCGTTGGCAGTTCTCCTTGCATTACCACACCAAGCGGCTCTGCTGCGGGCAGTGGCATAACCGCTGCTGCCTGCAGCAGTTTGCCTAATTGCACGTTATTACCAAGGCCAGGATGAATATCTAACGGCAAATGATACGCAAACAAATTTATGTCGTGCGTCAGCAACGCTTGCAGGCGTTTTTTCTTCATGCCGGTTACCACCATCGCTTCGTTTTTCCAGAAATAGCCATGATGCACGATCACCGCATCTGCCTGCCAGCTAATGGCTGCATCTATAAGAGCCTGGCTGGCGGTTACCCCGGTAACAATACGTTTAATGTGCTGCTTGCCCTCAACCTGCAAGCCGTTTGGACAATAATCACGTATCCGTTCGCTTTGCAGTAGTTCTGCCAATAGGCTGGTCAATTGCTGCCGTTGCAACATAAAATCTCCGGTTAATCTGGTTGGCTATCAGGTCTATTGTACTTAAAAGCTGTTAAAAAGCAGGCAGATTTGTCTATTACCTGCATTTTGATGTATAAATAGCGGGCAACGATTAATTTTCACGCACAGGTACCCTAAGCATGACAAAATTGGATAAAGATCAGGTAATCGCTGATTTTACTGCAGCTTATAAAGCTGAATTTGGTAAAGCACCAGAGCTGGAGCAAAAGCCAGGCTGGTTTAGCGTTGATGGTGGTAAAAATATCCGTCTGGCTGAACTGGCAGAACTAGCAGAGAGCTATGGTAAAGGCGGCAAAACTAAAGCGGCTGCAACCAAAGCAGACAAGCCTGCAAAGGCAGACAAAAAACCTGCTAAGCCGGCCGCGAAAGTAGCAGCCAAACCGGCCGCGAAAAGCAAAGCTAAAGCAGCAAAACCGGCTAACACCACGCCGGGCGCAGCCGCTGCGTTTTGGGCGGAGAAAATAAACGATAGTAAGCAGCGGCCACCTCGTGGTGCGCGTTAATACGCTTACCCGTTAATACCGACAGCGGGTTTTTCGTTATCACAAACTGGCGCTTATGGCGCCAGTTTGTTTTTCAGCGCTATCCATTGCCCCATAAATTTGGTACTACGGTAGGCATGATGCCGTAACATCAGGCCGGTAAAATTCAGCTGGCGGCAATGTTCCAGCGTAGCCATTACCTGCTCAATTCTCTGCCATACCAACTGCCCCTGATCCGGGCCAAAACGTGTGCTGACAATCTGATATCCCTGTTGCTGCGCCCGTTGCCAGCGCTGCTCATCTTCATACAACAGGATCGCGGCTGCGGCAATATCGCTACTGTCATTAGCAACCATACCACTCCAGGTGCTATCTATACTCATGCCCTCAGCACCGATATCCGTTGTTACGCTGGGAGTTCCCTGACACATTGCTTCCAGCAATTTACCTTTTAAGCCCGCACCAAAGGCCAATGGCGCCAGACATATCCTGGCCTGGCGCATCACTTGCTGGCTATCAGCTACCCAGCCTTTAACCAGAAACCCCTGCCTGGCATTATGCAATGCGGTCGCTTTTGCTGGCGGATAAGCGCCATAGATATGCAGCTCTGCCGCTGGCAACTGCTGGCGTATTTGTGGCCAAATGTGTTGCTTTAACCACAATACGGCCTGCCAGTTAGGCGCATGGCGAAAATTGCCAATGGCGATAAAATGCTGCCGCTCGTTAAAAGCCGGGATCTGCATAGCCGGCAACACTTCCAACCAGAACGGGCAATAACAGAGCAATGCAGCAGGTACACCATAGTGCTGTTGTAACAGCTGCATTTCAGCTTCAGATATCACCAGGGTTAGATCACAGCGGTAAATGGCGGCTATTTCCCTAAGCGCCAACTCAGAATTAAGGGTGGCAGCATCTACCGGCTGTTGCTGGCTGTGGCAACGTTGCCGTGCATCGCGCAGGGCATGACAGTCTTCCATATCCAGGATCCGCATCGCCTGCGGACACGCCTGCTCTACCCGCCAGCCAAATTGCTCTTCGAGCATAAAGCGGTCAAACATGACTGCCTGTGGGTTTTGCTCAGATAGCCAACTATCGAAACTGTCACAATTTAAGGCAATACGCTGCTCTTTAACACCCAATTCAGCCAACAGGTAGCGGTGAGGGCTTAATTCAGCCGGGCTGGCAAACTGTACCTGCCAGCCCTCAGCCAGATACAATTTAATCAGGCTGAGCATGCGGCTGCCGGCGGCAGAGGAATTAGGTTCAGGCCAAACATAACCCAGAATAATAAGCAGTGGCATAAGTCTATCTTGACGTAAAAGCGCAGTTTACCGCTGCTCTGACTAAATACCAACGCTTTAGTGTTTACCTGTGATAGCGTGCTGTTAAGATAGCATTGTTTTTAACGACCTGAATTTGCCAGGCCTATTCTGTGACGATACCTTTGTGAGCAATACGTAATGAGCAATACTGAATGACCAGCGTAAGCCGCTATACCCCGTTGGAAGAATACCTGCATGCACTAAGCCATGCTGTTGGTGCCGTGCTGGGGCTGGTTGGCCTGGTGTTAATGCTACGGTTAAGCGTAAGCTATGGTGATAGCTGGCAACTGGCCAGTGCGATTGTCTATGGTAGCAGTATTATTTTGTTATACAGCAGCTCGGCGCTCTATCACAGTATCCATAACCCACAGCTAAAATACCGACTGCGCCAGCTCGACCATGCTGCTATCTTTATTTTAATCGCCGGCACCTACACTCCTTTTACACTGATTAGTTTGCGCCATGATTGGGGCCTTATTTTATGCGGCATTATCTGGACTATTGCCTTGGTTGGCGTCGTGTTAGAGCTCGCTACGGGTCTGAAATATAAAAAGTTATCTTTAGCGCTGTATCTGGGGCTTGGCTGGATTGTGGTGGTGGCGATTAAACCAATGCTGGCTAATGTGCCAGCCCCAGCAATGTGGCTGTTACTGGCCGGCGGCCTGGCCTACTCCAGTGGCGTAGTGTTTTACACCTGGCGCACCCTTTACCTGCATCATATGCTCTGGCACTTATTCGTGCTCGCTGGCAGCATATTGCATTTTCTAGCAGTATATTTATACCTGATGCCGCAACCCGCCTGAGGCTGATTGCAACCTACGGTGTCAGAGTAACATTAAGTGCCCAGCTAAAGCGCGTGTTGCTGGTTCTGTAAGTAACCTTATGAGGCCTCTATGTCTGTTGTCCAATCAGTGACTGAAACCTTAAATTTATTTTTACCGTTATTGCTAACCAGTGTCGTGGTCATAGCACTGCTGTGGTTGGCCCATATCTTATTAATCAAGCGTCACAAGACTGATGGCAACGAAAAGCTTTTTCCCCGACAACTGGCAATGCTTATCCTCACTGTAGTCGGCATTATTGCCATCGCTTTATCGCTGCCGGTAAGTGACAGTACCCGCAACCAGGTGATTGGCTTAATTGGCCTGGTCATTTCTGGCGTATTTGCTTTTTCGTCCAGCACACTCTTCTCTAACATTATGGCGGGCACCATGCTGCGGGTAACCATGCCCTTTCGTACCGGCGACTTTATCCAGGTGAGTGATTTTTTTGGCCGGGTCGTTGAGCGCGGGCTGCTGGATACGGAAATTCAAACTGAAAACCGGGAACTGGTCTCGTTGCCTAATACGTTTTTAGTTAATCACCCCATCTGCGTTACACGCAGTTCTGGTTGTATCGTCTCTACCACTCTTTCTCTTGGCTATGATGTGCATAATGCCGACGTTGAAACTTTATTACTCCAGGCCGCAACCAATATCGAGTTATCGGATCCCTTTGTGCAAATCCTTGAACTTGGCAATTATGCCATTACGTATAAGGTCAGTGGCATGCTGACTGAGGTGAAAAGCTTACTAACTGCCCGCTCCAGTTTACGGCGCCAGGTAGTGAATGTCCTGCACGATGCAGGGGTTGAAATTATGTCGCCGAGTTTTATGAATCAGCGAAAAATTGCAGATGACGGCAAAGTGTTACCGGCAAAACGCGCAACACGCAGCAGCACCCCGGAAACCGTAGTGGAAGACGTGGTATTTGACAAAGCAGAACAAGCCGCTCAGCGGGAAGATAGTAAAGATCAGCTTTTAATTAAAATAACGGCCTGCGAAGAAAAGCTCAAAACGGCCGATAGTGACCACAAAACGCAAATTCAAAACCAACTAAAGATGCTTCAGGATCAGTTAAAAGTTATCGATCAGACGATTTCTGAATAACTTGTTAATGCATAAGTTGCGTTGCTAATAACCGGGCTGCTTACACAACCCGGTTCAGCATCGTGCCTATCACTTTATCATTAGTACTGATAGCTATACGTTACACCACTAAAGGCACTATAAGCACGTATACCGACATGCCAGGTGCCGGCTTGTGGGTTGTTAATAGTACACACTTCATTGTTACCATTTAAATAGGGCCGACAGGTATAAGCACTGGTGCTTGGCTGGCTGCCATAACGAACATACAGGTCTGCATCACCGCTGCCGCCTGAGATTTGGAAAGTAAGTTGTGCTACGCCAGCCGGGATTTGATAGCTACCACGTAACCACTGACCGGTTGAAGCCGACAGATTCGGGAAGGTTGCACCACCGCCAGGAGGCGTTCCGCCGCCGCTACCGTCACAGCCATTGTTGGTAATAAAGTCATCGGCAGCTTTAGCCTGGACAATACCGAAGCCATAAGAATTGTCGCGCCCTGCTGCGCCGCGGTCCTGCGCCGTTACATTTAACACATTACGGATTTGTGCCGCGCTACATGAAGGATGGTTACTCCAGACTAATGCAGCGACACCGGCGACATGTGGTGAAGCCATAGACGTACCACTGATGCTGTTATAACCGCCATTGCGCCAGGTTGAACTGACATTTACGCCAGGGCCGGCTATCTCTACCTGTGAGTTACGCTGTGAAAAGCTGGCAAGGTTTCGGTTGGAATCTACCGCTGCTACTGACACAACAGCGTTGTAAGAAGCTGGATAAGACAAACTGGTATTACCCGAGTTACCTGCTGCGGCAACCAGTAACATGCCATCATTATAAAAATTGGTCATGGCGTTACTTTCAGTCTGGTTTGATGAACCGCCGCCAAGACTCATGTTCACCACTTTGGCGCCGGCATCTTTACACGACTGAATAGCCTGAACCAGATTAGACGCAAAGGTCCAGTTACCAGAGTCGTTAAAAATTTTAACGATATGCACGCCAGCCTGGCCAGAGCCAATCGTCCCGACTACACCCGAGTTATTATCCAGCGCTACCATGGTGCCCGCAACATGAGTACCGTGACCATTGCCGTCTGAAAACCAGTTGCCATGGCCTGAAAACGCAAAGCCGGTAACACCCGAGCTTTGCAAGTCTTCATGGCCTGAGGTATAGCCAGTATCAATGACACAGACTTTAATGTTACCCGCGCTGCCATCACTTACCTGGTTTGCTTGCACCATACTAATACCGTAAGGCGTCGATTGCGCCATCGGGCTTATAACATCCATCAGGTAACGTTTAGCATCTTGCTCAATATATTCGACATTGGGGTTAGCTTGCAGTGCTTTTAACTGTTTGGCTGATAACTTTGCCACACTGGCGTTGGCAGATTTTAAATGCATCACAGCGTCGACCCGATGACCACGTAAAACCGTTTCTGCCTGCTGCGTTGAAAACGTATTCTGGCCATTGTTGCTGCTCATTACCGCAGCAGTCGGCTTGAATTTTATAATATAACGGTCAGTATCGTTGTTTTGGTCAATCAGGCTGGTCTCGACGGCCTGCGCAGTTAACGTGAGGGCAAAGCAACTGCTGACACCAAGTATTAAGAGGTTTTTAGTTGTTTTCATTGTGGTACCTTGTTTTCATAATAATGATTAGGTGACTTCCTTTTTTTTGACTGCGTCCTGGCACATCCAACTAACCAGTTACTCAACAAAACAACAATTACAAAACCCTTACAAAATGATTATAAAAAAAATCGCCAACCCTGATTCAGGAAATAAAAGTGGAGATTAGAAACAAATAAACTATTTAAGGAAATTTTCCCGAGCCTTATATAACGATAGGTTATTAGTTAGTCTTTTAAGGAATATTGAATTGATCCTGTAAGGTTTACAGACAGCTGCAAACTAATTGCAGCTCAGATCTTTCTATGGTGATTGCATTCTTTTAGAATCACCCCCATTGCGTTTTCATTAAGTCGTTTTTTGGAGTAATACATGTCAAACAGCAAGCATTGTCGGTTACTAATTCTGGGCTCTGGCCCGGCCGGATATACCGCGGCAGTTTATGCTGCCAGAGCCAATTTAAATCCGGTACTGCTAACGGGCATGCAACAAGGTGGCCAGCTGACCACAACTACCGAAGTTGAAAACTGGCCGGGCGACGCCCACGGCCTGACAGGCCCAGGATTGATGGAGCGGATGCAAGCCCATGCTGAAGCTTTCAATACCGAAATCATCTTTGATCACATTCACACAGTCGATTTAAAGCAGCAGCCTTTTACCTTAACCGGCGATAACGGCAGCTATACTTGTGATTCATTAATAATCTGTACCGGTGCTTCAGCAAAATATCTGGGGTTACCTTCTGAAGAGGCTTACAGCGGTAGAGGCGTCTCCGCATGTGCCACCTGTGATGGTTTCTTTTACCGGAATCAAAAGGTCGCGGTAGTCGGCGGTGGTAATACTGCTGTTGAAGAAGCACTTTACCTGTCAAACATTGCCAGCGAAGTAAACCTGATCCACCGCCGAGACACCTTTAAAGCTGAAAAAATTCTGGTTGACCGTTTAATGGAAAAAGTGGCAGCGGGTAAAATTGTGCTGCATACCCATTGCGTATTGGAAGAGGTGTTAGGCGACGACATGGGTGTTAACGGCGTCCGGTTAGGCTCTACCAAAGGTGAAGCCGCCAAAGAGCTGGCGCTGCAAGGCGTATTTATCGCTATTGGTCACTCACCTAACACCGATATTTTTAAAGGTCAGCTGGAAATGAACGGCGGTTACTTAAAAGTAGTCAGCGGAACGGAAGGCAATGCCACCCAAACCAGTATTCCCGGCGTGTTTGCAGCCGGTGACGTGTCTGATCATATTTATCGACAGGCGATTACCTCTGCCGGTACTGGCTGTATGGCAGCATTGGATGCCGAACGTTACCTGGATGGTCTGACCGAGCAGAAATAACGCTGCTATGGCCATCTATTTGCCGGAACTTGACCCTGTTCAACTGAGCTTTCCCCCCGTTGAACAGGCGTTGTCGCAACCTGATGGTTTGCTGGCAATGGGTGGTGACTTGTCAGCAGAGCGACTGGTGCTGGCATATCAAAGTGGTATTTTCCCCTGGTTCAGCGAGGGCGACCCTTTATTGTGGTGGAGCCCCGCTACCCGGGCGGTTTTTGCGCCTGATAGCATCAAGTTTAACCGTACCTTGCGCAAAAAATGGCAGCGCGGTGAACTGTCGCTCACCCTTAATCAGGCGTTTAGCGAGGTCGTCCGAGGCTGCGCCGCGCCGCGCAAAAATCAGCCCCACACCTGGATACTGCCGCCAATGCAACACGCTTATCAGCGCCTGCATCAGCAAGGCCATGCTCATAGCATCGAAGTGTGGCAGCACTCCAAACTGGTCGGTGGCTTGTACGGTATTGCAGTTGGTGGATTATTCTGTGGCGAATCAATGTTTAACCGGGTGCCCGATGCGGCAAAATTCGCGTTACTGGCATTGCAACAACACATCAGTCATTTTGCACCAGGCTGGATTGACTGTCAGCTACCTAACCCGTTTTTACAACAGCTGGGAGCCGAACCAATGAGCAGAGCGCATTACTTAAACTTGCTACAACAGCAAGTAAAAATAAGCAGTCCAACCGGGCACTGGCAACCTACTACCCTGAGCTTGCAGGATGAATGACGATGTGAAGGCAGTATCACAACCGTTACGGTTTGGCTTAACACAGCCTGGTCCATGCAGTTATCTGCCGGGCCAACAGGAACAATTAGTGGTGCTGATGCCAGAAGAGCCGATAAGCCCAGCATTATACCAACAGTTGCTTACCCTTAATTTTCGCCGCAGTGGCGAACAGAGCTATACACCGCACTGCCCTGCCTGCCAGGCCTGCCAGTCGGTGCGGATCAACCCGGTGCTTTGGCAGCCGTCGCGCAGCCAGCGCCGGTTACAAAATAAAGCAACACGCGCAAATTTGGCGTACAGGTTGGTTACAACTGCTGATTTTGCCGACTATTATCCGCTGTTTGCAGCTTATATCGCGTTTAAACATGACGATGGCATTATGTTCCCGGCTACCGAGGAGCAACTTAACAGCATGCTGAAGTGCAGCTGGCTTAGCATCCGTTTTTTAGAGATTTATGATGAGCAGCAACTGATTAGCGTCAGCATTATTGATGAGCTTGCCGATAGCTACTCGGCGGTTTATACCTTTTTTTCCCAGCAGTATCAGCAGTATTCTCCAGGAAAATTAGCCATTATTTATTTACTGGAACGTGCCCGACAGGATCACAAAGCGTTTGTCTATTTAGGTTATCTGGTAGAAGCATGTCAAAAGATGGCTTACAAGGCCGAATTTAGGCCACAACAACGATTTATTCGGGGACATTGGCACTCTTTTGCCTAAAAAAGCGCTTGTTGCTTTACTTATTGCTGTGATTTCGGCACAATCTGCGCAGTTTTTTGAAGGTTCAAACCCAATTTATAGAGGCGAGTACGCTGAATGGCGAAAGAAGACGTAATTGAAATGCAAGGTACCATCCTGGATACATTGCCAAATACCATGTTCAAAGTTGAACTGGAAAATGGTCATGTGGTTATCGCTCACATTTCCGGTAAGATGCGCAAAAACTATATTCGCATTTTGACAGGCGATAAAGTTACCGTTGAATTGACGCCTTATGATTTAAGCAAAGGCCGTATCGTATTCCGTCAGCGTTAAATCAGCTTAAGTACCAAAAAAACCCGGTGAATACCGGGTTTTTGCATGGTAACCAGTGCCAACCTAATCCATTAGGGCCAAATCCTGCTCGGTCTGATAATCAAAGCATAACGCATCGTTTTTCAGACTGACTTTGACATCGCCGCCGTGTAACAGCCGGCCAAACAATATCTCATTGGCCAATGGCTTTTTCAGTTGCTCCTGGATAACCCGAGCCATAGGTCTGGCTCCCATCGCCTGATCATAGCCTTTGTCTGCCAGCCATTGTCTGGCATCCGTGGTTAACTCCATTGACACCTGCTTTTTATCCAACTGCACCTGTAAATCACAGACAAATTTATCAACAATTTGCAGAATAATATCGGCTGCTAAATGTTTAAACCAGATAATCCCATCCAGCCTGTTCCGGAATTCCGGGCTGAAAGTACGGTTTATTTCACTGAGCGCATCATGGCTGTGATCTTGCTGCTTAAAGCCAATGGATTTACGCACCGTTTCCTGAACCCCGGCATTGGTGGTCATTACCAGCACCACATTTCTGAAATCTACTTTACGACCGTTATTATCGGTAAGGGTACCGTGATCCATCACCTGCAACAGAATATTGTAAACATCGCTGTGAGCTTTCTCAATTTCATCCAGTAGCACAACCGAATACGGATGTTTAGACACTGCATCTGTCAGCAAGCCACCCTGCTCAAAACCAACGTAGCCTGGCGGTGCGCCAATTAACCGGCTGACGGCATGACGCTCCATATACTCTGACATATCAAAGCGCAATAACTCTACTCCCATGACTTTTGCTAACTGCTTGGTCACTTCGGTTTTACCCACACCCGTAGGACCGGCAAACAGAAAACTACCGATCGGTTTTTCTTCATTGCCAAGGCCTGATCGCGACAAGCGGATAGCGGCAGTCAGCACCTCTATTGGCTCGTCCTGGCCAAATACCACCAGTTTAAGATTACGATCCAGATTCGCCAGCACATCTTTGTCTGTAGCGGATACCGACTTTTCCGGAATCCGCGCCATTTTGGCGATGATATGCTCTATTTCAGGCACATTAATCACTTTTTTACGCTTCGACGCCGGTAGCAACCGCTGGCTGGCTCCCGCCTCATCGATAACATCTATCGCTTTATCCGGTAAATGTCGCTCATTGATGTATTTTGCAGACAATTCTGCCGCGGCGCGAATGGCTTTTTGGGTATAACGCACATTATGGTGCTGCTCGTAACGTTCTTTTAAACCCATCAATATCCTGGTGGTATCTTCCACACTGGGTTCAGTAACATCAATTTTCTGAAAACGCCGCACCAGAGCGGTATCTTTTTCAAAAATACTTTTAAATTCCTGATAGGTGGTTGATCCCATACACCGCAACCGGCCACTGGACAATAACGGCTTAATTAGATTAGATGCGTCCATCACGCCACCTGAGGCGGCACCTGCACCAATAACAGTATGAATTTCATCAATAAATAAAATGGAGTCTTTCTCTTTTTCAAGCTCTTTCAATAACGATTTTAAGCGCTTTTCAAAATCGCCACGGTATTTGGTACCGGCTAGTAATGCGCCCATATCAAGCGCATAAATGGTGGCATTGGCAATGACTTCGGGCACCTGCTGCTGCACTATACGATACGCCAACCCCTCAGCAATCGCTGTTTTACCAACGCCGGCTTCGCCAACCAGTAACGGGTTATTTTTCTTACGTCGACACAATACCTGTACCGCACGCTCTACTTCACGATCACGGCCAATTAACGGATCAATGTGACCGTTTTTTGCTTGAATATTCAGATTACTGGTAAAGTTCTCCAGATATTTACTCTCTTCCGGAACCGTATCAGTCAGCTCTTCCTGCGGACTGTCATCATGCTGTTCAAGCTTTTCCGTTTTAGTGACACCATGTGAAATAAAATTGACGATATCTAACCGGGTTATATCAATTTTCTTCAGCAAATAGACGGCCTGCGACTCTTGCTCACTAAAAATTGCCACCAGCACATTAGCACCCGTGACTTCCGATTTACCTGACGACTGCACATGAAACACGGCCCGCTGCAACACCCGCTGGAAACCTAATGTAGGCTGGGTGTCGCGTTCTGCGTCACTGTCAGGCAATACTGGCGTAGTAGAATCAATAAAGCTCGCCAGTTCCAGTCTGAGCTTATCTATATTCGCGCCACAAGATTTCAGCGCATCTCCGGCTGCCGGGTTATCCAGCAGCGCCAGCAGTAAATGTTCAACCGTCATGTATTCATGCCGGCGTTCGCGCGCGAACCGGAACGCTAAATTCAGCGTCAGTTCCAGATCTTTATTTAACATAGCTCACTCCCAATACCCCTGAGAACCACTTCCAGACCATGCCAAGACATTTCTAAGCGCGTTCCATTGTGCACAACAGCGGATGCTGATGCTCTTTCGCATATTGTTGCACCTGCTGTACTTTCGTTTCTGCAATTTCAGCTGTGAAAACGCCACACACCGCCTTACCCTCGTAATGTACTTTCAACATTATTTCACTGGCTTTTTCATATTGCATATTAAAAAAATGGGTTAGCACATCGATGACAAAATCCATAGGAGTGTAGTCGTCGTTGTGCAAAATTACCTTATACATCGGTGGCGGAGTCACTTTTTGTCGGGTTAACTCTGCCAGGTCATCGTGTTTCGTATCTAAATTTTGCTTACCGCTCATAAACTATAGCCATGCCTGCGCCAACCAGCAAAGGCGCTTATATTAAAAATTAGTAAATAAATCGCGCTATTTTTGCAAACAGCTTGACTCTTTGCTTAAATTATCTACAGTAGATATTGGGGCTGTACAAGTCCCCTTCAAGTTCACTCTAGAATACAGAATATAGCTAACTTAGAGAAGGAAGTAAGTAGTATGGCTACCGGTAAAGTAAAATGGTTCAATAATGCCAAAGGATTTGGGTTTATTCGTGAAGATGGCCGTGATGAAGATATCTTCGCGCATTATTCTACCATTAGCATGGATGGCTACCGCACGCTAAAAGCAGGCCAGGATGTGGTGTTCGATCTATCAGAAGGCCCTAAAGGGCTGCATGCTGTAAATATTAAGCTCCCCGGCGAAGAATAACGTTTTCATCGTTTCCAAGTTGTACCGACCTGGCATCGGCAGTTACTAATAAAAAAGCAGGCAAATGCCTGCTTTTTTTATGCTGCTTAATCTGGCGCAGCTTACAGTGACTGTAACGTCCTGTTTAACGTCGGGCTTGGCCGCATTGCATCGCTAACCAACTTGTCGTTCGGCCGATAGTAGCCGCCGATCTCCACCGGCTTACCCTGCACACCGTTCAGTTCAGTTAAAATATCCTGCTCGTGAGCCTGCATCGCGCTTGCCAAGGTTTTGAAGCGGGCAGCCAGTTGGGTATCAGTAGTTTGATTTGCCAGCTCCTGCGCCCAGTACAGCGCCAAATAGAAATGGCTGCCGCGGTTGTCCAGCTCACCCGCTTTGCGTCGCGGTGATTTATCGTTATCAAGGAATGTCGCTGTCGCTTTGTCCAGGCTATCTGCCAGTACTTTGGCTGCACTGTTACCGGTTACCTGAGATAAATGTTCTAGCGATGCCGCAAGTGCCAGAAACTCACCCAGCGAGTCCCAACGCAAATGGTTTTCTTCAACAAATTGCTCTACGTGCTTCGGTGCTGAACCACCGGCACCGGTTTCAAATAAACCACCGCCATTCATTAGTGGTACTACCGAGAGCATTTTAGCACTGGTGCCCAGCTCTAAAATCGGGAACAAATCTGTTAGATAATCACGCAGCACGTTACCGGTTACGGAAATCGTATCAAGGCCCTGTTTAATCCGGGCCAGGGTATGACGGGTAGCCTCTACCGGCGCCATAATCTGCAGATCCAGGCCACTGGTGTCATGATCTTTTAAGTAGCGCTTAACTTTTTTAATCAACTGTGCGTCATGAGCACGTTCACTGTCCAGCCAGAAAATCGCCGGCGTGTCACTCAATCGTGAGCGGTTCACGGCCAGTTTTACCCAGTCACGAATAGGCGCATCTTTTACCTGACACATCCGCCAGATATCACCCTGTTCAACCGCATGGCTAAACAACTCATCACCCTTGCTGTTTAACACTTTAACCGTGCCCTTTGTGGTAATCTCAAAGGTTTTATCGTGTGAGCCATACTCTTCGGCTTTTTGCGCCATCAGACCTACATTCGGCACTGAGCCCATGGTACGGGGGTCAAATGCGCCGTTTTCTTTACAGAAACTAATGGTTTCCTGATAAACACCGGCATAGCAGCGGTCCGGGATAACGGCTTTAGTATCTTTTAACTGACCATCCGGGCCCCACATCTGGCCAGAGCTACGAATCATCGCTGGCATCGACGCATCGATAATCACGTCGCTTGGCACATGTAAGTTAGTAATACCTTTATCTGAGTTCACCATCGCCATTGCTGGCTTGTCTGCGTACAACGCGGCAATCGCATCTTTAATTTCCTGCTGTTTTGCTTCTGGCAAACTGGTGATTTTTGCATAGACATCACCCAAACCATTACTAACATCAACACCAGCGCTCGCAAAATCGTCTGCATATTTGCTGAAAATTTCCTGATAAAACACCTTTACCGCATGGCCGAACATAATGGGATCAGACACTTTCATCATTGTGGCTTTTAAATGCAGCGAAAACAGGACATCTTTTGACTTCGCATCGGCAATTTCAGCAGCGTAAAAATCGCGTAACGCTTTGGCGCTCATGGTTGCTGCATCAATAACCTCATCAGCCAACACAGTCACTTTGTCTTTTAATACTGCCACTTTGCCATCGGCCTGATGCAGTTCTATACGTAACGTATCAGCCGCTGTGACGGTAGTGGATTGCTCAGAGCCATAAAAATCGCCATGTTGCATATGCGCAACATGGGAGGCTGAGCTTGATTGCCAGGCGCCCATGCTGTGAGGGTTCTTTTTGGCGTATTGCTTAACAGAAGCCGGAGCACGCCGGTCAGAGTTGCCCTCGCGCAGTACCGGATTTACCGCACTACCCTTAATTTTATCATAGCGCCCTTTAACATCACGTTCCTGTTCTGTTTTTGGCTCTGCCGGATACTCGGGTAGCGCATATCCCTGGCTTTGTAATTCTTTAATCGCGGCCTTTAACTGAGGAACTGACGCGCTGATATTAGGCAGTTTAATAATATTAGCTTCTGGCTGTTTTGCCATCTCGCCTAATTCTGCCAGCGCATCGTTAATCTGTTGCTCTGGCTTTAAAAAATCTGGGAAACTGGCAATAATACGCCCTGACAGAGAAATATCCCGGGTTTCAACCGCAATTCCTGCAGCTGAAGAAAACGCCTGGATAACGGGCAGCAAAGAATGAGTTGCCAGTGCTGGCGCTTCATCGGTGATGGTATAAATAATTGTTGCACTTTCTTTCGACATGTTAGTTCCTGTATTGTAATCGCACTATGTGCACGGAAGCCTGCGGCCCCGGTGGCCCGGTGGCCCTCCCGGTGGGAAGTGCCGCGCTAACACTGTAGCACTGTGATTATTGTTTAAAACGCAGCAAAAACAACGGCCGTTAGTATATCAGCATAAAGTCGATTTAAACAGGCGCGCCAGCGCTAGCAATATCGACATGGCCGCATGACGTTAAGTGACTTATAGGAAATAGCTTTGAAACAACCCGCGCCATTTCGCCACAGGCAACATAAGCCAATTAACAAAAAAAACAATAGGACCAAAGTCGACATTCCACTATTGGTATTGTTCAATAAACCTTACGATGTGCTTAGCCAGTTTACCGATAACAGTACACCGGCCCGTAAGACACTGGCAGACTTTATCACTGTGAAAGATGTCTATCCGGCAGGCAGACTTGATCGCGACAGCGAAGGGCTATTGCTGTTAACAAACTGCGGCCAGACCCAACATCAGTTAAGCGATCCTAAATATAAAGCACCTAAAACGTATTGGGTGCAGGTTGAAGGTGAGATCACTGATGCCGCCCTGGCCAGCTTACGTCAGGGCGTGCTGCTAAATGACGGCCCGACCTTACCTGCTGTGGCAGAGCGTATAGCCCCGCCACCACTATGGCCACGCAACCCACCAGTGCGTTATCGCGCCAATATCCCTACCAGCTGGCTTAGCCTGACGATCACCGAGGGCCGTAATCGTCAGGTTCGACGCATGACTGCGGCCGTGGGCTTTGCTACATTGCGATTGGTGCGCCAGCAAATTGGCCAATGGCAGTTAGCTGACTTAGCGCAGGGAGAATACCGGGTTATAAATTTGCCTTAGCCTGATCCCGGCTACGCTAAAAACCAGCCAGCAGACACATAAGCTGCAGCCACGCTGGTGATAACGATTTTTTACCGCTTAATTTAGTGCTATACTCCGCGCCTTATTTTGGTCACAGCCAGTGTGGTGCAATGTCAGCTAACAGCAGTAAAAAAGTCATCGTCGGCATGTCCGGCGGCGTGGACTCTTCAGTATCGGCCTATTTGTTAATTCAGCAGGGTTACCAGGTTGAAGGCCTGTTTATGAAAAACTGGGAAGAAGATGACAATGACGAATACTGTGCTGCAGCAGAGGATATGCACGATGCGCAGCAGGTTTGCGACAAGCTGGGTATTCCGCTGCATAAAATAAATTTTGCTGCAGAATACTGGGATAATGTATTTGAATATTTCCTGGCGGAATACCGGGCGGGACGTACCCCGAACCCAGATATTATGTGCAATAAAGAGATAAAGTTTAAAGCTTTTCTCGAATTCGCCGCAGAGGCCCTGGCAGCCGATTATATTGCTACTGGGCATTACGTGCGCCGCCGCCAACATAATGGCCATTGGCAACTGCTGCGTGGCCTGGATAACAATAAAGATCAAAGCTATTTTTTATACACCCTAAGTGAACACCATGTCAGCCAGACCTTGTTTCCAATAGGTGAGCTGGAAAAACCTGCGGTGCGGGCGATTGCCGAACAGCAGGGTTTAATTACCCATGATAAAAAGGACTCTACCGGTATCTGCTTTATCGGCGAGCGTAAATTTAAAGACTTTTTACAGCAATATCTGCCTGCCCAACCTGGTGATATTGTCAGCATTGATGATGAGCAGGTGCTGGGCCGGCATGATGGTCTGATGTACCATACCCTGGGCCAGCGCAAAGGTTTGAAAATTGGTGGGCTGCGAGATGGCAGTGACGAACCCTGGTATGTAGTTGGCAAAGACTTAGCGCAAAACCGGCTATTGGTTGCTCAGGGGCATGATCATCCGGCGTTACTGGCCAATGGCCTGCTTGCCAGCCAGTTAGATTGGGTTGACCGTAAAGGGCCCAAGCAGCCGCTGCGCTGTACAGTAAAAACCCGTTATCGGCAGACGGATATTAGCTGCACCCTTACCCCGCTGGCTGACGGCCAGATTAAGGTGGTATTCGATCAGCCGCAAAAAGCTGTTACACCGGGCCAGTCTGCGGTGTTTTATCTTGATGACGTCTGTTTAGGCGGCGGCATTATCGACGAGGCCATTACGTAACTATGCAACCTTCTTTATCAAACCAAATTATTGGTCTGGCCGGCCTGTGTCAGGCGCTGAGCTTACTACAAAACCTGGCAAGGCATAATAAATTGCAGCCTGAGCTGTACCACACCACGCTTGCCAGTGTTGCCAACCTGAGTCCGGAATCACCTTTGGCGGTATATGGCAATGATCCGGCAAATCTTGCCGCCGGCTTAGCGTTGATTATCGACCAGCTGGGCGACAATACCAAAAAAGATGTTGAACTGACCCGCTACCTGGTGGGGGTGCTGGCACTAGAGCGCAAACTCAATAAAAACCAGAGAAACCTGGCGGAGCTAGGTAAACAACTTGGCCAGCTGGAGCGTCAGCTGCAACACTTTGCCGTCACCGACGAGACCATCGTCGGTCGTCTGGCCGATATTTACAGTGAATGCATCAGCAGCCTGGGCAGCCGCATTCAGGTCTATGGCCAACCTGATTTACTAAAACAAACTGCCGTTCAGCAAAAAGTCCGGGCGCTGCTGTTAGCGGCGGTTCGCGCTGCGGTGTTATGGCGTCAGGCTGGCGGTAGCCGGCTGAATTTTATTTTTAAACGTCGCAAACTGGTGGCAGCCGCTAAGCAGATGCTGGCACAAACCACACCTTAAACTTCAGGAGTTTTCATGGAACTTAATGCCCTTACCACCATATCCCCGGTTGATGGCCGCTATGGTAGCAAGACGGTTGAGCTACGCCCGTATTTTAGTGAGTTTGGTCTGATAAAATATCGGGTTACTGTTGAAGTTCGCTGGTTACAGCAACTCGCTGCCACTCCTGGAATTGCCGAAGTGCCAGCGCTATCTGCTGAAGCAAATAAATTACTTAATGATATTGTTGACAATTTCAGTCTGGCGGATGCTCAGCGGGTTAAAGATATTGAACGCACCACCAATCACGATGTAAAAGCAGTAGAGTACCTGTTAAAAGAAAAAGTGGCGGCCAATAGCGAGCTTAATGCCATCAGCGAATTTATCCACTTTGCTTGCACCTCAGAAGACATTAACAACCTGTCGCACGGTTTAATGTTAAGCCAGGCCCGCAACGACGTATTGTTGCCACAATGTGATGCCCTGCTTGCTGCGATCAAAAACCTGGCAGTGCAACATAAAACCGTTGCCATGATGGCACGCACCCATGGCCAGCCTGCATCGCCCACGACCATGGGCAAAGAAATGGCCAACGTATACGCCCGGTTACAACGGCAGCGTGATCAGATTGCTGCCGTAGATATTATGGGCAAAATTAATGGTGCAGTAGGTAACTACAATGCCCATTTATCAGCCTACCCTAACCTTGACTGGCATCAGTTTGCCGAACAATTTGTCACCAGCCTTGGCTTAAGCTTTAACGCTTACACCACCCAGATAGACCCACATGACTATATTGCAGAGCTATTTGATGCGATAGCCCGCTTTAACACCATACTGCTTGATTTTGACCGCGACATTTGGGGTTATATCGCGCTGGGCCATTTTAAGCAGAAAACGGTGGCCGGTGAGATCGGTTCTTCCACCATGCCACACAAGGTAAACCCGATTGATTTTGAAAACTCGGAAGGCAACCTGGGCATTGCTAATGCATTGTTTAACCACCTGTCGGCTAAATTACCGGTATCACGCTGGCAGCGGGATCTGACAGATTCGACCGTATTACGTAACCTGGGCATGGGCTTTGGCTATACCTTAATTGCCTATCAGGCGACCTTAAAAGGCATTAGTAAGCTGGAAGTGAATACCTCGGCCTTGCTGGCCGAATTAGACAGTAACTGGGAATTGCTGGCAGAGCCGGTGCAAACCGTTATGCGAAAATATGGCATTGAAAAGCCTTATGAAAAACTAAAAGAACTGACGCGCGGTAAGCGCATTAATCAGGCTGATTTAGCCCGTTTTATTGATACCCTGGCACTGCCTGAAGCGGTAAAAGCAGAACTGAAACAGCTAACCCCTGCCAATTATATTGGCGATGCCATTGCCCTGGTAAATAAACTGCCATAACCGCAGCAGCAACTGCTGGCGCGGCACCATTGCCACGCTGGCCCAACATAACAGGCATTGCATGGCGCAGTGCCTTTTTAATTGGAATACTCTATGTACACACTTGATTTTGCCGACCTGACTCCAGAGCGTTTTTTGGCCGAGTTCTGGCAGAAAAAGCCGTTATTGCTAAAACAAGGGTTTAAGCAGTTTACCGATCCGTTGTCGGCGGATGAGCTTGCTGGCCTGGCACTGGAAGAGGAAGTCGAATCCCGGGTAGTACAATGTGGTAACGGTGACTGGCAAATGGAAACTGGCCCCATCAGCGATTTTAGTCGTTTTGGTGAGCGAGACTGGACCATTTTAGTGCAGGCGGTGGATCACTGGCATAGTGAGGCGGCAACCTTATTGGATCCGTTCCGGTTTATTCCAAACTGGCGGATAGACGATTTAATGGTCAGTTTCTCCACACCTGGCGGTGGTGTTGGCCCGCATTTAGATCAATATGATGTCTTTATCGTTCAGGGTGAAGGCAAACGGCACTGGCGGGTTGGCATGCCGGATAACAGTCTGCAGCAATTCTGCCCTCACCCCAGGCTGCTGCAAGTTAGCCCTTTTACCGCCTGTATTGATGTGGTCATGGAGCCAGGCGATATTCTGTATATTCCACCAGGTTGCCCGCACGAAGGCATCTCGCTTGAAAATAGCTTAAATTACTCCATTGGGTTCAGAGCGCCGGCGCAAAAAGATCTGCTAACAGGCCTGGCTGACTATCTAATAGACAATGATATCAGTGGCAAACGTTTCACTGATCCAGCGCGGCCAGTGTCAAAGAATATTGGTGAACTGGGAAGCGCCGATTTGGCTCAGGTAAAGCAGTTGTTGCAGCAATTGGTTAGTGATGATGCAAGCTTACCATTATGGTTTGGCCAGTATATCAGCCGTGCCAAACACGAACTGGATTTACAGGAACCCGATCCGCATTATCAGGCCGAGGAAATAGCGGAATATCTGGAAGAAGGCTCAGCATTAACACTGACCGGTGGCTTACGGTGCTGCTACCATCAGGCAAGCTCAGAGAGCAATGAACCGGCTGACATTGCGCTATTTATTAATGGTGAACAATACCTGCTGCCGGGCGACGAACTGACTACGGCTAAGTTACTTACCGAGCAGCGCCAGCTCGATGAACAACAGTGCCGCCACTTTCTGCAGTTGCCAGAGCGACTTGGTTTACTGGTGCACTTAATTAACCTTGGTTACTGGCATTTTACGGAATAAGGCAGCAGTGAGGTTCTATTATTCAACCCGGCTCAGACAATAGGTAACTGGACTAATAAAAAAACCGCAGATTATGCGGTTTTTTTATTATTGTATGCTCTGCGTTACAGCTTACTCACTGGTCGTGCTCTGCCACATGGCTTCATTTTCAAATAATTCATAGAGCCCCTGCGCTCTCGCTACCAGAAGATTAGCAAAATCCCGCTGAGTTTTGTCAACCGCCGCGTTATTCATAATATTTTCTGCCTTAAGCTGCCAGTTGAGTGAAAAAGAACGCATGGCGTCCCGTGCTGTTGGCGCCGCTGAAAAAGGCATATGGTCGGTTGGCAAATCACCGCTAATAACCCAGAACGACTTTTTATCTTTGGTATTTAGCTTCCACACTGAAACCAATGGCGGCAAGTAACGACTCTCGGTTACCGCGACATTGTCGGGAATAATGCCTTTACCTGCCAAATACTGATTGGCCTTCTGATATTGATTTTTAACCCACTCTACCCGCTGTTCATCTGACATCGCTTGCGGTGCTTGTTGCTGCTCCTGAGTTAACTGCTCACTCATTTTTTCGCTTCCCATTAAAATTTGCCTTACTTTAAGTTACTCAGCGAGCACAATCAAGCCTCGCCAATCATTGCCACCAACCTACATGTCAGACCAGCCATTATTTTCGGTGATATATAGCGTAACTCAGGTTGAAATGTTACATTCCGCGGCGCAAAAAAGTGGCGTAGGGTCACTCATTATCAGCCAGATTAAACCCGAGGGAGAATCAGACGTGGCAGTATTTAATCATCCTGAATTCGACAACCATGAGCAAGTGGTATTTTGTAGTGACCAGGAAACCGGGCTACGGGCCATTATTGCTGTGCACAGCACCCGATTAGGACCTGCCGTGGGCGGCTGTCGCCTATGGAACTATGCCACTGACGAAGAAGCCATTGTTGATGTACTTCGGCTATCCCGGGGCATGACTTATAAAAATGCCATGGCCGGCCTGCCACTGGGCGGTGGCAAATCGGTCATTATTGGCGATGCCAAAACCATTAAAACGGAAGCGTTATTCCGTGCTTTTGGCAGAATGCTGCACCGGCTTAGTGGCAGTTATTACAGCGCCGAAGACGTTAATATCACCACCGGTGACATTATGCAGGTGAATAAAGAAACCCCTTATGTTGCCGGATTAGAAGGTAAAAGTGGAAACCCAGGCCCGTTTACGGCATTAGGAACGTATCAGGGTATAAAAGCAGCCGCCATGCATAAATTTGGTTCAGCCGATCTTAGCGGTAAAACGATAGCCGTGCAGGGCCTTGGCAGCGTAGGCTTCGCCTTATGTGAACATTTACATAAAGAAGGCGCTAAACTTATTGTGTGTGATATCAACCCGGCGTCGGTTGAGCGTGCAGTAACTCAGTTTGGGGCAACCGCAGTTGGTTTACATGGTGTCTACGAAGTTGAAGCTGATATTTATGCCCCCTGTGCATTGGGTGCGACGTTAAACGACGATACTATTGGCTTACTTAAAGCGACAATAGTCGCAGGTTGTGCCAACAATCAGCTAAAACAGGCACGTCATGGTGAAATGCTGCGCCAGCGCGGCATTTTATATGCACCGGATTACGTTATTAATGCCGGCGGTATTATTAACGTGGCATGTGAAATGCGACCACAAGGCTACAATGCTGATGAGTCAACAGCCAAGGTCAATCAGATTTACCATACCCTGCTTAATATTTTTCAGCGTGCCGATGAAGAAGCTAAGCCAACCAGCGAAATCGCTGACGTCATGGCTCAGGAAATTATCAGCCGTGGCCAGCAGTCCGTCGAGTAATTGCTAAAAATCATGTTATAGATGCTGATGTAATAAAAAACCGGAGTTTTTACTCCGGTTTTTTTACGTAGCGGCTTAGCGATTAAGCCGCATTCTGCTTCTTAACGGCCAGGGCCGATAACACGCCGGGTTTAAAGCTATCAACCGAAATCGATTTAAAGCGTAACCGGTTCATTTCAGTTAACTGGCTCGCTTCCGTCTCGCTGATAACCTGCTCTACTAAGGCCTGCTTAATACTGTCGGCAAGTGGCAGTTTACGGGCAAGTTTACCCTCGCGCTGCGCTTGATAGATTTTATTCATTACCGGCTGTGCGTTATGCATAGCGATAAAAGCAGACTCCATCAGGCCGGTCGCATCGTCCTCACTCTTGCCGATAAAGCA
The DNA here is from genome assembly GCF_041616895.1 of Arsukibacterium sp. GTDB lineage: Bacteria > Pseudomonadota > Gammaproteobacteria > Enterobacterales > Alteromonadaceae > Alishewanella. The sequence continues at coordinate 29,517 of NZ_JBFJPY010000016.1, forward strand.
CAAGTGTGTTAACCGATCACGGATCACACCGGGCTTAGCAAGTGCAGTACAAATACCAATGGCAATCTCATCATCCGGCATTTTGTAACCAATACCAAATGGGAACACCAGGGTACGAATAACCCGCGACACAATCCGATTTGGAAAATTAACCAGGAAACCATCGAACGCTTTGCCAATTTCTGCCAACGCGCGTTGCACACTGTAATGAACAAAAGGTAAATCAGCTTGCTGACGACCATTATCTTCATAAAATTTCAGCACGGCCGAGGCAATATATAACTGGCTTAATACATCACCTAACCTGGCTGATAGCATTTCCTTGCGTTTTAAATCGCCACCTAGCATCAGCATTGACACATCGGCACTTAATGCCAGTGCGCGACTCATTCTGCTTAATTGCTTGTAATAACGGGCTGTCTCACCCGATACCGGTGCACTATTAAACGCGCCAGCTGTCAGGCCCTGCCACAAGGCAGAGAATGTATTGCCGATAGCGAAACCAACGTGGTTAAGTAACAACTTATCAAACTGCTTCAGACCTTCTTCTGCATCCGGGTTTGCCGCAGCTTCTAATTCTGCCAGCACATAGGGGTGGCACCTGGTGGCGCCTTGACCAAAAATCATCAAATTCCGGGTCAGGATATTGGCCCCTTCAACCGTAATAGAAATTGGCATTCCCATATAGCCATGCGCCAGATAGTTCATCGGACCACACTGGATAGCTTTGCCGGCGTGAATATCAAACGCATCATTTAATAAGGTACGCGACATTTCCGTCATATGGTACTTCGCAATTGCGGTCACGACTGACGGGCTCAATTTTAAATCTATTGCACCAGCGGTCATCACTCGCATCGCTTCAAGGGTATACGTCAGGCCGCCGATTCTGGCCATACCTTCCTGCACACCTTCAAATTTACCAATCGACATACCAAACTGTTGCCGGACATAGCCATATGCACTGGTCATCCGGGTTGCTAAATGGCCCGTCGCCGTTGCCAGTGCGGGCAGCGAGATACCGCGGCCAGCTGATAAACATTCCACCAGCATCCGCCAGCCACGACCTGCATAATCAGGCCCACCGATGATCCAGTCGATCGGAATAAACACATCTTTGCCATAAGTCGTGCCGTTCATAAACGCCATGTTCATCGGGAAATGACGATCACCAATTTCAACGCCTTTGTGGCTGGTTGGAATAAGTGCACAGGTAATCCCAAGCTCTTGTTTGTCGCCCAGTAATTTTTCCGGATCATACAGTTTAAAAGCCAGACCTAATACCGTTGCCACCGGTGCCAGCGTAATGTAACGCTTGTCCCAGTTGAGCTTGATGCCCAGAACCTCTTTGCCTTCAAACTCGCCTTTGCAGATAACACCAGTATCCGGAATACCACCAGCATCAGAGCCTGCCTCCGGGCCGGTTAACGCAAAACAGGGGACATCAGTACCATTGGCCAGGCTTGGCAGCCAGAAATCTTTTTGCGCCTCGGTACCGTAATGCATTAACAACTCGCCCGGGCCTAACGAATTAGGCACCATAACCGTTACCGCCGCCGTTAAACTGCGGGTGGCAATCCGCGATACAATGGTAGAGTTGGCAATAGCGGAAAATTCAAGGCCACCGTAGGCTTTCGGAATAATCATCGCAAAAAAGCCTTCGCTTTTGATGTAATCCCATACATCTTTGGGTAAATCACGGTCTTCCTGCACTATTTTATAGTCATCCAGCATGGTTAACAGGGTTTCGACCTGGTTATCCATAAATGCCTGTTCATCTTCTGAAAGTTCTGCTTTTGGAAAATTGTGCAGTTTTTGCCAGTCTGGCTTGCCTTTAAACAGCTCACCATCCCACCAGACGTCACCGGCTTCCATCGCCTCCCGCTCGGTATCAGACAAAGGCGGTAATATTTTTTTAAATACCGCAAATACCGGTTTACTGATCAGACTACGGCGAATATCGGTAACACCGAGTATCACGACCACAGCCAACACCAAAATTATCAATATTTCCATAACGCTTTCCTTTAAGTACCTGAGCGCGACAGCTGCTGAGGGTATGAACGAGTAAACACGGGCGCGGCAATACCTGCAGCCAGATAAGGCAACAAGCGCTGGATCACGCCTTCTATATCAACTTCTTCGCTAAAATCGGCTTCGGCTATTTCAGCCAGTGCCTCGTTGGAGGCCATAGTAAAGACCACTGTACCCAGCGAAAAGTGAAGCCGCCAGAACAGTTCGCTGGCAGGCAACTGCGGACAGGATTGCTGCACCAGCAAGACAAATTTATCCAGCACCCGGCCATAATTATGGTTGATAAACCAGCGCAAATGACCCTGCACATCAGTATAACCGCGGCCAAGTAACTGCAAAAAAATCCGGGTACCGTTGTTGTGGACCGAATTAAGTTCCAGCAGCGGTTTCACGAATACTGCCAGAACCTGCGTCAGGTTATTAGGTTGCTGCAACGCCAGTAACCGGGTAAATTCCTGATCCAGCCGCACCATCAAAACCCGCAAATAACGTTGCAGTACCGCCTGAATAAGTTCTTTTTTTGACCCAAAATGGTAATTAACCGCTGCCAGATTCACCTCAGCTAAACTGGTGATCTGGCGTAATGAGGTATCATTAAAACCGGTTTCTGCAAACAGGCTTTGTGCTGCATCCAGGATTTTTTGTTGAGTATTTTGTTTTGCAACCATGGTTAACGCACAAATTTAAACAGGTGTTTGAAATGTACGTTTGAATCCAAAACTTGTCAAGCAACAACTTTACCACTGGTCTGACTTGATGACCAATTAATAGCAAGCATATGATTTATAATGGTATTTTTTTCACGTCCTGTCTGGCTAAAAAAATAGCTTGACATTATTCTGCCACTAAGCGAACTTTGCTGTCATATCAATCAACCAGAGAAGTAGTCAGATGCAAAAGTGCGCCCGCAATCACTGCTATTACTGCTCTGTGTTTTATCTGTCTGAATGGTTCAATAATTAGTTCTCCCTCTGCGTCAAGCAGAGCCATCCCTGTGTACTATCAAAAATAGCATTAAAAAACTTTCAGCGTTTTGCTGTTTTAGAGCCTGTCCGGGGTATATCTACTCGTCTTTGCTTTGACGCACTTTTCCTTTTTTAATCAGATTGCCGTTATAAGGCAACATTTGTAATCCAGAGGAATGTGTATGTACTTTAAAGCAAAAATGAAGCTATCAACCCTAAGCGTTGCAGTAATGCTCGCTGCCACAGGCCAAAATGCAATGGCAGCTGAAGAAAGCACTGCCGAAGAACAAAAAATTGAGAAAATACAAGTCACCGGCTCCCGCTTAAAAGGTGTGGATATGGAAGGCGCTAATCCGGTTCAGGTGTTTAGTCGTGAAGATATGGCGAAACGGGGTTATGACAGTGTCGGCTCTTTTCTGCGTGACTTGCCACAAGCTTCAAGCGCCGGCACTTTTACCGAAAATGGTGGCGTGGGTGGCGCCGATGGTGCACCTGCAGGCTCTTCCGGTGTAAGCCTGCGTGGTTTGGGCAGCAGCTCAACTCTGGTACTGGTCAATGGTCGCCGAGTTGCCGTTGACTCGTTCACCAACGGCTTCGACTCCTTTGTTAACGTCAACTCTATTCCGATGTCAGCACTAGAGCGGATTGAAGTATTGACCGACGGCGCCTCGTCAGTATACGGTTCCGATGCTATCGCCGGGGTAATCAACTTTATCCTGCGTAAAGATGTTGAAGGCCATGAAGTCTCGGTATCTTATGGCGACGATACCAAAAGCAGTAACTTTGGCCGCACTAACCTGACCTACGTTGGCGGCTTTAACACTGAAAACAGCAATACCACACTAGTCGTAGACTACTTTGATCGCAATGCGCTGTTTAACAGTGATCGTCCGATTGAAGTCACTTTAAAATCCAGCACCCGGGTCAGCATTGATGGTAGCGATTATGCCGAGCCATGGTGTGGCAGTGACGTCCGCAGTGGCGGTACCCGTTGTAACTATGACTATGTTATCGAGCGAGCTATTCAGCCTGACACCACCTCTATCGGTGCCACGCTGCATCATAACTACCAGCTTGGTAATGGCAATGAGTTCTTTGCTGAAGCAATGTTTCAGAACAATACCGGGTCCGCTTACGACTCTGCGGCCGCTTTCGATGTGCGGATTGCTGGCAATTCACCATTGGTTCCACAGTGGGCACAAGATATTGACGCAGAAGATGGCATGGTAAACCAAATTCGGATACGGTCACGCTTCCCAGAAACCCGGGTTCAGGACTATGACACCACCAGCTACCGCCTGTTGGCAGGCTTACGGGGTGAACTGGGTATGTGGTCGTGGGAAAGCGCGGCGACTTATGGCAAAACCGACAACGAAATTACCCATGTTCAGGGCTATATGGGCATTGATAAGGTTAATGCCGCTATTGCCAGCGGTTCATTCAACCCTTTCAATTTAGGCCGTGATAATAGTGCAAGTGCTATCGCCGCGGTGCGAGAACTGGCACCAAGGGTTGGTGAATCAGAAGTTTATTCCGTTGATTTTAATATCGCTGGCGATTTAGCTATCGAATTACCTGCGGGTAATATCAGCGCCGTATTTGGTGGCGAATTCAGAAGTGAAGACATTTTTGACCGGCCAGCTGAAATTGCCCAAAGCGGTGGCGTGTTTGCGCTCGGTGCCAGCGACGCCGCAGCAGATCGCACCCAGTATGCAGCCTATGGTGAGTTCAATCTGCCACTGACAGACGAATTGGACATGATTGCTGCGCTTCGCTACGACCACTACAGCGATTTTGGTGGTGATATTAACCCTAAACTGTCCCTGCGCTACCGGGCAACAGATGATTTAATTGTCCGGGCCTCGTGGAGCACTGGCTTTAGAGCGCCATCACTGTCTCAACTTGGTGCCGGCGAGTCATTAGGTTCGGCCTACATAAACTGCGGCACTGGCCAGCCATTCGATGCGCTGTGCGGTGACTTTGGTGCGACCGCGGGCGAGTTAGAACTAGATCAGGAAACCCTGGGTAACCGTGATTTAAATGCTGAAAACTCTGAAGCAGTCAACGTCGGCTTCTCCTGGAACCTGACAGACAAATTGCAAGTTACTGCTGATTACTGGCGCTATGAACATACCGATATCGTGGATGTTGATGCCAACACCACCCTTAAAGCCTGTATTGCCGGCACTGCCCCGGTAACCAGCAGCATTGCAGCGCTTAATGGTGATTTTGGTTGCGTATTAGATGGCGGCGACGATTTAGTGTTTTTACGTACCGGTTTCTTTAACGTTGGTAGCCAGGAAACAGACGGTATTGACGTTAAACTGAACTATCGCATCGACACAGATAGCTTTGGTAGCTTTAAGCTGTTTGCTGCCGGTACCAAAACATTCAGTTATCAGCGTCAAATCACACCTGATAGCGCCAGCGAAGATTTGCTGGGTAAATTAAGCGGCGCTAATGAAATTGCCCGGCCTGACTTTGTTGCAGACTTTGGCACTGACTGGAGCTTCAACAACTGGACCGCCAGCTTGTCAGCGCACTATATCAGTGAGCTGGGCGATGGTGATTTTAAATTTGGTGGTAATGAAACCGTTGATGCCTGGCTGGTGTTCAGCGGCAGCGTTGGTTACGAATTAACCGATAGCCAGCGCGTGTTGCTTACGGTGCGTAACCTGACTGATGAGAAACCACCTTATGCGTCATCACCTACCAACGGTTATGCCAGCTCAGTACACGACTGGATAGGGACTTTGTGGACAGTGCGCTATACTGTTAATTTCTGAATCGGTTAGCGGAATTCGGTGCTTAATGCAGCTTAAGCGCCCAACATTGCATTGAACTATACTAACACGACACTGATCTACTACAATAAAGGGGCTGAAAGGCCCCTTTTCGTTGCGGTAACGCTGGCGCAGGAGCCTATCCTTACTTAGACTAACTATCTTTCTTTTAGTCGTTCTATGAGACGGAGTAGCTTTTGCCCGCCCTTAAAATAAAACCTGAACAAGTAAAATTAGGTTATGCCATAAAGCTCCCCAGCGGCTGGATGAAACATCCTTTTTTATCCAGCAATATGCTGGTAGAAAACCAGCAACAACTTCATATTATTAAAAATCTGGGGTTAGAATATGTTTACTTTTACCCTGCTAAAAGTAAACAAATAGAGGAAGATACCGCTTCATTATCGGAAACAGAAGAAATTGAATTTAACAGTAAAATGTCTGAAGCCCAGGCAAAAATGTTACATGAAAAAATGCGCCGGATAGAACAGGCTAAAGCTCACAGACGGGATATTCAGAAAACGGAAAAAGCCTTTACCCACTCGTTAAATCAGGTGCGTGAGCTGATGAAGCAAGTCAGTGGCAGGCCACTGAATGCAATTGCTGAGGCCACACAACTCATTAGCCAGCTGGTCGATACCATCGTCAATGCTGAAAGCCTGATCCTGCATTTAATCTCATCGGGCAGCAAAGACCAGGAAACCCTGTATTATCATGTGTTGAATGTCTCTATTGTCAGCATGATGCTGGCCCGGAATATGGGCTTGTCTGCTGAAGAAATCAAAATAATTGGTATTGGCGCCTTGTTTCATGACATTGGCAAACTAAAAATCCCAAGTCAAATCATACGCAAAACCACCCCGCTGACCACCCCGGAACAGAACCTGCTGAAAATGCATACCAAATACGGTACAGACTTAGTCGGTTTGGCCGAGACGTTTCCTTTAGAAGCCTGGCCCATCATTGAGCAGCACCACGAATATCTGGACGGATCGGGTTATCCCAAAGCCCTTAGCCGGGAAAATATTAATCAACTGGCGCATATTGTTGCTGTGGTAAATGAATTCGATAATCTGTGTCATCCGACCGATACGACTAAGGCACGTTCCCCACATCACGCTCTGGCTTATCTTTATCGCAGTATGAAAGGCAAACTGGATGATAAAACCATGCGCGTTATGATTAAAATGATGGGCGTATATCCGCCAGGTACCATCGTCATGCTTAACGATCAGCGTATTGCCATGGTTATGTCAGTAAACAGCGATAGCCTGTTGCAACCTAATGTGATGATATTTGACCCTGAAGTACCCCGGCTTGAAGCTCCGGTAATCAGTCTGGACAGCGATGATCTTGCCATCAGAAAAGTACTGGCAATAGCAAACTTACCAGAGCGGGTACGCGAATATCTGAATCCCAGAGCACAAGTAAGCTACTATGTTCAGGGTAAACCCGGTTAAGCGACTACGACACCAGCACAGGGAACATAAGATGCACGTTACTGAAGTAAAACATCCACTGGTTCAGCATAAAATTGGCTTACTCAGAGCCGCCGATATTTGTACCAAGCAGTTTCGTCAGTTAGCCGGCGAACTTGGCAGCCTGCTGACCTATGAAGCAACCAAAGATTTAGCCACCGAAACCACCCGTATTGATACCTGGAGTGGTGAATGTCAGATTGAACAAATTCAGGGGAAGAAAGTTACTATCGTACCTATTCTTCGTGCGGGTCTGGGCATGCTGGACGGCGTGCTGGATTTACTCCCCAGTGCACGGATCAGCGTTGTCGGTATTTATCGCGACGAAAGTACTCTGCAGCCTGTACCGTATTTCCAAAAGCTCGCAGCAGAGTTGGATCAACGTCTGGCACTGGTAGTTGATCCGATGCTGGCAACGGGTGGTTCAATGATTGCTACTATTGACTTACTGAAAAAACAAGGATGCCAACGAATTAAAGCGCTGGTTTTGGTCGCAGCCCCTGAAGGGATAAAGGCCCTTGGCGAAGCGCATCCAGACATCGAACTTTACACCGCAGCTATCGATAAATGTTTAAATGAGCAAGGCTATATTTTGCCTGGCCTGGGTGATGCTGGTGATAAATTGTTTGGTACACGCTAAGCACCGTTGCCTGGCAGCAGAAAACATGGCACTTTAGTGCCATTTTTCGTTACAGAGTATCCTGTGTGGACTTAACTCCCTGGCACTACCCGACCCGTTACGGCTTTACCTTACGCGGTTATCACAGCAAACCCAGCGGTAAGCCACTGCTGCATATGTTACATGGCAATGGTTTTTGCAGTCGCACTTATTTGCCGTTACTGCGATATTTAACAGGACATTTTGATTTTTTTCTGTCTGATGCACAGGGTCATGGTGATAGCGATCACGGAGGTCCCTTTTTAGGCTGGAATGTCAGCGCTGACCTGGCCGCCGAAGCATTAGAAGCGCATCGCCATCTTTTCAGCGGCCAGCCGGTAATTGGCGTTGGTCACAGTTTTGGTGGCATCCTCACGGCATTAATTCACAGTAACGGTAACAGCCCGTTTAGCCAGGTCATTTTGCTTGATCCGGTGCTATTTACCCCTTCCATGCTTACCGTGATGCGCTCACTTGACGGAGTGGGATTATATCGAAAAAACCCCATGGCCAAAGCAGCGCTGCGCCGACGCCAGCATTGGCCAGACAAAAGTACTGCCTATGCTTATTTTAACAACCGCGGGTTGTTTAAAAACTGGCATCCTGAAGCGCTGGCCGCTTATATTGAGCATGCCATATGCTCATCAGAGCAAGGACTCAGGCTTAAATGTTCACCCGATCGCGAAGCTGAAATTTTCAGTTCTTATCCCGATAAGCTTTGGCAGCAATTGCGCAAACCTTGCTCGCCAATTTTGGTGATCCATGGCAATAGCAGCTATCCCTTTATCGCTAAAGCGGTTAAAAAATGGCAACGTCAGAATCCGGCGGTGCAAAGTACGGAGACAGAGGGCGGACACTGCTTTATGCAGGAATATCCGGAGGCAACTGCCAGACTAATATTACAGTATTTAAGCGAGCAGCCAGCCTGAAAATGGCGTTAAAAACTGCCAGGCTTTACGGTATAATGCGACAAATTCTTATCAGGATATGCAGATGAAAAAATCCTTACTACTATTGGCACTGGTATTGACAGGTTGCAGCCAATTACCTGCGCCTGAACAGGTGTCACCAGAGCAAATAAGCCCAGGCCCTGTTGTGACAGCACCGCAAGAGCAGCGGCAGCAGCAGGAAGACGAAGTGCCAGATAGTGATACAACCAAAGCGGTTGCCACTAACTTTGAACAAATTTTTATCGACAGTGACGTTACTTTTACCGGTACCCTGCCTTGCGCTGATTGTCCGGGTATCCAGTATCATGTAAACCTGTACCGTGATGGGCGCTTTGAAGTTCGCCAGGAATATCTGGAACGTGCTGAAATTAATATTATTAAAGGAATATGGTTACTGGAAAAACGCAACCTGCATCTGGTTAATCAGCAGCATACCCTGCCAGCATTTTACTTCTCGAACAATAACCAGTTAGCCATGTTGGATTTAGCCGGTAAACCAATAAGCTCTGCGCTCAATTATCAACTAAAACGTAAACCGGAATTTAGTAAACTCGACACCCGTCAACCGATGCTTGGCTTATATTTTCTAAAAGATAATAACGCTACATTTACTCCCTGTCAGACCGGTGAAAGTTTGCCCGTTGCCAATACCCAACATCATTTACCGATGATGCGCCATTATCAGCGAGATGAACGGTTGCGGAGTAATCCGGTTATCGCCACTTTGGTTGGCCGCAAACAGGACAACGCCGAGGGCGAAACCCAATTATTGATAGAAAAGTTCGAACAGTTCTGGCCTGACGCAGTATGTCCGGATCCTTATGCGCCGGGGAAAATCCAGGGTATTGTCTGGCGGGCAGAGAAACTGGCTGGCAGCTATTTACCTCAGCAACTTAATGTCAGATTAATATTCGACTCACAAGATCGTTTGTACGGTTTTGCCGGTTGCAACAGTTTTAATGGCAGCTACAAGCAACACGCCAACCGACTAAATGTCGGCGGCCTTGCCAGTACTCAAAAGTACTGTAGTGACAGCAGTCAGCTTGAACAACAATTCACCAGCTCATTGCAATCAGCTGACAGGGCTGAAGTAAATGGTAATAAGCTCCAGCTCTTTAAGGACAATAACCTGTTAATCGAACTGAAACCGGCGCTTAACTAACACCTGCTACCCTTGCCTTTCTAGAACGGCCTTTAAATTAAAGGTCATTTTTTGTGAATTTCAGTCAAAAAAAATACCCTCAAACCAAAGGCCTTGAGGGTATTTAAGCCACCGCTAAGTGGCTGCCGATGCTATCAGCTTATATCAGACTAACGCTTCTTTTGCTTTAGATACTAAAGCGGTAAAAGCAGCTTTGTCATATACAGCGATGTCGGCCAGGATCTTACGGTCGATTTCCACAGAGGCTTTTTTCAGGCCAGCAATGAAACGGCTGTAAGATAAACCATTCATCCGTGACGCTGCGTTAATACGCGCGATCCACAGTTGACGGAACTGACGCTTACGCTGACGACGGTCACGATAAGCATATTGACCGGATTTAATAACGGCCTGGAAAGCAACACGATAAACACGACTGCGGGCACCGTAGTAACCTTTAGCCTGGTTTAACACCTTCTTATGGCGCGCACGCGCCGTCACACCACGTTTTACTCTTGGCATTTCTGACTCCTGTTAATTATGCGTACGGCATGCAACGGACTAAGCCGGCAATGTCTACTTTAGCGACTAAGGTTTTTGGACCTAACTGACGCTTACGCTTAGAAGTCTTCTTCGTCAGGATGTGGCGAAGGTGTGATTGCTTACGTTTAAAGCTACCAGAAGCTGTTTTTTTGAAACGCTTCGCGGCACCTTTATTGGTTTTCATCTTTGGCATAGTATTTAAACTCGCATTGTTAAGTTACAACGAATAATAAGGCGTTAAAAAACTGCGGCAAGCCGCAGCTTAATAAACTTGAAGGCACTTATTACTTCTTATTTGGGGCCAGCATCATGATCATCTGACGACCTTCCACCCGTGAAGGGAAAGATTCGCAGATAGCGATATCAGATAAATCCTCTTTAATTCGAGAAAGCATCTCAATACCAATTTCCTGATGCGCCATTTCACGACCACGATAGCGCAGCGTTACTTTAGCTTTGTCACCCTCTTCAATGAAGCGACGCAGGTTGCGTAGTTTTACCTGGTAATCGCCTTCGTCAGTTCCAGGCCGGAATTTTATTTCCTTAATCTGGATCTGTTTTTGCTTCTTCTTCTGCTCTTTCAGAGCTTTACTCTTTTCGAACAGGAACTTACCGTAGTCCATCAACTTACAAACTGGTGGTTCGGCTGTCGGGCTGATCTCTACTAAATCGTTGCCACTGTCTTCTGCCAGTTTAATGGCTTCAGCAATACTTACTACACCCAGTTGCTCACCTTCGACACCAATTAACCTTACTTCTGGCAGGTTAATCTCTTCGTTGATCCTGTTAGGACGGTTTGCAGGTAATGTTTTCTTTCCTACTTTAATAGTATGTTCCTCCGAAAAATTATTCTTATACGCTTAATTGCTTAAACCCGGGTTTTAATTTCTGTGGTCAGCTTCTCTACAAAAGCGGCCACCGACATTTTTCCAAGGTCTTCGCCTTTACGCGTTCTTAAGGCGATATCGCCCGCTTCCATTTCTTTATCGCCTACGACAACAAGATAAGGAATACGCTTAAGCGTGTGCTCGCGGATTTTAAAGCCTATCTTCTCATTTCTCAAGTCACTAATGGCTCTAATACCGTGAGATTTGAAAGTTTTTACTAATTTTTGCACATATTCGGCCTGATTATCGGTAATATTCATTACCACCACCTGAATTGGCGCTAACCAGGCGGGAAAAAGACCGGCGTATTCTTCAATCAAAATACCGATAAAACGTTCCAGCGAACCGAGAATGGCCCGGTGAATCATTACCGGAACCTGTTTTTCGCCGCCTTCAGAAATAAAGGTGGCACCCAAACGGCCGGGTAAGGCGAAATCTAACTGAATGGTACCGCACTGCCAGGCTCTGTTCAGACAGTCGTGCAGGGTAAATTCAATTTTAGGACCATAAAATGCGCCTTCACCTGGCTGCAAGTCGTAATCAATATTGTTGCTTTTCAGCGCTTCAATCAGGCCTTGCTCGGCTTTATCCCAACTCTCGTCAGAACCAATACGCTGTGCTGGCCGGGTCGACAGTTTTACTTTTACATCTTTAAAACCAAAGGTGCTGTATACATCGAACACCATCTGGATACATTTGGTCACTTCGGCCTGCACCTGATCTTCAGTACAGAAAATATGAGCGTCATCCTGAGTAAAACCCCGAACCCGCATTAAACCGTGCAAACCACCTGATGGCTCGTTACGGTGACAACAACCAAATTCAGCCATTCTAAGTGGCAAATCACGGTATGATTTTAAACCCTGATTAAAAATCTGGACATGGCCCGGGCAGTTCATTGGCTTTATTGCATATTCACGGTGCTCAGACTGGGTGGTAAACATGTTTTCGGCATATTTATCCCAGTGACCTGATTTTTCCCACAGCACCCGGTCCATCATTAATGGACCTTTTACTTCATCGTAATCGTATTCGCCCAGCTTCTCCCTGACATAGCTTTCGAGCTCTCGAAAGATAGTCCAGCCATCGTTATGCCAGAACACCATGCCCGGTGCTTCTTCCTGCCAGTGAAATAAGCCAAGCGCTTTACCTATTTTTCGATGGTCGCGTTTCTCTGCTTCTTCCAGCTGAGTTAAGTACCCAGCCAATTGCTTTTTATCAGCCCAGGCCGTGCCGTATACTCGTTGCAGCATTTTGTTTTTCGAGTCACCACGCCAGTAGGCGCCGGCCACTTTCATTATTTTAAAGTGCTGACAAAACCGCATATTAGGCACATGCGGGCCACGACACATATCAATGTATTCCTGGTGATGATACAAACCTGGCTTGTCGTCCTTACTGACGTTCTGCTCCAGAATTTCCATCTTGTAGCTTTCACCACGCGCTTTAAAGGTATCAAACGCTTCCTGCCAGCTAACCTTATGCTTAATAACGTCGTACTCAGTCTTGGCCAGTTTTAACATTAGTGCTTCTAACTCAGCCAAATCGTCACTGCTAATCGGCTGATCGATATCAACGTCATAATAAAAGCCGTTTTCAATTACCGGGCCAATGGCCATTTTGACATTGGGCCACATTTGCTTAATGGCATGGCCTAATAAATGCGCGCAAGAGTGGCGGATAATCTCGAGGCCATCCTGATCTTTGCTGGTAATAATACTTAGGCTGGCATCGGTTGTAATAGGGTCACAGGCATCCACCAGCTGACCATTTACCTTGCCGGCAATGGTGGCTTTGGCTAAACCGGGACCAATGTCTTTGGCGACATCCATAACGGATACAGCAGAATCAAACGCGCGCTGGCTGCCATCAGGCAGAGTAATAACTGGCATGATATTTCCTTTTACAGTGGTGGCCCACACCAAGGGTCACTTGTTTAATAGTGAGACATTACCGCAACCAGCTCCGACAGTTAATGGCTTACACCAAAAGTCATTTGTCAGCGCCTGTGGCGCGGTAATAAGAATAGCGGCGCTATAGTATCATCAGGCGTCGGGCTTGACTACTCTGGCTTAACTACTCTGGCTTAACTACTCTGGGCTATCTGCTTCGTATTAACCACGCAGCGGCAGGCTTTGGCTTCGCCATTGAGCCATAACCCCGGCAATGTTACTTGTTTTAGTAAAATGGGAGCGATCAGGCTGTCGGTAACCGAGCACAGCGGGCCCGTGGCATAGGGCCCTGCGTAAATTAGCCTGCCATTGTCAAAGATTAATACCGCCGGGCTGGCAGGCAGGTAAAGGCCGGCGGCGGCAACATCAATAAGACTTCGTTGATACTGGGCAGTGACGGGTACCTGATAATCTCGGTCAAATAATGCGATATGCTGTTTTGCTTTGTTATTACAGCTGCACTGTGGCTGCTGCACATGTACTACCTGAAAACCCGAGTTGCTATTAATATTTAATGCACTGAGGTTGAACTCAGCAGGGGCCTGCTGTTGCCAGTCTGTATCAGCAGCAAACAGGCCGTAATTCTGATTGCCAAAGTAAAATAATCCGATACTAGCCAGCAGTACCCAGACCACAAATACCGGTAAAATGAGCAAAACGCGCTGAGTGTTATTCAGCGCTTTGATTAAACGATAAATTTTGCCGACTCTTTACTAAGGGCAAGGGTAATTCGCTCCAGACTGTCGGCACTTTGTAACACTTTGATGCCAAGTTCATTTTGCTCTGACGTCATTTCATTTAGCTGCTGGATACTTTGTGCCACCTCGTTGCTGGAAGCGCTTTGTTGTTGCAATGCGTTGGCCATAGTTTTGGAAGAGTCAGCCACTTGTCGTGCTTGCTCCAGAATAGTTTGCAACAACTGGCCACTTTGCTCGGCGTGCTGACGGGTATCTTCCAGTTGCTCTACACTACGTTTAACCACGGTAACAGATTCGGCACTATTGCCTACCAGCCGTTCAATCATAACTTTAATTTCATCGGTCGCGCCCCGGGTCCGGGATGCCAGGGTGCGCACTTCATCCGCAACTACCGCAAAGCCGCGGCCTTGCTCTCCTGCTCTGGCAGCTTCTATTGCCGCATTAAGTGCCAGCAGGTTTGTTTGCTCGGCAATCGACTGAATGACGTCTAACACTTTGCGGATATCGATGGTGGCATCGGCCACATCATTAACTTTACGCCCGGTATCGCTTAACTGACTGGCCAGTTGCTGCACGGAGCTGATGGTATTACCTACAGACGTTTTGCCTTGGTCGGCCGCCTGCTCTGCCGATTTTGCATATTGCAGCACCTGCTGCGACAAATTAAATACATCCTGAATACTGTGCGACATTTGTTCGGTGGCAGCGGCTATCCGCTCGACTTCATTCATTTCATTGCGCATGCTTATCGCCAGGGCATCACCCTCAGCACGCAAAGTACCAGATTCTTGTTTTAATGTTGCTGACTGATGCTCAATAGCCGACAGGGTTTTTTGCAGCGTATCAAATACCGCATTGAAATTATTTATTACCTTCGAATTTAAATCTGCACAACGATGAATTAATTCTACCTTGCCATCACTGGTTAACAGCTGTTCTGTCGCATTAAACAAGCTCTGGCCTACGGTGGCCTCGCGATAACTTTGTCTGGAGATAACCATTAATACCGCCGCCTCAACTACCACATAAGCCGCATGCACCATAATAATGCCAAACGATAGACTTTGCTCTGGCACCAGAAACACGCTGGCGCCTTGCATTTGCAACCACATAAACAGCAAATGATGAACAGCAATGGTGGCAGCCGCAACCAGGATCACCAGATAATCCCGAAAGGCAATTAACACTGCAAGCAACACGAAGATACCAAAATGAACCTCCAACATGCCTGCCGACTGATGAATATGCAGCGCTGAAAAAAACATAAAGCTGATACCGTAACTCAGTCTGGCCAGCAAGTGATCGCCCAGCAACCGATAAAACAAAATGGGTAACACAGCACTGGGTAAACCAATCAACAATGCAGGTAGCCAGCTGTTATGCCAATTGGCTAGAAGTAATGACAGTACAAAAAGCGCGACATTAACAGCGCTGATAATGGTATAAGCTTGCACACGAAAACGGGGGGTTACCATAGCCATCACAACTCCAGGCGGAAGGGATAAGTATTTACTTTAGCAGGTTCGGGATAACATTAGTTCATTTACGTCATCAAAGGTAATTAAAGATCAGTGATTTTTCCAGTTTATCAGCCATACTGAATTAAGCACGGAACAGGGAGAAAGCCGATGTGGCAGGCGATTGCAGATAGTATAAATACTGAGCTGGATACCAACTTTAAAGTTGAAGACAAAACTCAGCTTACCGGCGGTGATATTAATCTTGCATTTAAAATCAGCGATAACGATCGCCACTTCTTCGTTAAAATTAATCAGCGTGAGCAGTTAGAACATTTTGAAACCGAGGCATTAGGCCTTCGGACCTTGCGCCAACATCATTGTATCCGGGTTCCCGAGGTAATTTGCTACGGTCAAACCCTTGATAAAGCCTTTTTAGTGCTGGAATATCTACCCCTGGTAAAAGAAAGCGGCAGCGGCTGGCAGCAATTAGGTCAGCAATTAGCCTTATTACACCAACAACATGATCAAGCCATGTATGGTTTTGACTGGGACAATGTTATCGGTCGCACCCCTCAGCCTAATAAGTGGCAAAGTAACTGGAGCAGCTTTTTTTCAGAGCAGCGCCTTGGTTGGCAATTGCAGCTGCTACTTGAGCAGGGTTTTGGTTTTGGCAATATCGACTATCTGGTGGAGCAGTGCCGGCAGCGTTTAACCCATCATCAACCCGCACCAAGTTTACTGCATGGTGATTTATGGCGAGGTAATGTTGGCTTTCTCGCTGGCTCGCCAGTGATATTTGACCCAGCCTGTTACTACGGCGATCAGGAAACCGATGTCGCGTTTACCGGGCTGTTTGGCCGCTTTCCTGAAATTTTTTATCAAAGCTATCAGCAGTTTAATAAACTGCCGGACGGCTTTGAACAACGCAAAGAGCTGTATAATTTGTACCATATATTGAATCATGCATATTTGTTTCGCGGTACTTTTCTGGTACAAGCACAGGAGATGATTAAACAGCAATTTTACTAGGACAGCGTTATGCCCCACTTCAACTCGCCGGTCGCACTGGTTACCGGCAGCGCCAAACGTTTAGGCAAACACATGGTATGTCAGCTGCATCAGGCAGGCTACCGGGTCATTATTCATTATAACCAATCAGCATCTGACGCAAGTAACCTGGCAGCAAGCCTTAACCAGCAACGACCAAACAGCGCCAGCACATTGCAAGCTGATCTGTTAAACAACAACGAATTAACCCAATTGGCCAGCGATGCGCTGAACTGCTTTAATCGGCTGGATGTTCTGGTCAATAATGCCTCAAGCTTTTATCCCACACCGCTAAAGAGCGCCACCTTAGAACATTGGGATGATTTATTTGGCAGTAATGTTAAAGCGCCTTACTTTTTAGCTCAGGCATTGGCACCTGCCCTGTCAACAAATAAGGGCTGTATTATCAATATGGTTGATATTCATGCCAGTCAGCCATTGCAGGATCACAGTATTTACTGCATGGCTAAAGCGGCATTATTAATGATGACAAAATCGCTGGCACGGGAATTAGCGCCTACAATAAGAGTTAATGGCATCGCACCGGGCGCCATTTTGTGGCCAAGTCAGGCCTTAGATGAGGAAGACAAAGCGGCTATTTTGCAGCAGATACCACTGCAACGCATCGGCAGCCCGGATGATATTGCCAGCACGGTGTTGTTTTTAGTGCAGTCACCTTATATAAGCGGCCAGATCATAGCGGTTGATGGCGGCCGCAGCCTTGGCTCAGCACAGAAAGCCTGAATGTATGGAGGCAGTATGAGTATTTTAACCAAAACCATCAGTTGCCCGTTTTGCGGCCATCCGGTGCATGTTGATATCGAGGTTACCGATGAGGATCAGGATTACATCGAAGATTGCAGCAATTGCTGCAATCCTATCCACTTAAA
>NZ_JBFJPY010000017.1:0-46629 GCF_041616895.1 Arsukibacterium sp.
CTCTTACATCAATTTTTATTTGTGTAATGGTGGCTTAATTATGCCCACCTTCGATGACCCGAACGACGACGTGGCCGCTAGGATATTGCAACAGCTATACCCGGACCATCAGGTTGTGAAAGTACCTGGCCGGGAAATTTTACTGGGTGGTGGCAATATCCACTGTATTACCCAGCAGCAACCAGTTTAACAACACAAAAGGGAGCTTGCAGCTCCCTTTTTTAAAACGGCATAATTAAGCTATTTATATTCAACAACCATATAATACTCGTTCATTAACAAGTTTTTACGGCAAGCGTGCTGACGCATATTCGACCCTCTTAAACGCTCAAAACCACAGCGCATAAATTGATTTTCTGCACCGTATTTTTTCTTGAACTCTTCATATAACGGATTCAGAGAATCGAGTTGCTCCTGAGTCAGGTTCGCCGTTAACTCTGCATACCGGCGCTTCCAGTCAGTCGTATCTTGCTCGAGCGATAAACGCATCCAAACCAAACCTTCTTCAACATTAACCGGCACATCCTCTCCTGAGACCATTAACAAGCCAGCAAGATACTGCGCATATTTATCACCATAGCGGGCATAGCGTAAAATTTCAGGGAAAGCTTCGGCAAATTGTTTCTTTTGCACCAGTGCCAACATACTTTGGTAGTCGGCTGCATACAGCATAGACCGCATGCGCACTTCCTCTCGCTGCGGCGTATTTTCTTCTGCGCTAACAAAACTACTGCCACCGGCAATTAGTCCACCAGCCAATAATAGTGTTGATACAATGTTTTTCATAAATCCATTTCTCTTCAGGTCTGTTTGCAAAGAGTATAGCAGGCCTGAAATTTCAATCTGCTTACAAATTGTAAAACAATATGTCATATATTACGGCCAGTAACACATACTCCTTTTTTTATTTTAAAATCAGACTATAAAGTTTATATAACAACAGTTTAATGACTATAATCATACAGTTGAAATTTAATCAAAGTGATTATTGATGAAAGCCTGTGCCTTACATATTCTGGTAAACACCCGTGAGCAAGCTGAAAAGCTAAAGCAGCAATTGGCCAAAGGCGCCGATTTCGGCAAACTGGCAAAGCAGCATTCCCTGTGTCCGTCAGGCAAGAAAGGCGGTGATTTAGGTGAGTTTCGCAAAGGCCAGATGGTGAAGGCCTTTGACGATGTAGTATTTAAGCTGGCAATTCTTGAAGTGCACGGCCCAGTGAAAACCCAATTCGGTTTTCACCTGATTAAAACCCTGTATCGTAGTTAAGCCTTGCCGAGTGCTTTGGCTCTGAGTTTTGCTTTTAACTTACCCTGAGCCTGGCGTTTGGCTGCACCGTCGTTGCGCCCAGGCCGCTGACCTGGCGTGCGGGCAATGGCTTCATTCGGTGCCTGGTAACTTGGATCGTGTTCGTAGCCAGGTATAACTTGCGTTGATAACACCTGTTGCGTCAGTTTCTCAATATCCTGCAATGCGCCTACATCTTCCGGCGTTACCAGGGTTACTGCTATGCCGCTCATGCCGGCACGGCCGGTACGGCCAATGCGATGCACATAGTCTTCAGCAATTTGCGGTAAGTCGTAGTTCACCACATAGGGGAGTTCGGTAATATCCAGGCCACGGGCGGCAATATCGGTTGCCACTAACACCCTGACCAAACCCGCTTTAAAATCGGCTAATGCCTTGGTACGGGCGCCCTGGCTTTTATCGCCATGAATAGCAGCTGTTTTTAAACCGTCTTTTTGCAATTGTTTGGCTAGACGATCAGCACCATGCTTGGTTCGGACAAACACCAGTACCTGCGGCCAGTTTCGAGCACCAATTAAATGCGACAGCATTTCGCGTTTTCGATGCTTATCTACCAAGTAGACCTGTTGGGTAACTCTGTCAGCCGTTGCATTGGCCGCCGCCACTTCCACCAGTAGCGGGTTATCTAACAGCTCGTCTGCCAGCTTTTTAATATCGTTAGAATAGGTAGCAGAAAATAACAGCGTTTGTCTTTTCGGCGGCAATTTCGCCATAATACGCTTAATATCCACCACAAACCCCATGTCCAGCATGCGGTCAGCTTCATCCAGCACCAATACTTCCAGTTGGCTTAAATCAATGGTTTGTTGGTGTAAATGGTCTATTAAGCGTCCGGGAGTCGCCACCAGAATATCCAGCCCCTGCTCTGCCTCATCATACTGTGGCCTTATAGACACGCCGCCGTAGAACACAGCACTGCGACACTGCACATACCGGCTATAAGTCAACACGCTATCATGCACTTGCTGCGCCAGCTCTCGGGTAGGTGTTAGTACTAGAACCCTTACCTGGCCAGCAGTTAACACTTTAGGTGCATTGAGCAAGTGCTGCAGCAGTGGTAAAGTAAAGGCTGCAGTTTTACCGGTACCCGTCTGAGCACCGGCTAACACATCTTTACCGGAGCGAATAAGCGGAATACTGCGTTGCTGTACCGGTGTGGCTTCAGTATAGCCCTGCTCGGTTAATACCCGTAAGATAGGCTCTGCCAGCCCTAAAGATTGAAACGACATTGGTTATCCTGACTGCGCCTAAGCCAGAATGGCTAAGGCTAATTAAAGCGTGATTATAACAGATGCGCCAATAACAAGATATTCAGCAGCATGACAGCAGCACCCTGGTTTTTATATATGATCCGCACTGCGGGCGGCCAGCTTTATACTGGCATCAGCACCGATCCGCAGCGCCGGTTACGCCAACACAATGGCGAGCTGAAAGGCGGTGCAAAAGCGCTACGTGGTAAAGGCCCACTGCAGCTGGTTTACCAGCAAATTATGACTAACCGGGCCGAGGCCAGTAAAGCTGAGTATCAGTTAAAACAACTTTCAAAAGCTGCAAAAGAGCAGCGGATAAGCGAGCCACGTGATGGATAATTTTTACCTGGTACTGGCGTATCTGGTTATTGGCTTTGGCTTACGACGGTTGCCGGCCATGCCGGAAAATAGCGGCATTGTTCTCAATATCTATGTGTTATATGTTGCCCTGCCGGCCCTTATTCTGAAAAACGTACCACTGTTACAGTTCTCCACTGAACTGCTGATCCCGGCACTCACTCCCTGGCTGCTGCTATTAGCCGTGGTTGCGGCAGTGCTGTTAATCAGTAAAGTATTTAACTGGACCCGCGAAGTTACCGGGGCCCTGTTAATCGTATTGCCGCTCGGTAACACCTCGTTTTTAGGCTTCCCGATGACCCAGGCACTGTTTGGCAGTGAAGCGATGCCTTATGCTGTGGTGTATGATCAGGTTGGTTCTTTTATTGCCCTTGCCACTTACGTCACCATCGTCGCCGCTATTTACAGCCCGCAGGTTAGCAAACCAACCGCCAAAAGCATTGTGATAAAAATTATCTCTTTTCCATCTTTTATTGCGCTGGTTGCGGGACTACTACTAAAAAATGCGACTGTCCCCCCTCTGGCTGACGCCCTGATTAACAATCTGGCGGCGACCTTGGTACCTGTGGTAATGATAGCAGTCGGTTTTCAGCTAAGCTTTCGTTTTAGCAAAAGCGAAATATCGCCACTAATATCAGCATTGACCATTAAGTTGTTAATGATGCCTGTGCTGGCATGGGCAATCTGGCGCAGCCTTGGCCAGAGTGGACTGGCGGTGGATATCAGTATTTTTCAGGCAGCAATGCCACCGATGATCTCGGCCGGTGCCATTGCCATTATGGCGGGCCTGGCACCACGTTTAGTCAGTGGCATTATTGGTTTTGGTATTTTAATCGGGTTAGTCAGTTTACCCGTGGTTTATTGGTTACTGCGTTAAAGGAACATTATGGAAAAGTTGAACGAAATCGGCAGGTCAGTACTGACCAGCGTGCAACAATTTGATTTCTGGTGGCAGCTGCTGGCACTAGCTACCGCGTTGTTGCTGGCCTCACTGGCTAATCAGCGTTTACAAGCTTTATTAGAAAAACAACATGTTCTGGACACCGGCTTGCGCCATCTGGCGGTGCGCAGCATTCAACGCTTACTATGGCCGTTAACCGCGCTGGCGGTATTAATACCTGCCAAAATTGTTTTTGAAATGAACACTTTGCCGGTGCAAATCCTTGAAGTTGCCGTCCCGGTGTTAGTAGCCCTGGCTGTTATCCGCTTGGTTGTGTATATCCTGCGTAAGGCGTTCAATGTCAGTCCGTTACTAAAGTCCTCAGAAAACGCCCTGGCCGGTATTATCTGGTTTGGCGTATTACTGCATCTGGCAGGCTGGTTGCCCGGAATACTGGCGGTGCTGGAAAGTCTGGCCATGACCGTTGGCGAAACCCGCATCTCCGTACTGGCAGTGCTAAAACTGATATTAATGATTGCGCTGGCCTTTACCCTGGCAATCTGGCTGGCTGAATTTATCAGTCGACGGGTGCAACGCTCAGCCCACATTAGCCCGAGCATGCAGGTCGGCTTTGCCAAATTCAGTAAATTTTTATTGATCACCATTGCGTTTCTGGTCGCCCTGAATGCTGTCGGTATTAATCTGAGCTCACTGGCGGTGTTTGGTGGTGCCTTGGGTGTCGGCCTTGGCTTTGGTTTACAGCGTATCGCTTCCAATTTCATTAGTGGCTTTATTCTGGTATTTGACCGCTCTATTAAACCCGGTGACATTATTACCGTAGGGGATAAGTTTGGCTGGGTAGAGCAACTCAATGCCCGCTATGTCGTAGTGCGCAATCGTGAGGGCGTTGATACCCTAATTCCAAATGAAAATTTGATCACTTCTGAAGTGATCAACTGGAGCTACGCCGATACCAATGTCCGACTCATTATCAAAGTACAAATTAGTTATGACGATGATCCGGAGCAGGCATTAGCCCTGATGTTAGACTGCGCCAAGGTATCGCCACGCATTCTGACAGAGCCGCCACCGACTGTGCGGCTGATGGAGTTTGCCGATAGCGGCATTGAGCTGCAACTTCGGGTATGGATTGCCGATATGGAAAAAGGCACCGGTGAAATCCGCTCAGATATTAATCTGGCAATCTGGCGCGCTTTTAAAGCAAACAAGATCACTATTCCGTATCCGCAGCGTGACTTACATATTAAATCGGGCTGGCCTCCTGCCCCTCCAATCACAGCGAAAGAAGAGTAAATGGCAGATATTTTAGTAGTTGGCCTGGGCGATTTAGGTAGCAGAATCGCCATAGGTGCCTTGCATGCCGGAAATGCAGTGTGCGCCATGCGGCGCAATAGCCAATGCCCACAAGGTATCAGACTTGTGCAGCACGATGCCACACTGCCCTGGCCAGATATAACGGGCACCTTTACCGACGTCATATTATGTGTTGCGCCCGATGAGCGCAACGAAAGTGCCTATCGTCAGGCTTACCTGACAATAGGCGAGCGAGCACTGCAGTGGTTAGCGCAACATGCTAATCCGCCGCATGTCTGGGTCGTTAGCTCTACCGGTGTATATGGCCAGCAAAATGGCGAATGGGTGACCGAAGAGAGCCCGCGTCAACCTAGCTCTCAAACGGCAAAAATACTGGTGGCAGCAGAGGATTTCTGGTTTAACAGCGGTGTTGCTTGCACCATACTTCGCCCCGCTGGTATATATGGCCCGGGCCGTACCATGATGATTACAATCGCTAAAAAGGCCATCCATTTTATTGAAAATAAACCGGTCTACACCAACCGGATAGAAGTGTCAGACTGTGCCAGAGCTATTGTATACCTGGTTCAGCAGCGCCTGCAGGGGGTTAGAGTCGCTGATGCTTATAATCTCACTGACTTGCAGCCGGCTCCCTACACGGAGGTCATTGATTTTTTACAGCAGCAACTGCAAATCATCCCTGTCTCAGTAGAACAGCGCAATAACGGTAGTAAAAGGGTTAGCGCTAACCGTCTGCAACAAACGGGTTTTGACTGGCATTACCCCGATTATCAAGCAGGCTATCTGGCGTTGTTGTAAGGGGTTGCTGCGAACTGTAATTAAGCGTAACCAACTGTTTGTATTGGTAAAACAGCGTAGCTATACCGTCTATTATTCCTTAGGCTGTGCCGGTTTAACTCACCAGCATGGAACCTGATATGAAAACAAACTTTTCCACTCTACCCTTGTTATTAACCGCAACATTTAGCAAAACCCTGCTGCTTGGCGCGGTGCTTGCCCTAAGCGCATGCGGCAGCAGCGATGATCAACCGGAACCAAGCAAAAGTTATGTTCAGTTTTATAACGGTGCTCACACCAGCGCCGCACCTACCTTTTTACTAAACGATAGCACCATAGGCAGCGCCCGTTTCGCCGATGCCACAAACATCATTACCGTAGACAGTGCCAGCTATACACTGGATATTAAGGAAGCGACAGTCAGCAGCCCGCTGCTTTCTGCGGAATTAAACCTGAGCAAAGATCAGAAGCAGTTACTGATCCTGACCAATAGCACGGATCAATATGATTTCCTGAGCCTGAGCTTTGCTCGTGAAAAAGCGCTGGACGACGAATTCGATATGTATCTTGCTAATTTAGCCGTAAGCCAGCCCGCGCTGGATGTTTATCTGAGTGCGGCAACAGACACCTTTGCTGACGCGGATTTACTTGAAAACTTAACACTAAACGAACTGAGTACTGACGCCCGTCGAAAGGCTACCGGCAAATATAATCTGTATCTGGCAGCGCCCGGTGCTGCTCAGCCACTGTTCGTTGCCAAAAATCTCGATTTTGCTTATGAAAGTACTTATGTACTGGTTATCCGTGATCAGTTTGGCCCGATAGCCAACCAACTTGCTGTCGACGTGATTTTAAATTCCAGTAGTGTCGCCCGCCATACTCACCAAGATGCGCAGGCCCAATTCCGCTTATACAATAGCTTGTCACAGCCAGTGAATGTAGCATTAGATAACATTACGGTAGCCAGCTTTGCTGCGGGAAGTCTCAGCAGTTACAGTACATTGCAAAAAGGGGATTACAGCCTGTCGGTACATGACACTGCAGGCCAGCTACTCCTCAATAGTGCCTTGCTCAGTGCAATGGCTGGCGAAAGTCAGTTGGTGCTGTTATATCAGAACGAAAATGAGCGGCTCGAAGCACTGGCAGTTAAAGAGAGTGAAAAACCCCAAATTCAAGCCAACGATGTTATTGTCAGTAACCTGGTTGCTGATTTTAACCGGCTGCAATTTTATTTCATTCGTGACGATGAAACGATCGCTACCGCCAGACACCATATTAAAAACCTGGAATTTAAAAAACAACAAAGTCTTAATTTACCAAAAGACTATTACGCTATCGCTCTGGTCCATGTTGCTGAAAATGGCAGTACCACCCTGCTGGACAAAACGGACAGTATGATGTTGCAGCCTGGCAAACGCTATTTGCTCAGCGCCGAGCAAGACGATGCAGCGCCATCAGGCTATAAATTAAACCTTACTTTTTAAAACGATAACCAGCAACGCCACGAATTTCTTCGCGGCGTTGTTACTATTAAGCTGACAAACTTCAGTTTTTAGTAAATACTTAAGCGTTTATCAAGCTGACACGAGATCAGGGCCAGGCCTTTTTAGGGTTGTTAAGTATTTATGCCAATAGCTAAATCAGCGACACAAATATCAGCAGCATTTAAATCTGCCATACTGAGCCGACACAGAATCAGACAAGCTATAGCCATTGTTTCGCTGCTTGGTATGCTGACACTCCCCTCCTTACTTTGGGCTAAACCGCAACCGCTGCTACGGGGTGGTGTTGTCCAATCTTTCCCGGGTATCGCTGTCACTAAAGGTAATATCGAGCCAGAAGCAGCATATGGCCATGCTGAAATTATCAACTGCCTTGAATCAGCGCTCAACGTGGATATTGAATGGCAAAGTTTACCAACCGATCGCCTGCTTAAACTTACCCGCGAAAATGAACTGGATCTGATTTATCCGATGGGCTTTTCTGCCGAGCGAGACAGCTTCCTGCAAGCAAGTATTTGGCTGACCAAAGATGATGACTACTTTGTGTTTAAAAGCGGGGTGGTGACAGCAGAGGAGTTGCAGCAGGGTCAGGCTAAAAACCGGAGCATTGGCGTAAAACGCGGCTCGCCCCAGTTACACTTTATGCAAAGTAATCAGTATCAGCATATTCATCAGGTTTATGACTATCAGCAGTTGTTGCCTTTATTGAAAATGGACCGGGTAGAGTTGCTGGCTGTACCGCAACCTCTGGCAGAGCAGTTACAGTCTGCAATGCAGGCTGATGCAACAGAACATAATTTGCAACTTTACAACTACTACACCCGGGATGCGGGTTTTTATCTGTCGCCTGAATTTGCCAATGCCAACCTGCAGCGCTTCAATACAGCGGTTATTGAGTGCCGTCAGTTTGTGATAAACGCTAAGCCATAACACAAAAAAGCTGACATTACGTCAGCTTTTTACCAAGCGTTGTAACAAACGCCAGTAGCACCATACCTAGGCTGTGCCAATCATCCGACGTAATACATAATGTAAAATACCACCATGCTGGTAGTACGCTAACTCGTTACCGGTATCAATCCGACACAACATATCAATTTTCTGCTGGTCGCCATCCGGATAAGTAATTAGCACCGCAACCTTTTGTTTTGGCTTTAAAGTATTCAGACCACTAATACTAAAGGTTTCCGCACCGGTCAGTTGCAAATGCTTGCGATCAACTCCGGCCAGAAACTGTAACGGCAATACCCCCATCCCGATCAGATTTGACCGGTGGATCCGCTCATAAGATTCTGCCAGCACTGCACGAACCCCCAGCAGCAACGTACCCTTCGCTGCCCAGTCCCGGGACGAGCCGGTGCCGTATTCTTTGCCTGCAACGACCACCAAGGGTGTTTTCTGCTGCCGATAACGCTCTGCTGCATCATAGATATCCATTTGCTCCGCCGATGGCTGATGCAGCGTTACCCCACCTTCGGTGCCAGGTACCATTTCATTGCGAATTCTGACATTGGCAAACGTACCCCGTACCATTACTTCGTGGTTACCGCGCCGTGAGCCGTAAGAATTAAAGTCAGCTTTACTGATCCCAAGCTCTTTCAGATAACGCCCGGCCGGACTACTTTCTTTAATGCTGCCAGCCGGCGAGATATGATCGGTTGTTACCGAATCACCCAGCAATGCCAGTACCCGTGCATCACTGATATCTTTTATCGGTTCTGGCTCGCGGCCCATGCCCTGAAAAAAGCTGGGTTGGCGAATATAACTTGATTCCGGCCAGGTATAGGTTTTATCTTTGGGTACTTCAATTGCTTGCCAGGTATCATCACCACTGAATACGTCGGCATATTCGCTTTTAAACATACTGCTTTGCACTTTGGCCACTTCATCGGCAATTTCTTGATTGGTCGGCCAGATATCTTTTAGATAAACCGGTTTGCCATCTTGATCATTGCCGATAGGCTCTTCGCTAAGATCAATATTGACTGTACCTGCCAGCGCAAACGCCACTACCAGCGGCGGTGAGGCTAACCAGTTAGATTGAATAAACGGATGGATCCGGCCTTCGAAATTACGGTTACCAGACAATACTGCTGACACATTGAGGTTATTGTCAGTTATTGCCTGTTCCAGTTCTTTGGCCAGCGGCCCGGAATTACCAATGCAGGTTGTGCAGCCATACCCCACCAGATTAAAACCCAGTTGCTCCAGTGACGTCATCAGACCCGCTTTTTCAAGATAGCGCGTCACCACCTTTGACCCAGGGGCCAATGAGCTTTTCACCCAGGGTTTGCGGTTTAAGCCTTTTTTAAGTGCATTTTTTGCCAGCAAGCCCGCGGCCATAAGCACACTGGGGTTAGAGGTGTTGGTACACGAGGTAATGGCCGCAATAACCACCGCATGATGATCAAGTTTAATTTTCTGGCCATCAAGCTCAAAATGCCCATCATCCGCAGGTTGCGGCTGCGCGCCACCTTCATCATCCATGGCAGCTTTGCGCTCTTCAGCCGATTTCAACTGTAAGGCCAGCACATCATCACAATGTTGTTTCAGGGCCGGTAAACTAACCTTGTCCTGTGGCCGTTTCGGACCTGCCAGCGACGGCACTACTTTACTTAAATCAAGGTGAAGCACATCAGTATAAGTTGCCTTGTGACCCGGCTTACGCCACAGGCCCTGTGCCTGACAGTACGCTTTTACCCTGGCGATGACCTTGTCGTCACGACCGGTTAATGCCATATAATCGAGAGTTATCTGATCAACCGGAAAAAAGCCGCAGGTCGCGCCGTATTCTGGTGCCATATTGGCGATGGTTGCCCGGTCGGCCAGGCTCAGGTGATCCAGGCCATCACCAAAAAACTCGACAAATTTACCAACAACGCCGTGTTTGCGCAGCAACTCGGTAACAGTTAATACTAAGTCCGTTGCGGTAATGCCGGCAGCGAGCTTACCGGTGAATTCTAATCCGACCACTTCAGGAATAAGCATCGATACCGGCTGGCCCAGCATCGCCGCTTCTGCTTCGATACCACCAACACCCCAGCCTAATACCCCCAGGGCGTTAATCATGGTGGTGTGCGAATCGGTACCGACCAGGGTATCCGGATACGCTTGGGTGCCTTGCTCAGTATCTTTCGCCCAGACACTTTGGCCGAGGTACTCCAGGTTTACCTGATGGCAAATACCGGTGCCCGGCGGCACGACTTTAAAATTAGCAAAGGCTTGCTGACCCCAGCGTAAAAAGGTATACCGCTCAAAATTACGCTCCATCTCAATCGCCACATTTTGTTTAAATGCGTCTTCAGTAGCGAAATGATCCACCATCACAGAATGATCAATGACCAAATCCACCGGCGATAACGGATTAATTTTCTTTGGATCTTCACCGAGCTCTGCCACGGCCGCCCGCATCGCTGCCAAATCAACAACCGCCGGCACCCCGGTAAAATCCTGCATCAATACTCTGGCTGGGCGAAAAGCAATCTCCCGATCTGCATGGCCGTGTTTCTGCCAATCGACCAGCGCCTGAATATCTTGCTCGGTTACGGTATCCGCATCGGTATTACGTAGCAGGTTCTCCAGCAGCACTTTTAGGCAAAAAGGCAAGCGGTCAACCGTGCCATGAAGGGTAGCAGCTTTGGTTAGGCTGAAAATCTGATACTCCTGCTCTGCAACTTTCAGTACGTCGGCGTAGGGATTACTCTGGCTCATAACATTCCTCGGTTATTGCGTCTTGTCTAAGTGTAGTGCATCGGGGCGCAGATGCGAAAAAGCAAGGCAACACGTTAGTAAATTTCGCCGGCAACAGCCAATAAAAAGGCCGCCTGATGGCGGCCTGCTGACAAGCGACTTAACACTGTTGTGCTAAAACGACATCAACTCAGGGTAACTTTAGCAAACTTTCGTTTTCCTACCTGATAAATGGCGGTGCTGCCTTTTGTTACCTCAAGCCGGGTATCGTCTATTCTGGTGTCGCCGTTCAGTTTCACTGCGCCTTGCTTAATCATCCGCAGCGCTTCTGAGGTGCTTGCGACTAACCCAGCTTCTTTTAGCAGGTTAGCGATGGGCATGCTGTCGCCTTCAGCGCTGACGGTAAGCAGTGGAATATCATCCGGCAAGGCATTCTTGCTAAAACGCTGTGTAAAATCCTGATGAGCGGCTTCTGCTGCAGCCTCATCATGAAACCTGGCAATAATTTCTTTTGCCAAGCTGATTTTGATGTCACGTGGGTTAACACCTTGTGCCATTTGCTGCTTTAACTCGACTATTTCTGATAATGGCCGGAAGCTCAGTAAGTCGTAATAGCGCCACATCAGCTCGTCTGAAATTGACATGATTTTGCCAAACATCTCTGTCGGCGTATCGGTAATACCTACATAGTTGCCTAACGACTTAGACATTTTCTGTACGCCGTCTAACCCTTCGAGTAACGGCACCATCATCACCGTCTGCGGTCGCTGGCCCTCGTCTTTTTGCAACTCACGCCCCATCAGCAAATTAAAACGCTGGTCGGTACCGCCCATTTCAATGTCTGCTTCTAACGCAACCGAGTCCCATCCCTGCACTAACGGATATAAGAACTCATGGATGGCTATAGATTGATTATTAGCGAAACGCTTTTTAAAATCGTCCCGCTCCAGCATCCGGGCAACGGTCTGTCGCGCTGCCAGTTTAATCATGCCTGCAGCGCCCAGCTCTCCCATCCACTGTGAATTAAACGCTACCCGGGTTTTTGCCGGATCAAGAATTTTAAATACCTGTTCTTTATAGGTTTCAGCATTGGCCAGCACGTCTTCCCTACTTAGCGGTTTACGGGTAGCGTTTTTACCACTGGGATCACCAATCATGCCAGTAAAGTCACCGATAAGAAAAATCACCTCATGGCCGAGTTGCTGGAAAGTCCGTAATTTATTAATAAGCACGGTATGGCCTAAATGCAAATCAGGCGCGGTAGGATCAAAGCCAGCCTTTACTTTTAGTGGCTTGCCTGTTTTTAACTTGGCAATAAGCTCTTCTTCCAGCAAGATTTCCTCGCAGCCGCGTTTTAATTCAGCTAACGCCTGTTCCCAATCGGCCATTTTAAACTCCTGACTTAGTGCTATTTTGTCTAAACAACCGCCATTCTATAGCATGTTCCAGCCAGGGGAAACGCACAAAACTCTGGTATCTTCGAAAAAAAACGTTTATGCTCGGTTTTTGTGCGTTTCCAACAGATGACGGGGCTTATGCGGCAACTGGTAGCAAAAATTCCTTCTCAACACCGGGCGTTAATTCTCGCCGTGTCGGTATGTTTAGCCATTATTTTGTTACTGCCGTCCGAGCAGGCGGCTGCGTCAAAAAGCACGCACAGTAACTCGCTGGAAATTGGCAAACGTTACAGTTTAGCGATACCTCAGACGCAACAATCAGTAGACGAAACTGATACCAGTGACACCCTCGAGCCTGACCTCTTTGATGAGCTGGCTGCAGAAGATAATTTGCAGTGGTCCAGCCTGCAGGTTCAGCGCGGCGATGTGCTGTCAAATTTATTCAAAAAAGCCAATGTCAGTCAGCAAACCATGCTGGCCATTCTGGCACTGGGTGATACTACCAAGACTCTTACCAGACTCTTCCCCGGGGAAACCCTTGAGTTTGGTTTAAATGAGCAGGGTGAGCTGACCGAGTTGCGTTATGCCATTAATAAACTGAAAACGTTACGGATTAGCCGTGATCCAGAGGGCCAGTTTATCGCGCAAGAGCTGGAGAAAACCGTTGAACACCGCCAACAGTTTGCCAGTGCAGAAATTAAATCCAGCTTCTGGAGTGCCGGCATCGAAGCCGGGTTATCGGAAGCACAAATCATGAATTTGGCCGGAATTTTTGGCTGGGATATCGATTTTGGCCTGGATTTGCGGGCCGGCGACAGCTTTAGCGTGTTGTATCAAACCAATTATGTTGACGGTGATTTCGTGGGTTACGGCACTATTATTGCTGCCCAATTTCAAAATCAGGGCCAGGTGATCCAGGCAGTACGGCACACCGACGGCAATTATTACAAACCCGATGGTGCCAGCATGCGTCAGGCGTTCCTGCGTGCCCCCGTAAGCTTTCAATATGTTAGCTCAAACTTTAATCCGCGTCGTTTGCACCCGGTACTTGGCAAAGTGCGGGCCCATAATGGCGTAGACTATGTTGCACCGGTTGGTACGCCTATCATGGCCGCAGGCGATGGCAAAGTAACCCATTCTGGTTATAACAACTTAAATGGCAACTATGTGTTTATTAAACACGCCAACAACATTGTGACGAAATACCTGCACTTGTCCCGACGCAATGTTAAGGTCGGCGAAAGAGTAAAACAGGGTGAGACCATTGGCCGGTTGGGTGCTACCGGTCGGGTAACCGGCGCTCATCTGCACTATGAGTTTTTATTAAACGGGGTGCACCGCAACCCAAGAACAGTAAAATTACCACAGGCTACACCGTTACAAGGTGAAGAACGCGATGTATTTATTGCCAACGCGACCCCTGTGCTAGCCGAACTGCAAACGAAAGAACGGGTGTTATTAGCAAAGATAGCGCCATAAGGCAGCAATCTGATGTATTACATTGGCATGATGTCAGGTACCAGTCTTGATGGCATCGATCTGGTACTTGTCAGCTTCAACCCGCAGCCCCGCTTAGTAAGCAGCCTGCTTTATCCGTTTCCTTCCGAACTTAAACTACAACTTCAG
This sequence comes from Arsukibacterium sp., assembly GCF_041616895.1. Classification (GTDB taxonomy): domain Bacteria; phylum Pseudomonadota; class Gammaproteobacteria; order Enterobacterales; family Alteromonadaceae; genus Alishewanella. Next base: position 14,121 of record NZ_JBFJPY010000017.1, read on the forward strand.
CAGCTCTGCCAACCTGGTGACAATGAAATTGAACTGCTTGGCCTTGCCGAGCAGCAACTGGCTCACTGCTATGCCAGTAGCGTAACAGCGCTGCTGGCACAAGCCGGTATTGCCGCCAGCGCCATTGCTGCTATTGGCTGCCACGGCCAGACTATCAGGCACCGGCCCGATGCGCCGTTTCCATTCAGTTATCAGATTGGTGATATGCATAAGCTGGCAATGCTATGTAACATTCCGGTTATTGCTGATTTTCGCCGTAAGGATATTGCCTATGGTGGCCAGGGTGCACCTCTGGTACCGGCTTTTCATCGTGCGGTTTTTCAAGATAAGGAACAACAAAGAGCTATTGTCAATATTGGCGGCATAGCCAATGTCAGCCTGTTGTCCCCTGATAACGCGGTAACCGGTTTCGATACCGGCCCGGGTAATGCCTTGCTGGATAACTGGGTAATGCGCTGCCGCAATAAGCCTTATGATAACAACGGTGAATTTGGCAACGAAGGACAGTTGCTCCCTCAATTGCTACTTGCGATGCTGGCCGATCCCTACTTTGCCAGACCCGCGCCGAAAAGTACTGGCCGCGAATATTTTAATCTGGCCTGGTTGCAACAGTTTCAACCAGAACGCTTTAACCCAGCCGATGTGCAGCGGACATTGTGTCGTTTAACGGCACAAAGCATCCGTGACGCTTTACAATATCAGCAGCCGCAGCAAGTCTTTGTGTGTGGTGGCGGGGTTCATAACCGGGTATTGATGGCTGATTTAGCCTTACTACTACCGAATTGCACACTAAGCAGCACCAGTACCTTAGGTGTTGATCCAAACTGGGTAGAGGCATTGGCGTTTGCCTGGCTGGCCTGGGCTTATCAGCATAAGGTACCCGGTAACCTGCCTGAGGTTACCGGTGCCAGTAAAGCCTGTGTGCTGGGCGTTGCGTTTTTACCCTAAGGTAAAACAGCAACGACCTGCAGTACCGTTATCCTCCTTTAACTCGCTAACCTGGTTGCTAGCCCACTAACGCCAGTAATATACCGGCGGCGACCGCAGAGCCAATAACCCCAGCCACATTAGGCCCCATGGCATGCATTAACAGGAAATTATGGGGGTTCGCCTGCAAGCCCACTTTATTGACGACTCGCGCCGCCATCGGCACTGCAGATACCCCGGCCGCACCGATTAATGGGTTAATCGGCTGTTTAGATAGCTTGGCCATCAACTTAGCCATTAACACACCCGTTGCCGTGCCAATAGCAAAGGCTATTGCGCCCAGCACCAGTATACCCAGGGTTTGAGTGGTCAGAAACTTATCGGCACTCAGTCGTGAACCCACTGCCAGCCCCAGGAAAATGGTAACAATATTAATTAACTCGTTTTGAGCGGTTTTACTTAAACGCTCGACCACCCCGGCTTCGCGCATCAGATTGCCTAAACAGAACATACCAATTAACGGCGCAGCGGTAGGTAATAACAAAATGGTCAGCAGCACCAGCATCAATGGAAAGATAATTTTTTCCCGCTTACCCACCGAACGCAGTTGGGTCATCTGAATTTCCCGCTCTGCTTTACTGGTCAGGGCTTTCATAATGGGCGGCTGAATAATGGGTACCAATGCCATATAAGAATATGCGGCTACCGCAATAGCGCCAAGCAAATCAGGCGCCAGCTTCGATGCCAGAAAAATCGCGGTCGGACCGTCAGCACCGCCAATTATCGCAATGGCTGACGCTTCTTTTAAGGTAAAACTCAAGCCCGGTACCCAATTGAGCGCTATGGCACCAAACAGGGTGGCAAAAATCCCAAACTGGGCAGCAGCGCCTAAAAACAGCATTCGCGGATTGGCAATTAGCGCACTGAAATCGGTCATCGCGCCAACGCCCATAAAAATGAGCAACGGGAAGATGCCGGTACCAATGCCAACTTCATAGATCATATACAGTAAGCCGCCCGGCTCACCCATTCCTGCCAGTGGAATATTCGTTAGAATAGCACCAAAGCCAATTGGCAATAGCAACAAGGGTTCGAAACCGCGGGCGATGGCAAGATACAGAAGCAAAAAGCCGACCAGCATCATCACCACCTGGCCAACTGTAAAATGCACGATGCCGGTTGAGGCAATCAGGGTGTTAAGCGCGTCCATGTAAATTCCTTAAGCCGGTAGAACTACTCATAACTAATCAGCACGTCGCCCGTACTGACTGAATCACCCGCCGCGATATGGATACTGGCGATGGTACCATCGGCAACCGCCCGCACTTCAGTTTCCATTTTCATCGCTTCCATAATGATCACCACATCGCCCCGCTTAACCGTGGCGCCAACTTTAGTGGTAATTTTCCAGATATTGCCGGCAAGTGGCGCATTTAACGTAGCACCGCCAGTCACCGAAGCACTGCCAGGAATATTTTCTGAAACCACCGGCTTAATGCTGTTTAGCTCACCACTGGGTGCCACTTCAACTTCGTATGCCTTACCGTCTACCCTGACACTGTAAGCAGCCGGACCTGACGTTGCCTTAGGCTTGCTGGGCGCTTTACCTGTAGCTTCCTCTTCCTCTTCAGGAGCCGGTTCAAAGGCAGCCGGATTGTTGCGGTTTTTCAAAAATTTCAGGCCAACTTGTGGGAATAACGCATAGGTCAGCACATCGTCGATGGTGTCGTTGGCTAAGTCAATCGACTCAGCTTTAGCAATATCCAACAACTCACTGTTCAGTTTATCTAACTCGGGCTCGAGTAAGTCGGCAGGCCGACAGGTAATTGGCTCGGCACCATTAAGCACTTTTTGCTGCAATTCCTGATTGACCGGTGCCGGAGTCGCACCGTATTCGCCCTTAAGCACACCCGCGGTCTCTTTGGTGATACTTTTATAACGCTCACCGGTTAATATATTCAGTACTGCCTGAGTGCCAACAATTTGTGAGGTGGGGGTTACCAGTGGTAAAAAACCTAAATCTTCCCGAACTCTGGGGATTTCTTTTAGCACATCATCAAGTTTATCCAGCGCGCCCTGCTCTTTTAACTGGCTTTCCATATTGGTCAACATGCCGCCTGGTACCTGCGCCAGTAAGATCCGGGCGTCAACACCTTTCAGTGAACCTTCAAAACGGGCATATTTTTTACGAACGTCTCTGAAATACGCCGCAATTTCAGCCAACAGCTCCATGTTAAGACCGGTATCACGTTCAGTGCCTTCGGTTATTGCCACCATGGTTTCGGTAGCACTATGGCCATAGGTCATACTCATTGATGAAATAGCGGTATCGAGCATATCAATACCGGCATCTATCGACTTTTGGTACGTTGCGGTGCTAAGCCCGGTTGTCGCATGGCATTGCATTGCCAACGGAATGTTAGTTGCTTCTTTAATCCGGGTCACTAACTCCTCAGCCACATAGGGCTTAAGCAAGCCGGCCATATCTTTTATAAAGATAGAATCACAACCCATATCTTCTAACTGACGGGCCATATCAACCCACATATCGATGGTATGTACCGGGCTAACCGTATAAGAAATGGTACCCTGGGCATGTGCACCCACACTGATTGCTGCCTGTACCGCCGTTTGCAGATTGCGGATATCGTTCATTGCATCGAAAATACGGAACACATCAACGCCATTAGCATGGGCCCGCTCAACAAATGCCTTAACGACATCATCGGCATAATGACGATAACCCAGTAAATTCTGGCCGCGTAACAACATTTGTTGCTTTGTATTAGGCATGGCTTTTTTCAGCTCACGGATCCGATGCCACGGATCTTCACCCAGATAACGAATACAGGAGTCGAAGGTTGCGCCCCCCCAGGATTCCATTGACCAATATCCCACCTGATCAAGTTTCCCGGCAATGGGTAGCATATCTTCCAGCCGCAGGCGGGTAGCCAGTAATGATTGGTGCGCATCGCGCAACACTAACTCAGTTAATAATAAAGGCTTCGACATGCCAGCTTCCTCTTATTTATGTTGTTGGCGATATTGGTGAACTGCAGCACTGATAGCCGCAACGACTGCAGGTGATACACCAGACGTTGCCGACTCGGTTTTGCCAGCCGGGCTCGCAACCTTGGCAGGCGAAAACCGGCGCAGTAAGCGGCTCATCGCGGTCATCAGCAACACCAGCAGCAGTAAAAAAGTAAACACACTTACCATGCCAATGACCATCAGCGTGGCTGACTCTAGTAGTAAATCAGTTACCATCTGCTTGCTCTCCTTTTCCAGAGTGTGTTTTCAGCCGACCCGTGTTTTCAGCTACTAAGTGTTTCATGCCTGTAAAACCAATGCAAACAGCATAGTCTGGCCGTTGCCTGACTGCCGTGTTTAGTACCCGCATTATGGAGCCAAGCAAGCGGGCTGAATAATAGAACTGCGTGATGCCAGCCATTTCGGCTGCGAATCATCACAGACCTTTCGAAGTCTAGCCGTCTAGAAAGATAACCTGAAGCAATTCGGATTACAAGTGCTGCTGGCTGAGCTGGGCAATCAGGTCATCGACTAACTGCTGCCACCCTTTACTTAGCGCACTCACCATAGCAGGATAACCGTCCGCTGTTAGTGGTTGCCGATAACTAAAGCTGTGACTCGCACGTTTGTCGCCTGAAATCAGAGTGTAAAAACCCGTAATTACCGCCATACCATCATCCTGCGCATGAAACCGATCGACGGTTAGCTGCAGGCGTATATCGGCGGCGATACTAACCGGGCTTAGCTGCAACGCCGGCATTCTTGCCTGTAATTGCTCCGCCAGTAACCGGTACATTTGCTGATCCAGCGCATCGGCCCATAAATGGCGACTGGCGATTACCAGCTCTACCTCAGAGCGCTGCATCACCAGGCCCGCGCCATTCAAATAATTTGCGACCATAACTGGCTGCAAGTGCAAGCTGTACTGAGGCATCTGCCGTTGGTCAGGGTTGAGCACCGGCGGCGGCGCGCTAAGCTGATAATAGCTCACTGGTGGCGGACTGCTACAGGCAACTAAACCGCCCACCAGCAACATCGTCAATACTAATTTCATTGTCTGGCTTTCCTTGGTTCAGGTTCGGGCTGATCACTGGCATTGAATATTAATGAGTTACTTTGTTGATTCAAGGTTTTAATCACCGGTTGCAATTCCCGCAAAACCTGTTCAAGGGCCTGCAAATTGGCGTTCACACTGCCATATGCCGCCCCTTCTGGGCTAAAACCCTGCAAAGTATCACGTAACTGCTGTAAACTTAACTGGATATCTGCTGGCAACTGTTGCAGCTGCGGCTGATCGACCAGCGCTTGCATGCTGACCATCAGTTGCCGGGCATTTTCCATAACATCATTGGTTGCAGCGAGGGTTTGCTCGCCCTGCGCCAGCATCGATTCAACCGGCAAATTATTAATTTTATCCAGTGCCATCAGCAGTTTTTGTTCCATATTACTAAAACCACTGCGGGCCGAAGGCAGCGCCGGATACCCCGCTGACGTGCTTAGTTGTTGCTGCTCGCTAAATAACTGCTGACGCGCTTTGTCCTCGCGCCAGCTGCCGTTCATATCCAGATCGATATAAAGGGCACCGGTAATTAAGTTCCCGGTTTTCAGTACGGCATGTAAGCCATCTTCAATCGCCCGACGCAACTCGGTATCAAGCTGTGATAAATTTAACTTCTCATACAATCGTGCTGATTCGATCCGAATAAGCACCGGCACGCCCTGCTGCAGTGAGACCTCAAACGGTTTATCAATCGCAAAGAAAAACGGTACTGTCGCTACGGTGCCTACTCTGACGCCACGATATTCCACTGGCGCCCCGGCTTTGAGGCCTCGGACGGATTCATCGAAGAACACAAGGTATTCAATATATTGGCTATACATCCCCTCCTGAATGCTTTGTTTATCGGGAAATAGTTGAAATTCGGCCCCATCTGCTACCGGCTCGCCTGCAGGCCAGCCATCCATTAAGTCAAAACTCACACCACCGGTCAACAGGGTAGTCGCCGAGCCGATATCAACGCTTAAGCCTTCAGCGGATAGATCAAAAGCCAGACCACTGCTTAACCAAAAGCGGATATTGGCAGTGACCAGTTGATCATAGGGCTCACGAATAAATAGCTGAAACTGAGTACGGCGCTCTGATACATTAAAATCACTTAATTCTACCGTTCCAACCTCATAACCCCGGTATAACACAGGGTCACCGACCGCCAGGCCAGTGGTGTCGGCAGAATTTAAATTAACCCGCACACCAGGCGCATCAGCCGGCGCAACTGGCGGTGAATTTAGTAACGGATGACTAAGCTGGGTGTCACCAGCGTCACCAGGCTGCAGTTCAATATAAACCCCGGATAACAGGGTGTTCAGCCCGGTGACACCACCGCGTCCTACCTGTGGCTTTACTACCCAGAATTGCGAACCGGCATTGAGCAGCGGCGTCATATTTGGTTTCATCCGGGCCTGAATTAATACCTCAGTCAAGTCGTCACTAAGTTCAACCGACACAACCTGACCGACATCAACACTTCGATTTTTAATCTGAGTTTTACCCGCCACGATCCCTTCGGCATCTTCAGCGACCAGTAATAACATGACACCCTGATGCTGAAAATGGCTGAACAACATCCACAGGCCAATGAGCACTGCTGCTATCGGTACTACCCAGATAGGAGACCACTGTTTAATCACCCTGACGTTAGCCTTTACCTGTGCCGACTCAGTCACTATACCTTTCCTTCTGCTTGTCTGTATTGCATCGGTTTATCCACCTCTGTTTGCTGATTGTCCCAGAGCAGGCGGGGGTCAAAACTCACTGCCGCCAGCATTGTGGTAATAACCACAGCTGCAAATACCAGAGCGCCGATGCCCGGATAAACACTGGCCAGTAATCCGAAGCGCACTAATGCCGCCATAAAAGCAACCACCAACACATCTACCATGGACCAACGGCCAACCCAGTCAACTAACCGATAGACGTTACCACTGTATTTTGCTGTTGTTTGTTTTGACTTAGCAGCCAGATAACACAGCCAAAACATCAGCACAATTTTAATAATCGGAATAACCACGCTGGCCAGAAAAATAATAATGGCAACCGGATATTCGCCATCCTGCCACATCATAATAAAACCACTAATTATGGTGGAGTCGGTAACATCGCCAAATGACACAGTGCGCATAATCGGTAACATATTAGCCGGTATATACAGCACGCAGGCCGTAATAAGTAAGGCCAGCGTTTTCTGTAAACTGCCCGGCATGCGCACGGTTACCTCAGTATGACAGCGGCTGCAATGACGTTGGGTAAGCGGCACTACGGCTGTACAACAATGACATAATTTTAACTGTTGGTCCAAACCCGTACTACCAGCTTTTACTGCCGCATCCGGTTGCGGACTGGGTGCGATACTAGCCCACAACGCATGGCGGTCCAGTACCTGAAACGTTCGTAAGTGCAATAAGCAGAACAGGCAGAAAGCCCAGAAGCTCATCCCCAGCGAAATTTCTGCAGTAGCCACCAGCTTGACGAAGCTGATTAACAAACCCATCAGGAAAATATCGACCATACTCCAGGGTTTAAGCATAAAAAGTACCCTGGCTACCCAGATACGGGCTGGCAGCTGATAACGCATACCCAGTTTAAGATAGATAATTGCCAGCATACAGAACGCCGGAACCGCCTGGATAAATAGCCAGACCAGTATAGATAATACTTGTTGATACTCGGTAAACAGCACGGCCGAAGTATCAAAAAAATGAATTTCACTGCGGTTACCGGCCAGCGCCATGCTGACAAAGGGAAACAGATTAGCCAGCAATAACATTAACAAGGCTGATGCCGCGTACAAAGCCGGGCGCATAATCGGGTTAGGTTGGCGGGCGTCCAGCTGATGCTCGCAGCGCAGACAATGGGCTTGTTCACCCGGTGCCAATGCGGGCAAATATTGTAGTAAATCACAATGAGGACACAATACCAGTTCGTCTGGCCGCGAAGCCGCTATCTGATCCGGCTCCTGAGTCTGACATGCTGATAAAGTGGCAGTAGTATTCACGGGTTACCCTGAGCTGCAGTGTTAAAGGTAATCGTAGCCAAGTTACCTCATATAATCAGCAGTATATAACACTTTGCAGATAAGCAGAGGCTGAATGAAAAGAAAAAACCCGCTAAGGCGTTAACCGTAGCGGGTTCTTCGTATATGGTGGACGCAGGAGGATTTCAGGCGGCTATCCTGCCGCCTGCCCTGCGGGCCAGCTGAAGCTGTGCCAATTTGCTCCCGGCAAATTGGTCGAACCATCCGGAGCTTCTCAACCACCTGCGTCAGGCAGCATCATGCAAGTATAAAAAAACCCGCTAAGGCGTTAACCGTAGCGGGTTCTTCGTATATGGTGGACGCAGGAGGATTCGAACCTCCGACCGCTCGGTTCGTAGCCGAGTACTCTATCCAGCTGAGCTATGCATCCGTTGGTATTGCATTTTCTAAATTACATTTTATAGATGGTGGACGCAGGAGGATTCGAACCTCCGACCGCTCGGTTCGTAGCCGAGTACTCTATCCAGCTGAGCTATGCGTCCGCTCTATAAAAATGGCGGAGAAAGAGGGATTCGAACCCTCGATAGAGTTTCCCCTATACACCCTTAGCAGGGGTGCGCCTTCAGCCACTCGGCCATTTCTCCGCTCTGTGTTGCGGCGTGTATATTAATGTCTCAGGAAAATAAGTCAAACAATTTTTAGGACAGTAAAGTTTGTTTGCCGACCTTTTAAACAATTCGCTCAATATTTAACGGCAATTGATTAAAACGGTCTGTTTTGGTTACCAGCTTCCTGCCGGTAATTTTTTAGTTAGCTTCGTTAAAGCCGCCACCAGAGGTATCTTTTTCTGCCTGGATCCGCATATAAATTTCTTCACGATGGACAGACACTTCTTTTGGTGCATTAACACCAATTCGAACTTGGTTTCCTTTTACACCCAACACGGTAACCGTTACTTCGTCACCGATCATCAGAGTCTCACCAACACGACGGGTAAGAATTAGCATTCGCTTGCTCCTTTTCCTTGCAATTACAGTGACATTTCACCGTTGTTTTCGATAAAACGCCGTATAATAACTCAGCTGGCGCCTGCTGAAAAGCCAGCAAATGATATTTATAAACTGCTTCCAACCATTACGTACGCATTGTAGCAACTTTGGCACTGGCCGAAAGTTTTTCGCGATATACAACGGCATTACAACGGTCAGCAGCAGTTATTCGGTTTTACGCAACACCGGTTATCGGCGATCAGCTGTTTAGCTTATCACTGATGTACTGCTGCGCTTTTTCCAGCACGTCAGGTAACGCACTGCTGTCAGTGCCACCTGCCTGCGCCATATCAGGTCTACCGCCACCTTTACCACCGAGTTGCTCTGCTGCCCAGGCAACCAGTTGGCCCGCGTGCACTTTGCCGGTTAACTCGGTGCTAACGCCCGCAATTAAACTAACTTTAGCATCGTTTACCGTTGCCAGCAGAATAACCGCCGGTCTCAGTTTGTTTTTCAGCTCGTCCAGCATGGTTCTTAAGCTTTTCGGATCGGCCTGCTCAACCTGACTAACCAACACATTGACGCCAGCAACCTCAGTCACCTGGCTCTCCAGCGATGAACCGGCCTGACTGGCCATTTTTGCCTTTAACTGTTCAATGTCTTTTTCCAGGCCACGGCTTTTGTCCAGCGTTTGTTGTACTTTGTCGGCCAGACTTAGCATATCGCCTTTTACCAATGCCGCTGCTTGCGCGGCCTGTTGCTCCAGCGACTGGATATAATGCAGCGCGCCAATACCGCTTACTGCTTCAATCCGCCGGATACCTGAAGCAATGCCGGCTTCAGCCACAATTTTAAATAAACCAATATCACCGGTACGACTGACATGCGTGCCACCGCAAAGTTCGATAGAAAACTCACCCATCGATAATACCCGGACTTCTTCGTCATATTTTTCACCGAACAACGCCATGGCGCCAGCCGCTTTAGCTTGCTCAATCGGCATTAAACGGGTTTGCAGCGCGTTATTCTGTTGGATTTGCTGGTTAACCAAAAGCTCGATTTCCCGCAGCTCTGCAGCTTTAACCGCTTCAAAATGACTGAAATCGAACCGTAACCGATCTGGTCCTACCAACGAGCCTTTCTGGGTGACATGCTCACCTAATATTTTGCGCAGTGCAGCGTGCAACAAGTGGGTGGCTGAGTGATTCTGCTTTATCGCGCCGCGCCGCTCACTATCGATTCTGGCAGCAACTTTATCGCCAACCCGCACAGTTGCGCTGGCTTTTCCCTGGTGCGCGAATGCTTTGGCTAACTTAATGGTGTCGGCCACCGTAAACTCGCCCCCGCCGGCCAGCAGCAATTTTCCGGTATCCCCCATCTGACCACCAGACTCTGCGTAAAACGGTGTTTCATCCAGCACTACTAAACCACTATCACCCGCACTAAGACTGTCAACCGCTTTACCCTCACTGAAAATTTCAACGATGGTCGCATCAGCAAACTCATGCTCGTAACCGGTAAACGCCGTATGCTGAGCAGAGCTTAATGTTGCATTGTAATCCGCGCCAAAATTTGAAGCTTGCTGGGCACGTTTTCGCTGGGCCGCCATGGCAGCATCAAACCCCGGATGATCTATCGTCAGGTTGCGCTCACGGGCAACATCATTGGTTAAATCGACTGGAAAGCCATACGTATCATACAATTTAAATACCAGCTCCCCCGGGATCACGCTGCCGGTTAGCCCCTTCAGCTCGTCGTCCAGGATCGTCAGGCCACGTTCCAGTGTTTTACCAAACTGCTCTTCTTCAAGTCGTAGCGCTTTTTCAATAATGGCTTGCTTTTCAATTAGCTCAGGGTAAGCCTCGCCCATTTGTGCCACCAATGCTGCAACTAACTTATAGAAAAACGCGCCTTTCGCCCCCAGGGTGTTACCATGGCGCACGGCACGACGAATAATCCGGCGCAGCACGTAACCACGGCCTTCGTTGGCCGGCAGTACCCCATCAATAATCAAAAACGCACAACTACGAATATGATCGCTTACCACCCGCAACGATTTATCAGATAAGTCTGTGGCGCCGGTTATTTCAGCGGCAGCTTTAATCAGTGCGGCAAAGGTATCTATTTCATAGTTACTGTGCACGCCCTGCAATATCGCAGCAATCCGCTCCAGCCCCATACCGGTATCAATACTGGGTTTAGCAAGCGGTTGCATCTCACCACCGGCCTGGCGGTTAAATTGCATAAAGACGATATTCCAGATTTCAATAAAGCGATCACCATCTTCTTCCGCTGAACCCGGTGGGCCACCCCAGATATGCTCACCGTGGTCATAAAAGATTTCGGTGCACGGACCGCAAGGACCGGTATCCCCCATTGCCCAGAAATTATCAGAGGCATAAGGCGCGCCTTTGTTATCGCCAATCCTGACAATACGCTCTGCTGGCACGCCAATTTCATTCAACCAGATAGCATAGGCTTCATCGTCTGTGGCATAAACTGTAACCAGCAATTTTTCTTTCGGTAACTTGACTACTTCGGTTAAAAACTGCCAGGCATAGCCAATAGCCTCCCGTTTAAAATAGTCCCCAAAGCTGAAGTTACCCAGCATTTCAAAGAACGTATGATGGCGCGCGGTGTAACCAACATTCTCTAAATCATTATGTTTACCACCCGCCCGCACACAACGCTGTGCTGAGACGGCCCGGCTGTAACTTCGCTGGTCCTGCCCTAAAAAGACATCTTTGAATTGCACCATCCCGGCGTTCGTGAACAGTAAGGTCGCGTCGTTGCCAGGGATCAGCGAACTGCTGGCAACTACCTGATGTTGTTTACTGGCAAAATAATCAAAAAAAGCCTGTCTGATCTTGGCCGAAGTCATCGTCATGAAACTATCCTGTCCGGTTAGGTTGGTTTGTTAATTCAGTAAATACTGCCTTTATTTGCTCGCCACTAAAACCCCGGCGCTGCAAAAAAGCCATCCGTTTCGTTTTTTCTTTATAATCACTTATCGGGCTGTCGCCATATTTTTTCTGATAAGCGGCACTGGCCAATACCCACCAGTCGATGGCCAGTGATTGCAAACAGCGGTCTAGCTGCTGCGCACTGATTTTTTGCGCCCGGCATTCCTGCAGAAGGTAATTATAACCATAGCCCTGGCGTGCCCTGTTGCGTACCAGCATACTTAAAAACCGGCTTTCATCAAGGTACTGTTGTGCTTTGCACCACTCGATAACAGCGGTTAATTGCTCTGGCAAAGCCCCTTTGTGGCGCAATTTCTGACTCAACTGGGCTTCGCTGTAGTCTCGCCTGCTAAGCCAGTTTAAGGCGTTTTTTTTCAGCTCGGCGAGTTCAGCCATGGCTACACCTCTAATATGCCGTCATCAGCTGATTTTACCTGCAGCGCGAATACTTCGTTAAAAGACAAAAAGAAGGCAATGTTTAACAAAGGTAACACCACGATTAAGCCAATAAAAAACGTTGGCAGGGTTAACAGCACCAGCGCCATGCTCAGTAAACCAAATACGAGCAGCGCCGCCACATTACGCCAACAGGCAATAAAGCTGGTTTGCAGCACTGTTAGAATACGATGTTCTTTTAAAAAGTAAGCAATAGCAACCGCATAAGCGAATAACATAAACACCAGAGCAAACAATGCCACTAATAACAACAACTGCCAGGTAATCGTTATATCAGCAGTACTCTGACTCTCGATAGCAGCAGACATTGGCAACAGCAATTGCTGTTGAAAACTGATTAGAGGCGTAAACAGCAATACCTTAAGTGCACCAATTGTTAACAGGATTAAGCGGCAAGCCGGTTCAGCCAGCGGCTTAAACACCCAGTCAACCGTGACATGTTGCTGGTGTTGAACACCAACTATCGCTTTATAGAATCCGGCGGTTAAAAACGGATTCAGAAATACCCAGACTATTGCCGTCAGCTGATTAAGCTGTAATAAAAAACCCAAACACGCAGTCAGTAAAAACATGGCCATAAACAGCAGTGGCGTCTTTTTAAACAGCTGCCAGGCGCCAGACAACCATTGCAGCGATGCAGTGGCGCTGACCCTTCTGATAATCAGTTTCAGTTGAAACGGCTTTTCCACAGTAACCTCTTGCCGATGCTGACAGCCTATGCTGCCATTAAAGCCGGCTATCATACTGCAAAACTGCTTAAAATAAGAGAGCTGCGATTAATTTCAGCATCTGAGACAGAAATATGGCAAATGGCCGATAAGCAGGCTTGCTTTGCTGCGACTGGGCCGCATAATAGCAACATTATTTTATTGAGGCGTTACTATGGAAAAGTTTGTTGAAAATCTTATTTATTCTGCTCGCTGGATTATGGCACCAATTTATCTGGGGCTTAGCCTGGCATTGATAGCGCTGGCAATTAAGTTTTTTCAGGAAATTATTCATATCATCCCTATTATTTTCAGTATGAAAGAGGTCGAGCTGATTTTAGTCGTGCTGTCGTTAATTGATATTGCCCTGGTTGGCGGCCTGCTGGTGATGGTGATGTTTTCTGGATATGAAAACTTTGTATCAAGGCTGGATTTGGAAGGCAATGACGATAAGTTAAGCTGGTTAGGCAAACTTGACGCGGGCTCGCTTAAAAATAAAGTGGCCGCCTCAATTGTGGCCATCTCGTCTATTCACCTACTGAAAGTATTTATGAATACTGAAGTCATCGATAATGACAAAATAAAATGGTATTTGTTTATCCATATTACCTTCGTGTTATCCGCTTTTGCTATGGGTTATCTGGATAAATTGCTGCGCGACGACAAAACCAAAGCGCTTTGACGGGCAGTGCTTAGCTGAGTGCATAACTGGCATTGCTTAGCTGTCAGTGCGCAGCAGGCTATGTTGCAGCCCTTGGTTTTCCTCCCCAAAGTATTTACGTTGTAACCGCTGATACCAGCTATCCAGAATCACACTAAGCAGCGCTCGGTCAAAAGCACGTTGCACCTTCGCATCCCGAAATGCCGCCCGATAAACTGTAGTGTTAAATAACGGATGAATGGCCATCTCTTGGGAATCATCGTGCTGCAACCGATAATAATTGAAAATATTGCGGTCCATCACCACCACCTCAACCCGCTTTGACAGTAGCATGGTCAGTTGCGCCTGCTGATCAACCGTCTCACGGTAATTGGCTGAAATTCTAGCCATATCCGTGTAATCCGGCCCCAAAACCAAACGGGCATTCTGAAACGCAAGTACCAAATAGCGTCCCAGATCACTGCTGTTTTCAATGACCAATTTATCTTTTGCCAGACTGATCGCAACATTCTGATAACGAATATATGGGTTAGAATAGAACAGGCCAGCCTCTTCATTCTCTACTGGTTGTAAACTGGCGATATCGCCCTCGCCCTGCAACAACAGTGGCTTAATCCGGGCGTTGGGAACAAATAAAAATACCGGCTCATAGCCCATCCTGCTAACCACCTCAGCCAGCAATTCCACCTCATAGCCTGAAATATTTGCCGTATTTATATAAGGGGGTTTTTGCTGGCCTACCAGCACTGTCAAAGGCGCAGCTGCCAGCATGCCTTGCTGAGCTAGTAGCAGCAAACCCAGGATCCAGTTTAGTCGCACTGGCGCCTCCCTTGTTTAGTGTTTTAATGAGCATAACGTTTTTTCTGCAAACTGAAAGATTTTATTTACTAACGATGGTCACGTCAGAATGCTTGGCTCGGCAAAATACTCCAGTTAAGATAGGCCGCTTGTCAGTTTGCCGATAGCGGCCAAGAAATGGAGTTCACTGTGACCGACTTTAGGGGGTTTCGCGACCAGGGTTATGGGTTGCTGAGCAGGGTTACGTTGCTCATTATCGTTATACTGGCGCCAATCTCTGCGCTAGCCGCAACGTTTGAGCACGGTATGCCCATGCTGCATAACCTCAAACCCAAAGAATATCATGCCGGCACTCAAAACTGGGCGCTGCTGCAGGATCACCGTGGGGTGCTGTATGTAGGCAATAACGTCGGCGTACTGGAATACGATGGCCAGAACTGGCGGATCATGCAAACCGGCAACAAATCAGTGGCCCGCTCACTCGCCCTTTCTGCCGATGGCCGGGTTTATGTTGGGGCGAAGGGAGATATCGGTTACATCGATCATAGCGAAGGCCACTCCCGTTATCAGTCTTTACTACATTTAGTGCCCGAGAGCTTTCGTGATTTTCGGGATGTCAGACAGACCTTTGTCAGCGATGACAGTGTATATTTTGCCAGTCGCGATTATGTTTTCCGGTTGCATGAGGAAAAAATTGAGGTCTGGCGCAGTAACAGCAGTTTTTTAAAGGCGTTCTGGGTAAATCAACGCTTTTACATCAGAGAAGAAGGCACTGGCTTGCTGATGTTGGATCAGGGTAATTTTCAGTTGGTGCCAGGCGGCGAGCATTTTGCCCATGAAAGTCTTTTTGTACTCGAGCCCTACTCAGACAACACCTTGCTGGCTGCAAGCCGGGAAACAGGTTTGTATTTAATTGATAACAAAGGGGTTAAACGCCTGCCAACGGCTTATGATCAGCAGCTAAAACAGGCCGTAATATATTCAGGCCTGACCCTGAATAACGGCGACATTGCTCTTGGTACCGTCCAAAATGGGGTTTATATCCTGAGCAGACAAGGAGAACTGGTTGGCCACTATAATCGGAATTCCGGTTTGCTTGATCAAAATGTCAGAGCGTTATATCAGGATCATCAGGGGGGACTCTGGCTCGGGCTTGATCATGGCCTGTCGCGGATTGCCTTACATTCTGCTATTACCGCTCATCGCGGTGCCAGCGGCCTGGCAGGTAATGTGCTGGCACTGACCCGCTATCAGCAACATCTTTATGCTGGTACCAGCCTGGGATTATTCCGGTTGCAGCGCCGCCAGGATGGCAGTGGCGAATTTGTCCAGTTAGGGCCGCTGCAAAAGCAAACCTGGGGCTTTACCGAATTCCGCCAGCGCTTGCTGATTGCCAACAATGACGGCGTTTATCAGTTACTAGAAGAGCAACTTAGCTTAGTCAGGCCCTCGCCTCAGGCCAGTAAAATTTTACAGATCTCCGAGCGTGAGCCCAGTCGGGTTTATGTCGGGCTGCAGGATGGCTTGGCCACGATGCGTTACGTTGACGGCCAATGGCTTGACGAAGGCCGGGTACCAGGCGTAGAAGGAAACCTGAATAGCATCGTAGAAATGACAAATGGTGAGCTATGGCTCGGCACCCTGGCCCATGGTGTGTATCGGTTGCACTTACCCGCCTCCTGGCAGGGTGGTGGCTCAGTACCACTGGCAATCAGCCGTTTTACTAAAGAACAGGGTTTGCCCAGTCTGAACAGAAATTCTGTACATGTTTTTGCTGACCAGCTGTTCATTGCCTCGGTCCGTGGTATTCAAAGCTATAATCGCGACTTACAAAAATTCGAACTGGCTGCAGCGTTTAAAAACTTATTCAGCAATGAGCAGCCCTGGGTCCGAAACCCTGTTGCCGATGCAAAAGGCCGGATCTGGATGTTGCTGTGGGACAACGAGAACGGTACCCGCTCCGCAGGGGTAGCTATACCTGACGATAACGGCAGTTATCAGTGGCATGAGAATGCATTGCAGCCCTTATTCGATATTCCGCTGGATACCATTCTGGTGGAATGGCCGCTGATCTGGTTTGGTGGTGCTGAGGGAGTTTTCCGCTTTGCCGATGATCAGTATCAGCAACATCAACCTAAAGCTCCGCTGCTACGAAAAGTGTTGGTTGACCAACAACAACTTATTTATGGTGGCGGCGCATTACCCGACATCATTGCCCTGAGCAGTGAGCAACGGAATTTACGTTTTCAGTTCAGTAGCCCCAATTATAATCCGTTGCAACCCGATCAACTGCAGGTAAGGCTGTTGGGCCATGATAAAGAATGGTCCAGCTGGCGCCAGGAGCATTATCGGGAATATACCAACCTGCAAAGTGGCCGCTATGAGTTTCAACTAAGAGCCAGAAATGTCACAGGCCAGATTAGCACAGCGGACAGTCTGCATTTTCAGATAGCCAGCCCCTGGTACTGGCACTGGAGTATGCTGCTCGCTTATCTGCTGCTAAGTATCACATTGCTGTATTTGCTGCACAGATGGCGCATGCATAGCGCGATCACTGAACAACAACGTCTGAGCAAGCAAGTAGCCATGCGCACCGAACACCTGGAGCAGGCCATGCAGCAACTACAACAGGCGCGGGAAGCGGCAGAAAGCGCCACCCTGGCCAAAACCCAGTTTCTGGCGAATATTAGCCACGAGCTGCGCACACCGCTCAATGCCGTGCTGGGTTTTGCTGAACTGGCAGAAGCAACGCCGGCGGTAGAACACAAACAACAATATCTGCTGAGAATTCGTGCTGCTGGCAAAATTCTGCTCAGCATTATTAATGATATTCTGGATTTCTCTAAAATTGAGGCGGGCAAGCTAGTGGTTGAGCAAACCGATTTTTCACTGCGCGCGACGCTCACTCAGGTGGAAGATCTGTTCAGCAACCAGATCACCAGCAAGGGACTAAAGTACCAACGTAGTCTGCCGGCTACCATTGCAGACGGCCGCCGTGGCGATCCGCTGCGACTAAGTCAGATCTTAATGAACTTGTTAAGCAATGCCATTAAGTTCACTGTTAAGGGGCAAATCCAGTTACGTATTACCGCGCTGAACCATGACCAATTGCATTTTTCGTTAACCGACAGCGGCATAGGCATCAGCGCGAGTGAGCAAAGCCAGCTATTTCAGCCATTTCAGCAAGCCGATAATTCAGTGAGCCGAAAATATGGCGGCACTGGCCTTGGCCTGGCTATCTGCCAAAGACTGCTGCAAATAATGGATTCTGAGTTAACGCTGAAAAGTGAGCCTGGCGTTGGCAGCACCTTCAGCTTTACTCTTACCCTGCCCCCTGCCGCCGGCGATACCGGGCAAATAGAAGCAATCAATACTCAGTCCGGTGCACCTGGTGGTCATATTGAAAATATCAGTCAAAGTGAATACGTTAGTCACAGTGAAGATGTCAGTCATAGTGAGCATGACAGTAAAACGGATACCGGTGATACCCCCCGGATCCTGGTGGTTGATGACAATTATTTTAATCAAAACCTGCTGAAACTGATGCTGGAAAAAATTGGCTATCGGGTGCATGTAGCAAGCGGTGGCCCGCAAGCCCTGATCTGGCTGCAACAGCATAAACCCGCACTTATTTTGCTGGATATCGAAATGCCTGAAATGGATGGCTTTGCCACCCTGCAAGCCGTGCGCCAGCGCTCTGCGCTGGATCAGATACCGGTGCTGGCACTCACCGCGCATAATAACAGTGAGCTGAGCCGCCGGATCCTCAGCAGCGGCTTTGTCGATATTCTGACCAAACCTGTCGAGCTGGCAGAACTGGCAGCAAAACTAAAGCAGGTATTACCTGCCTGAAGCGACCGGCTCAGCGAAGATTCGGGGCCAGCCAGCTTTGCGCCTGCTCGGTGCTCCAGCCTTTTTTGGCCGCATACGCCTGCAACTGGTCATCCCCTATTTTGCTGACGGCAAAGTATTTACTGTCGGGGTGGCCAAAATACCAGCCACTTACCGCGGCACCTGGCCACATGGCATAGCTTTCGGTAAGCACTATGCCGGTTTGTGCCTCGACATCCAGCAGCTGCCACAAGGTGCCTTTTTCGGTATGCTCCGGGCAGGCCGGATAGCCCGGCGCGGGCCGAATGCCCTGGTACAACTCGCGAATAAGCTGCTCGTTATTCAACTCCTCGTCTGCCGCGTAGCCCCAGTACTCGCGCCGCACTTTTAAGTGCAGATATTCGGCCAGGGCTTCTGCTAAGCGATCGGCCAGTGCTTTTACCATAATGCTGTTGTAGTCATCATGCTCAGCGGCAAATTTTGCAGCAAATTCATCAGCACCAAAACCGGTGCTGACTGCAAAGCCACCAATATAATCGTTAACGCCGCTACCTGCCGGGGCAATAAAATCGGCCAGGCTGCAATTGGGCGCATTGTTACGCAGCTGCAACTGCTGGCGCAGATTATACAAACGGGCTTTTTCTGTGCTTCGGGTCTCGTCGGTGTACACCACAATATCGTCGCCGTCGCTGTTGGCCGGAAACAAGCCAAATACCGCTTTACCCTTAACGTGGCCCTCGTTAATCATGGTATCGAGTATCGCGTTGGCGTCTTTAAACACCCGTCGCGCCTCCATCCCCACTTCAGCATGGTTTAAAATGGCCGGATACTTACCGGATAACTGCCAGGTTAAAAAAAACGGCGTCCAGTCGATGTAATCGCGCAGCAGGTTTAAGTCAACATCCTGCCACACCTGTACCCCTGGTTGTTTCGGAGCGGGTGCTACTTTGCTTAAATCAAGCGTAAACTTATTGGCTTTCGCTTCGTTTAAGCTAAGCAACTTTTCACCCGGGCGCGAACGGGCATGCTGCTCGCGCGCCACCACATATTCGTTTTTAACCCGGTTTAAATAACCCGCTTTGCTGTCAACGCTAATTAATGACTGCACCACCGACACACTGCGTGAGGCGTTTGGCACATACACCACGCCATTGGCATAGTTTGGTTCAATTTTCACTGCAGTATGGGCTTTAGAGGTGGTGGCACCGCCAATTAACAACGGCTGGGTAAAGCCCAAACGGGTCATTTCTTTGGCCACATGCACCATTTCATCCAGTGATGGAGTGATCAGGCCCGATAAGCCAATTACATCAACCTCACGCTCTTTTGCTACCCGAAGCAGCTCAGCGCACGGCACCATAACGCCCAGGTCAATGACTTCAAAATTATTGCACTGCAGCACCACACCGACGATATTTTTGCCGATATCATGCACGTCGCCTTTTACGGTAGCTAACAGCACCTTGCCCTGCGCCCGGCCGCCTTCTTTTTCCAGCTCGATATAAGGCTGTAAATAGGCCACGGCTTTTTTCATTACCCGGGCCGATTTCACCACTTGTGGCAAAAACATTTTACCTTCACCGAATAGATCGCCAACGACGTTCATGCCGTCCATTAACGGCCCTTCAATCACGTGCAGCGGTTTTTCGGCGAGCTGACGCGCTTCTTCGGTGTCGATATCAATAAAATCGGTAATGCCTTTCACTAATGCATGTTCCAGCCGCTTATTCACCGGCAGGCTGCGCCAGGCATCATCTATTTTTTCTGCGACGCTGCCATCGCCTTTAAACTCGGCGGCAATCTCCAGCAGGCGCTCGGTGGCATCATCACGCCGATTGAGAATAACGTCCTCTACCCGCTCTTTTAACAGCGGCGGAATATCGTCATACACGGTGAGCTGACCGGCATTAACAATACCCATGTCCATCCCAGCGGCAACCGCATGATATAAAAATACCGAGTGAATGGCTTCACGTACCGCGTCATTACCCCGAAACGAGAACGACACATTCGATACACCGCCAGAGATTTTTGCATGCGGGCATAAGCGTTTTATCTCGCGGGTGGCTTCAATAAAATCCACCGCGTAGTTGTTGTGCTCTTCAATGCCAGTGGCGACAGCAAAAATATTCGGGTCAAAAATAATATCTTCGGGCGGAAAGCCAATCTGCTCGGTCAGAATCTGATAAGCACGCTGGCAAATTTCGACTTTGCGCACTTTGGTATCCGCCTGGCCTTTCTCGTCAAACGCCATTACCACTACGGCCGCACCATAGCGGCGCAGTAAAGTGGCCTGCTGTAAAAACGGCGCCTCGCCCTCTTTGAGCGAAATAGAGTTAACGACGGCTTTGCCCTGAATGCATTTCAGCGCCGCTTCAATCACCTCCCACTTCGACGAGTCAACCATAATTGGTACCCGTGAAATGTCGGGCTCAGAAGCCAGCAGTTGCAAATAGCGCACCATGGCAGCTTTGCTATCGAGCATCGCCTCATCCATATTGATGTCGATAATTTGTGCGCCATTTTCCACTTGCTGGCGTGCGACATCGAGCGCCGCTTCGTAGTCGCCGTTTAAGATCAGTTTTTTAAATTTTGCCGAGCCAGTAACGTTTGTCCGCTCGCCAACATTAATAAATCGGGCCTGTTGTCGCATTACCACTCCAGAGAAAAGGCTTCAAGGCCGGCTAAGTTAAAACTATGACTGGCAGGTTTAGGGCTCCTTGCCGGGGCATCTTTAACGGCATCAGCAATGGCTTTTATATGCTCTGGCGTGGTGCCACAGCAGCCGCCAACAATATTTAAAAAGCCCTGCTGTGCCCAATCGGCAATTTCTGCTGCCATCTCTGCTGCGTCTAAATCGTATTCGCCAAATTCATTTGGCAGGCCGGCATTTGGGTGTACCGATACATAGGCTTCAGACACCCCAGACAGGGTTTCAACGTAAGGACGCAGTAAATCCGGGCCCAGGGCGCAATTGAGGCCAAAACACACCGGCTCGACATGGGCCAGGCTATGATAAAACGCTTCGGTGGTCTGGCCCGACAAAGTGCGGCCCGAGGCATCGGTAATGGTGCCGGAGATCATGACCGGCAGTTTATAACCCACTTCATCAAACACTTTTAGCACCGCAAACGCCGCCGCCTTGGCGTTTAGCGTATCAAAGATGGTTTCCAGCATAATAATGTCGGCACCGCCCTCAATTAAAGCGTGGGTTGATTCAGTGTAAGCGTTCACTAACTCATCAAAGCTGACATTGCGAAACCCCGGGTCGTTAACATCCGGTGAAATTGATGCAGTGCGGTTAGTAGGGCCCAATACGCCGGCAACCAAACGCGGTTTATGCGGTTCAAGCGCCGTTATTTCATCGCACACATTACGCGCCAGCGCGGCCGCCTCACGGTTAATGCGCGCCGACAGGCCTTCCATCTGGTAGTCCGCCATAGCAATGGTGGTGGCGTTAAAAGTGTTAGTCTCAACAATGTCGGCACCGGCCAGCAGGTACTGGCGGTGAATATCGGCAATTAAATCGGGCTGGGTTAGCACCAGTAAATCATTATTGCCCTTAACATCACTGGGCCAGTTGGCGAATTCGCTGCCACGATAATCGGCTTCTTCTAACCGATGCTGCTGGATCATCGTGCCCATGGCGCCATCAAGAATGAAAATACGCTGTGAAAGTAACTGACGAAAATGCTCTGGCGTTAGTCGTGCGGTCATAAAATGCTCTTTGTTATTTCAAGTTGTTAAAACCTAAAGCGGCTTAAACACTTTGGCCAATCTGGCTTAGTTCAAACGGCGTGGCCTGATACACATAATAGTTCAGCCAGTTGCTGAACAGTAAAAAGGCATGGCTTTGCCACAGTTTCTGCGGCCCCTGCAGCGGGTCATTATTGCGATAATAGTTTTCCGGTAGTTTCGGCGCTGCGGTTGCGGTAGCACCAGCTAAATCACGCTGGTACTCTTCGTCTAAGGTGGTTAAATCATACTCCGGGTGGCCGGTAACAAACACCCGGCTGCCACTACTGTTCTGCAAAAGGTAGGCGCCGGTGACATCGGCCTCAGCCAATATATGCAAATCTTCGTGCTGTTGGTACTTCTGTTCCGGCACCTGAGCATAGCGTGAGTGTGGCACTAAAAATTCGTCATCAAAACCGCGCACCAGCGGGCACAGCGGCTGGGTGACCTGTTGCCAGTACACACCCGATAACTTTTCACCACGAATTTCCCGCTGTAAACCATAGTATTGATAAAGCGCGGCATGCGCTGCCCAGCACAAAAACAGGGTTGAGGTAACATTATGATCGGCCCAGCGCAGAATATCGCCAAACTGCGCCCAGTAGGTAACATCTTCATAATCAACCAAACCGAGCGGCGCGCCGGTAATAATTAAACCATCGTACTTTTGCTGCTGCACCTCAGAGAAATAACGGTAAAAGCAGTTTAAATGGCTCGGCGGCGTGTTTTTACTAACATGATCATCAATTCGCAGCAAATCGACATCGACCTGCAGCGGGCTATTGGCCAGCAAACGTAGCAGCTGCACTTCAGTAGCTATTTTGTTCGGCATCAGATTTAAAATGGCAATTTTCAACGGCCGGATATCCTGCGACTGCGCCCGGCTCTCGGTCATTACAAACACATTTTCTGCCGACAGCGCTTCTACCGCCGGCAACTGATCGATCACTTTAATAGGCATAGCCACACCCGGTTAACTGACATAGCGGCTATGTTGCGTAAAACCAGCGGCAATGTCAACTTCTATACGTTTAGATGGCTAAATATTAAATGCGCTGTGTCAGTCTCGCATTACAGTTTATCGGCGCATAACAAGTCTGTATTACCCAAAGGTTGGTTGCACCTTGTTAGACCTAATTTTCAGTATTTGTCAGATCTTTTAAAGTTATCTGTACCCATAAGTTATTGTAAATAAGCCAAAACCGATGTAACTTCATAAACATAGAATTTACAAAGACGGAAAAATCCGTGTTTAAATACGGATCTTTCCGCCCAACAAGCGTTAAGTGTAATAGGAGAATACATACATGGAATCAAGATCAACGTTTGTGACCGTTTTAGCGTGGATATTTATTGTTGGGTCAGGTTTCGCCTCTTTCGTCTCGGTTATGCAAGTCATTATGGTTTCAACTATGTTTAGTGGTGACGAATTCAGCTCTGTCCCTGAAAACGCTCCTGCGATGGTGAAGTTCATGTCGCAATATTTTCATTTGTTTATTTATGGGTTCTGTGCACTATCTTCATTCACTTTCATCTCATCCATTGCTCTGTTAAAACGCAAAAATTGGGCGCGTCTGGCATTTATCGTCATCTTGGCGTTCGGCATACTCTGGCAAGTGGGCGGTTTAGCTATGCAGTTTGCAATGTTTTCGGATTTTCCATCATCACCTAAAGGGGAAGGGTTTGAGGACTTTGAGCGCATGAGCAACATTGTTCGCTGGTTTAGCTTTGCGATGACCCTCTCCATTTCTGGCTTGTTTATATGGGTTATTAAAAAGCTTATAACTCAACCCATTATCGGAGAATTTACACTTAACAATTCAAGTAACTCGGACGGCCAAAAAGCGGCCGCCAGTTCATGAGGCGTTATGTGAACAAGGAGTTAAGCCTTTGAGACGGACAATATCTGTCATTTTTGCATTGTTATTAGTTGGCTGCACTAGTAGCAAAGCGATGCTTCAAACAGCTAATCCAGATGAAAATCAGTACAGATTCATCTTCGGTAGAATGCTTCTGAACCATGATAAAGTGGAATCATTAACTCCAGAAGCGCGTATAGCCAACTACGAAAAACAACTAAACAACGTTTTAAATAATGACAATAACACTAATAGCTGCTTTATTATTCCAGGTACAATAAACTTCGGTGAACCGGGTTCACAAGGAGAGGCACGAGTTAATTGTCATAAAACAGTCAATGTTCAAGTTCAAGAGGGGCTATTTACACGTGACGGCACTGCTTTCTACTCATATACTTTGTCCTATGAGTAGAGTGCAAAAAAATCACATAACAAACGGTTAAAACGGACAAATACTCGCTGTCACCTTTTTAGCAAAGACAAGTAACAAAGCCGCCATCAAACATTTGCGAGGTTAGCCGGGAGTTATGCGCCAAGTATCGGATTAACATCCATACTCTTATGAAGAATACGGATGATTTTAATTTGTTGACTGCCAATCTGTTGATAAAAGATGACGTGGCTACCTTGAGGGAATTTACGATATCCGATTCTGATTTCATCGCATGTTTTACCGATGTCGGGGTTTTCTGCTAACAGCCAAAATGAATCATCAAATTGTTTTAAATAGATATTTCGTTGCTCTTTTCTCCAGCGACGCTGGGTGAACAATGCGATATCTCGTAAATCGTTTTTAGCAGCAACGGTGAGATTAAATGGCTTCATCGAGAGTTTTCATTATCAAGTTCATTGATAAAGCTATCGAGGTCATATTCTGCGTCACCGCTTTGTTCGCCTTCGACAAGTAATTGACGAAGTGAGTTAAGTTTGATTTCTTGGTTTTCGAGTAAGCGTAGCGCTGAGCGAATGACTTCACTCGCTGAGCCGTAACGCCCACTTTGGATCTGGCTTGCAATAAAGCCCTCAAAGTGTTCTCCAATAGTTATACTTGTGTTCTTGGCCATGTGTAGTTCTCCGGATACCAGAAGATACCTAATTATGGTATTAAGTGAAATTATGATCAATGCGCATAACAAACAAATTTTATCGCCAGCAAAAAACGCTGGCTGCGACGTCGACCCGCTACGCGGCTTTTCGCCCGCTGCTGGCTGCGTTATGTACAAGGAGTATCATTTGGAAATTAAGGACGAGCAACAGGACAAACAACCTCTTCGAATTGGTGGCTGGTTAATACTTGTGGCCATAGGAGTAGTATTGTCTCCATTTAAAAACTTGTTGTATGTAGTTACCGACTTTATTCCTCTATTTTCTGATGGTACATGGGAGGCTATCACATCAGAAGGTAGTGAGTTTTACTTGACCACTACAATGTCCCAGAGAGGTTAGTAGTTGGTTTATGGAGTGCTTGGCACCACACGCTAGGTGGAGCAAAAGACGCTTGGGAAGGAAAAAGGCAGATTTTTTTGCTTCAATCAGATTCCTTTGAAATGGTATATCCGGCGTACTTTAGAAGAAACCTTGAGGAACAGCCAAGGATCGAAGCAATACTTAATGAACTGCCCAACAAGCGCGATCAAAAACATGCTCTTTGGGCACTCGACTCACAACACGTTGCTCGTCTTTGTGACGGGCGTTAAAACACCAGCGATAACTGGGTACCCACCGCCGTGCGACTAAACCTATTATTGTTTGTTGTGTGCTCAATATTCCCTGGCGTAACCAAGTCATAGTTCGACTGATATTTTACGTTATACCAATTCGCGTATAACTCAACGCGAATATTCTGGTGCAGTTTAAGTTCCAGCCCTGTTCTGGCCATAGCGTTACAGCAGCTGTCGTTGTTTGTATCTAACCACTGCATCAGGCTGCCATTTAAATCAATGCCGGCTTGAAAATATGGGCTAAGCCACCAGTCCATGCCCAGTCGTCCATACAGAAACACGGGTCTGATCCGGCCATCGCTGTAATCAATCGGCTGCTGTTTTAAAGTGATACGCTGATAACTTAAGCCGGCCTGAAAGTAAACTTCATTGCTGGGTTCTGAACGCAAACCAACCGAAATGCCACTGGTTTCGGCTTTGTCGCCTTGTTCGGTAAATACCGATAACACCTTTTGACTATCACTGAATACCGCGTGTGCCGCTGGCGCGACGAGTATCCCTGCCAGTGCCACCCCTGCCACTACTGATTTATACATCCTTATTCCACAACTAAAAATTTACATTAACCACTAAGGACGCAGATGTTAGCGCAAAGCCAATTAACGCACCAGCATTGAGTAAAATATCAAGCTCTGCAACAATACGGTTATTGCAAACTTTTAGCGGAACCATTGTGACATTAACGCGCTTTTTAACATGGCTTCAACACAGCGTACTGCTGCTGGCAGTGCTGGCCCTCCCTGTTAAAGCTCAGTGGTACCGGCTTCCCTTTCAGACCATGGGCACCCAGGCCTATGTTGAATTGTGGTCAGAAGACAACAATTTGGGTAAAGATTTGCTGATTGCAGTGCAAAACGAGTTTGAACGGATTAACCAGAAAATGAGCCCCTACCTGGCCAGCAGTGAACTGAGTTTGCTGAACCGGGAAGCGGCAAATGGCCTGGTGACCATCAGCCCTGAGTTTTATCAGTTGCTGCAGCAAGCTGAGCAGCTGGCAAAGCTCAGTGATGGCGCATTTGATATTAGTTTTGCTTCAGTCGGTTTTAGTTACGACTACCGGCAAAAAATTAAACCCAGTGCAGCTGAATTACAGCAGCAGCAACCGTTAGTCAACTATCGGCATATTCAGTTGCACCCTGCTAATCAGGTTAGCTTTAGCCGGCCTGGGGTTAAAATCGATTTAGGCGGCATCGCCAAAGGTTATGCCGTAGAACAGGCCATTGGCTTGCTGGCCAGCGCCGGAATTAAACACGCCCTGGTAACGGCCGGCGGCGATACCCGCTTACTGGGTGACAAACGTGGCCGCCCCTGGCTGGTGGCCATTAAACACCCACGCAAAAACGATGATATTGTGGCGCAATTGCCGCTAACAGACAGCGCGATAAGCACCTCGGGTGATTATGAACGTTTTTTTATTGAAGACGGCGTACGCTACCACCATATTCTCGACCCCAAAAGCGGCCAGAGCCCGTCCGGCCTGATGAGCGTGACGGTTCTCGGGTCAGACACAACCCGCACCGACGCCTTATCAACGACCTTATTCGTATTAGGGCTTGAACGAGGCATGGCATTAATCGAGAAAATTGACGGCTATGATGCTGTTTTTATTGATATAAACCATCAACTCTACTTTTCCAGTGGCTTAAACCAGTAAGCAAACTTTATATTAGGTTGTGCTTACACGCTAATTTGTTGTAGATTTGTTAGAAGCTTTTAGATGGTGAGAACTGCATTGATGCGCCCATTTTTATTATTATTCTTTGCGTTGCTGATGACACCAGTAGCAGCAACGGCAACCAGTTGCACCTTGCGGATGTCAGCCGAAACAGACTTCCCGCCACACCTTATTAAACAACAGCAGCAGTGGACCGGGTTGAGTGTTGAGCTAATGCAGCGACTGGCTCAAGAGCTTGACTGCGAATTGACCTTTATTCACAGCCCATGGCTCAGAGCAATACAATTGAGTGAGCAAGGTGAACTGGATGTCATTAGCCATTTCTCATTCAGCGAAGCCCGAAAAGCACACTTTGCTTTTATTGGTCCGCATCATATTGAAAGCATTTACCTGGTAGGCGATCCAAACAAGTTAGCCGCCAGCACTAAACTGGAGGAAATAACCAGTAACTCAGACTTTGGCAGTATCGCAACCTTGCACGGTGCCTATTATGGCGAGAAATTTGACCAGCTTAGTCAGCAACCTGCCTTTGCCCGCCAACTAGTGAGTATCAGTAGCATTCAGGATAAACTTGCGCTGTTAAGAGCAAATAGGGTTGATGCTATTTTAGAAGACATCAGTGTGTTGCAGTACTGGCAAACTCATGATTATCCTGACGCTAATCGCTACCAGCCACTATTAAGCGTATATGAAAGCCCGGTCTATTTTGGTTTTAGCCGCGCCTCACTATCGCCATCGCAACTTAAAAACATAGCGAATACCTGGCAGCGTCTGCATCAACAGGGCGAATTCGTCGCTATCTACAACAAATATGACATAAAAAACTATGCTAAATTATTGCCTGAACCCATTTTATAGGTATAAAAGATAAAGCCAGGGCGGCTTTATCTTTTACAACCTGTTGCCACTGACTCCCGTTAAAACCTCAACAAACCACGTCGCTAAACAATAGGCGCAAACGCGGTTAACCGATCCTGGCTGGCGGCATTACCTAAGCCATGAAATGGTGCCACTTCGGCTAACCTGCCCTGCTCACCATGCAAGGCCAGGTAATTGAGCATCACCGTTTGCACCAGCAAGTTCACATTATTTGCCGCCATTGACGAGCCGGTTTCTACCGACGCATCGGGGCGCATAAAGCCAATCTGCTGATGGCGCGCCTGCTCGGCAGGGCTGCCACCAAGTAAGGCTGGCCGGCCATTGGGGTTATACACCAGAATAGCTGACGCCGCCGTTGACGAATTATCACCGGTCCATTCGCCTTTGCCCCGGCCATTAACACTGTCATCAATCCGGCCGTTACTGGCTACCGAGCCATCAGAGTATAAATAAATCATCAGCGGCTGGTTGCGCCTGGCGGCATACTCCAGACAGGCACCAATGCAGCGACCGGCCCGTAAATCGCGCAGCTCACCCGTACCCCGCTCACCGGTATGATAATCATAGCCGCCAATGGTCACGGTACCGGCACCGGCAAAACCGTTAACCACCAGTTTCATCACTGAGGCCGTTTTACGGAATTCGGCATCGCTGTTAAATTCGGCACTGCTAAAAATACCGCCATCGCCGACGATATCCGGATCAGCGGCCGGATCAAGCGTGGCCGGGTTACCAAAACGATCTGCCAGATCGGCGCTTTTGACATAGCCGCAGCTGACCAGCTCTTTAATTACTTCATCGCGGGTGACGCCGGTGTTTACTCGTGCCAGCTTTTTGTCGCTTAAGCGCTGAATAGACTCCATAACCGCGACGGCATCGTTCTGATCCAGCAAGCCGAATAAATCGCCGACATCGACCAGGCCGGTGACATCACTGGGCCGGTCAATTTTGGTCGGCCGCCACTCCGGATTATAAAATTCAGCCGGCGCCATCGAGTTGGCACCAGAATCAGAGTTGCGCGAACCAATCAGCGGCATCAGAGAGCCATTCGCTCCCGCTTTGGCAATGGCAAACATCGGATTATGCGGATTATTACCAGTGTCATTTTCAGAGCGGGACGGCATCACTGCGCCATTGGTCATCGCCTGCGTTGCCATACTGGTCCGTTCTAAAATACCGGCAAGCATTTGGGAGTCGCTATGAAACGCCAGCCCCAACTGATCGTTGACAAAGCCACCGGCCGGGTCGGCCGCATTAACGGCTGAGGGCACCATATCGGCGGGCAACCCCAATTTACTGTAACCCTGAGTAGACAAGAAATCGAGCTGACCACCTGCCCCGCCGATCAGGATATTAGAGCCGGCAATATTAGCGCCACCGGCCAAATCGAAACAGATAAAGGGTATCTTACCCGCCCCTTCAACGTTGATACCGCACTGGCTTTTTAACAACTCCAGATCGGGAGATAAATCAGCGAACGCTTTGGTTGGGTTGGCAAATAAGCTAAATACCGAGCCGGTAGTCAGAATACCTGCGCCCACACTCAGGCCACAGGCGATAAAGTCACGCCGGGTTACCGGCCGGCTATGGCAGGCGTGTAATAAGGGCGCATCCGGGTGTAAGGCTTTTTTCAGTTTCATCAGTTAGCTCCTTGGTTCACCAGTATTAGTAAACCAGCATCTGGGCGCCGGCCAGCACTGCAGTGCAGGCTGCTTTGGCAATTGTTTGAGTACGCTGGCTATCGCAAGTACCGCTGCACTGGCTTAACCGGTCAATAAGATTGTTCAGCTCTGCCCTGCCATCGGCATCAGCGAGGGCCGATGCCGGCTGCAGTGGTGCAAACCGGCTTAATAGCGGGCTTATTAAGGCATCGCGATTCGCGGGGCTTAATGCCTCACTCGGGCTGGCATTGAAATTAACCTCCGGAAACCACTGGCTTCGCAGCACCGTGTTGTTTATTGCCGCATTACAATAGGCGATACCCAGTTGGGTAATCGCCATTTGCTGGGCTGAAATAAAGGTTTCAATATTGCTCAGCGCTGGTAACTGACGGGTGATGGTCTGATAGGTATTGGCTACCGCCGGTGTCGCCTGGGAGATGCCGGTCAGCTGGCTCATACTGGCATGAATAGCCGCGAAGGGCCGGATGCCCAGCTTACTGCTGTCAGAACTCGCCTGGCTGATTTGCTGCAACGCAAATTGTGGCTGGCTGCGCACGTTATTAAAGGTACCAATCTGGCCAAACGACAGGAAAAACTCGTCGCTGGCCGCCCCCGCCTCGCTGGCAATGATGGTTCCCAGCCCAGACATTGCCACCGGCTCGGTCAGGGACGTACCACTGGCAAAGTTAAACTGTTGCCGGATCCAGGCCTGACCTGATGTCACTTCCCGGCCATTAATCGCCAGGCCCATGTCGCTGATTAATAAATCGGCAGGCAACGCTGCACCATCCAGGTTAATCAGATACGGCTGGCTGAACAGGTAAGAGTAATTATCAAACTGCGCTACCTCAAACACGATATAAGTCTGTGGCAGGTCAATCAAATGGCCAATAGCAAACGGCAGAAAGAACTTCTGCCCCACTCCAATGCTGAAGTTCTGGGCAATTTGCTCCGGTGTCAACGCCCGGTTATGAATGGCAAGTAACCGAATACTGCCTTGCCATTGCCGGCTACCATCAGCTTCATTGCCCAGCATTAAGGCAAAGCTCTCGTCCCAGTTACTAATGGCGGCGGCTTCACTTTGCACACCACTGTCTTCGCCATTGACGTAAATACGCTGGCCGTTTACCGGGTCTTGCGTTAGTACCACATGTTGTAAACTGGCTTGCAGCAACTCATCCGCATCGGCGGTACTCAGTGCCGGCATACCAGCAAAATTACTGTTGGCGCTGCGCAGTAAAAAATCGTAATTATACTGGCTCTGGCCCAGAGTAAAGTTGCGGCTGATAGCACTGCCAGCATAACTGACAATAGCCGCTGGCCCCTCTTGCACCACATTCGCCGGTATTACCCATGCTTCTACCGTCATCTCACCGGTAGCGCCAATTAACGTAGCCAGCTTGGCACTGCTTTGGGTGCTTGCCTGCGCCCGGCCGCTGTTAATTTGCAGGCCCCATCCGGTTAACCAGGCAAAATCGCCCTGTATGTTAAGGTTTGCAGCCGGCTCTACCCCAGAGGTGTCAAACGCCTGACTGCCCTGGCCTTCTTTAAACTGATAAAAGGCAATCTGATTACTCTCGTAGCGGCCACCACTGGAAGCCACGACGCCATCTCCTAAGCGTAATGCTTTAGATGGCACCAGTTGTGGATCCAACTCAGTTATGGGAACGGCATCGCTAATGGCCGTTACCGCTGCCAGCATCACCGCAGCGTCACTGGCACAATCTGACCAGCAGTTATGAAACTCGCCACCCAAACGGGCAACCAGCCGTGACAACTCAGGGCGGTCCAGATTCATTAAATTACGGCTGGCCTGGTAAGCTGCATCAACATCGCTGGCAGCAAAAAACGGCGCCTGTGCCACTGACGCATCGGGGGCATGACAATTAACGCAATACTGGCGAACCAGAGGATACACCTCAGCGGCAAATAACGCCGGGCTCTCGGGTAATGCCTTACTGGCGCCCGGGTCGCGGATCACCGGTGCCACCAACGTTACCGCCGCTTGCTCTGCACCGGCAGTATTACCCCAGTTCCGTAACCACTGGGTAATGGTGTCGGCGCACGCCGTATTACTGCTTAACCAGCAATTGTGGCCGCCTGCGACTTTCTGCACCATCAGAGACTGCGCCGGATCAGCAAGATTGACCAGTGGTAATACCGCAGAGTACGCCATATTAATGTCGTCCCGGCGCACAAAAAAAGGCGAAGTGTTACCTTGCTGGTGACAACTGCCGCAGCGGTTGTCGGCCACCAGGTTGTCCCAGAGATTTATTTTAAATTCCTGCACATCAGCGGTTTGTGGCGCAGGGCCATTATAGTTGTTGGTATTATCCTGCACCGGTGGTGGCGGATTCTGCTCAACCTCAGCACCACCGCAACCTATTAACAAGATACTTAGCAAAACCAGCAGCGAAGTTCTCATGGTCACTCTCCCATACAATAAGTGGCAGTGTCGGTGAACACTTGTTTTAAGTTATAACCGGTCTGGCTGAAGCGCTCGCTGGTTTGCTGAATAAGATTAACATCAGCCAGCGATTCCGGCGGACGCAGGCAGGTGGTTTCAAAAGCTTTTTTAACCTGACA
>NZ_JBFJPY010000018.1:0-44831 GCF_041616895.1 Arsukibacterium sp.
CCTGGCAGAAACGGCCGACAGCAAAGCCAACGGGGGGCGCCACTACGCTAATCCGGCAATCTGCGGGTGGCTTAGCAATAAAATCCAGCGCCTGATTATCTCGATGCGTGCGGTTCAGTACTGCGGCAAATAAATCAGGGTGCTGTTTAAAGAAAGGCTTCATTAATACTGGCAAGCGACTGACGCGCTTACGATAGCCGCGGGGCTGCGACAGCACCACGGTAATATCCCGCGCGCCCATTTCATAAGCCTTAATGACCGGAATGGCATCGGCAAGGCCGCCATCGGTCATCCGTTCACCGTCAATCTGCGGAAAGTCCCGATACATCAGCGGTATGGCGCAAGAGGCGGGAAACAACTGATGCATATTGTCCCGGGTCACTTCAAAATAACGTGGGTTACCTGAGTTTACGCTGGTGGTGACCGCATAGAGCGGGACTTGCTGAGCCAGATAATGATCAATATTTAGCGGTACTTCATCAAATGACGCATGCCACAACCAGCTGACATCGCAAAAGTGGCCGCCTTTGAGATAGCGACGCCAGTTAAGAAAATCAGCACGTCTGGCATGGTCCAGCAAAATTTGCCGGCTGCGGCCATGGTTGGCAGCCAGATAGCCAATTAAGGTAGTCGAGCCGGCAGACACACCTATCGCAAACTGATAAGGCTGATAGTGCTGTTCAATAAAGGCATCCAGCACACCGGCAGCGAAAATGCCCCGCATTGCCCCGCCTTCCACCACCAAGGCTGCAATATTCGGCTTAGCGGCCAGGTTCATCATTCCTCCCGTTGCTGGTTTATCGCCGTGTTAATCCCTATCCGACGATCAGTGTGGTTATGATAAACTGCTTCTGTAGAGGATTAAACCCC
This sequence comes from Arsukibacterium sp., assembly GCF_041616895.1. Classification (GTDB taxonomy): domain Bacteria; phylum Pseudomonadota; class Gammaproteobacteria; order Enterobacterales; family Alteromonadaceae; genus Alishewanella. The sequence continues at coordinate 871 of NZ_JBFJPY010000018.1, forward strand.
CGTTTACGCCGGCGCGTGCTGTGACATCGCGCATCGCCGGTACGATCAAGATCCGGCAAATTGACTTATCCCACATGGCTATGGAGGCATTATGATCCGTTTATTTACTATTGAGCACAGTATTATCCGCGAGATCCCCGTGGCAAGTGATACCCATGACATCGAGCTGATGCGCACCGCTCATTGGATTGATGCCCATGAGCCTACCGATGCTGAACGTGACATGCTAAGTACTCTACTCAGTGTCGAGCTGCCTGAGTCTGATGATGTAGAGGAAATAGAAGCCTCTGCCCGTTGCTTTGTCGATCAAGCCGGTATTCATGTGCACTCACTCTTTCTGGCACCCCAGGAGGGCCGCCATGCCACCGTAACGGTTGCCTGTATTTTGCAGGAGGAGCGTCTGATTACCATTCGGGAAGACGAAATTGCTGACTTTCGACTGCTACGGTTGCGAGCACGCCGCGGCCAGGTGAGCTGTTCCGATCCGGCCGGACTACTGGTCACCATATTAGAACAAAAGGTAGAGAACCATGCCGATACCGTAGAGGATTTGCACCGGCAACTGGAAGAGGTAAGCCATCTGGTGCTGGAAGAAAAAGACTCTGAACTGTATCAGGCGATCAGCAAAATGGCACGGCTGGAAGACAGCAACGGTAAAATCCGTTTGTGCTTAATGGATACTCAGCGCGATATTTCGTTTTTACTGCGTAACCTCAAAGGCCGGCCAACTCATGAAGAAACCCTGCGGGAAATCATGCGCGATGTGGAAACCCTGATGTCACACACGACCTTTCTGTTCGACAAAATTAACTTTCTGATGGACTCCACCCAGGGTTTTATCAATATCAAACAAAACCAGATCATTAAAACCTTCTCCATTGCTGCCGTAGTATTTTTACCCCCTACTCTGGTCGCCAGTGCCTATGGCATGAACTTCAGCCATATGCCAGAACTGGAATGGCTGCTGGGCTACCCCTGGGCTCTGGGACTCATGCTATTATCGGGTTTTGCCCCTTATTGGTTTTTTAAACGCAAAGGCTGGTTGTAGGTATGCTGCGGTAAAACAAGACGATTTATGCAATGCCTCTGCTTGGCTTTTTGGCTGGCAGCGCTTAAGGTAGTAATACGCCATTACCTTGAACCGGAATTTTTATGCGCTTGTCATTGCTGAGTCTGTCTTTATTACCTTTTTTATATGCCCCCCTGGCCAATGCTGAGCAGCAGTCGGCTGATAAACATCAATTAAGCGAGCAAATTGAGCAGGTTATGCCTAAGGTGATTGCCTGGCGGCGCGACATTCACCAGCATCCAGAATTATCCAACCGTGAAGTGCGCACGGCGGCCAAGGTTGCAGCACATTTGCAGAAACTGGGACTGGAAGTGCGCACGGGTATTGCCCATACCGGGGTGGTTGGCATTTTAAAGGGCGGCAAACCCGGCCCGGTGGTCGCGCTGCGCGCCGATATGGATGCCCTGCCGGTAACTGAACAAACCGGTTTGCCCTTTGCGTCAACAGTAGTCAGCGAGTTTAATGGCCAGCAAACCGGGGTAATGCACGCCTGCGGCCACGATGCCCATGTAGCGATATTAATGGGCGCGGCCGAAGTGCTGGCGAACCAACAAGCTGATATTAGCGGTACCATTATGTTTGTGTTTCAACCGGCGGAAGAGGGCCCGCCAGCAGGTGAAGAGGGCGGCGCTAAGATGATGCTGGCCGAGGGCTTGTTTGCCAACCCTACCCCGACCGCCATTTTTGGCCTGCATGTTTGGCCAGGAAACCCCGGCCAGTTGCAGGTAAAAACCGAGGGTATTATGGCAGCGGCTGATAGCTTTCAAATAACGGTTAAAGGTAAACAGGTGCATGGCTCCAGTCCCTGGCGCGGTATAGACCCAATTAATGTTACCGGCCAGCTGATTAACGCGATTAACCTAATACCGGCACGGCAGATAGATGTTACCAAAGCGCCGGCAGTGGTGTCTTTTGGGCAGGTGCACGGTGGTATTCGCTGGAATATTATTCCCGATGACGTAAAACTTGAAGGCACTATTCGTACCTTTGACAGCGAAATGCGCGAAGATTTAATTGCCCGCATGGCCCACACCAGCGAGCATATCGCCAAAGCCAGTGGTGCTGAAGCGGAATTCCATGTGCACAATTTCGCTGCCGTTACCTGGAACGACCCGGCACTGACCGACTGGGCGATGCCAAGCTTAATGTGGGCCGCGGGTGATGAAGGCGTAGCGTCGATAAAACCGATTACCGGCGCTGAAGACTTTTCGTTTTATCAGCAGCAGATCCCCGGCGTGTTTTTCTTCCTCGGCATTTCGCCGAAGGGCAAACCGCTAAGTGAAGTACCACCAAACCACTCACCGATGTTTGATGTTAACGAAGACGCCTTGGTTAATGGTGTGAGGGCACTTACCGGTTTAGCTCTGGATTATTTAGCAAACCCGCCTGAGCTTGCCCAAAATAAGAAATAAGGAAATAGCATGACCACCCCCTGCCGCTGTCACTGGGTTGATTTAACCAAACCGGATTACGTGGCTTACCATGACACCGAATGGGGCGTACCGGTGTATGCCGATAACAAGCTTTTTGAGTTTTTAACCTTAGAAGCCGCCCAGGCAGGGCTAAGCTGGTACACCGTACTAAAAAAACGCGATAGTTATCGCGAGGCCTTTGCCAATTTTGACCCGGTAAAGGTCGCCGCCTTTGATGACGCCAAAGTAGCAGAGCTACTGCAAAACCCAGGCATTATCCGCAACCGCTTAAAAGTAGCGGCGGCGATTAACAACGCCAGTCGTTTTTTAGAAGTACAAGCCGAGTTTGGCAGCTTCAGCACTTATCAATGGCAGTTTGTCGGCGGCAAACCGCAGCAAAACAATATTGCCGGGCCTGAAGATTTCCGTGCCACCAGCCCGGAATCTGATGCCTTTAGCAAAGATTTAAAAAAGCGCGGCTTTAAGTTTGTCGGCTCAACCATTATTTACGCCCACATGCAGGCCTGCGGTATGGTCAATGATCATCAACTTAATTGCTTCAGGCATCAACTGGTCGCTGCATTGTAGTTTAAGACAATCATTCCGTTACCTTTAATGTTAGTGTGGCGGCTTTGCACTATTTGTATCTGGCTGCAATACTTAGCTCAATTGTAACTTTTTGTTACCACGGCCGGCGATTGATAGCCCCATCGGTATAACGGATAAAGTGTTATGAAAATCTGTACTCTGTTGCTACTGGCTTTATGGCCCTTGCTAAGCCGGGCAAATACGGTGTTTTCGGTGTGCTATGAAGGCTCTGGTATGGCGCCATTTATCAGTGCCGGCAGCAATGGCAGCCAGCCCGAGGGCTTTCTGGTTGAGATGTTAAATGCGGCGGCAGCACCACTGCCCATTCAGTTGCACTACCAGCACGCACCCTGGCTAAGATGTCAGAAAATGGTATAGGAAAACCACGTTAATGCCACTTTAGCAATGATTTGGTCACCTGAGCGCGCGTTGCACTACCGCTTTCCCGATCAGCAAAGCGGTAGTGAGCAGTCACAACGTTATTTATGGCAGGCAGAATATCCGGTCTTTCATGCCAGAGATATGCGTTTTGCGCTGGCAGAATATCAACCGCAGTTCGGTATTAGCGCGCCGCTGGGATATATCGTTGAAGACTGGCTGCAACAACAAGGTTGGCTTAGCCCTTACAAATTCACGCTGGATGACGGCCTTAAAATGGTTGCCGACGGCAAGCTGGATGGGTATAGCGTCGAACGTCTGATTGGTAATTATCACCTGCAACAGCTGGGTCTTGCGGACAAGGTGACGGTTAGTGATGACAACATATTGGTTAAAAACTGGTATATCGTATTCAACCCGGATTTTTATGCTGAGAATACCCAGCTGGTCGAGCAGTTTTGGTTTAATCTTATTGCCGCCAGAGAAAAGCTCGAGGCGAACTATCCTCACATGCAAAGCAGATAGCCACATTTATGTTGCAGCTGGACGATAATATCTGTATCCGGGCGACGCACCGTTGATGCTATTTTACTTTAAACTTGGCTTTTTTAACGGGAGCGGTATTGCCATTACCCAATACCAGTTCGGCAGGTATGGTAAAAGAAAAACTACTGCCCCGGCCAGGCTCGCTGAAAATCATCAGCTGGCTGTTATGGCGTGATAAAACATGTTTAACGATCGCTAAACCAAGGCCAGTGCCACCGGTATTGCGGGCCCGCGCCTGATCAACCCGGTAAAACCGCTCTGTCAGCCTTTTTACATGATGCGGCGCTATACCCTCACCGGTATCATTTACCGCAAATACCGCGCGTTGATGCTGGCGCTGCCAGCTAACGTTTATGTCACCGCCCGCCGGTGTGTATTTAATGGCATTGGTCACCAGGTTGGAGAATGCGCTGCGCAGCTCCTCTGTCACCCCGGTAACCTTTAGATCGGCTTCGACAGTAAAGCTGATGTTATGCTGTTTTTCCCGATTCAGCGCCTGCGCTTCCTGCTCTATCGTTGCCAGCATGGAGGGCACGTCGACTTCATCGTCAAATTGCACCCGGGCAGAGGCTTCAATCCGCGACAGTGTCAGCAACTGTTGAACCAAACCGTCCATTCGTTTGGTTTGTTCGAGCATTACCTTATGAGCTTTCTGCCACATGGCCGGATCTGGCAATCGCTCGGCATCAATCACTTCCAGATAGCCCTGCAGCACGGTTAAAGGTGTGCGTAGCTCATGCGATACGTTGGCAACAAAGTCTTTGCGAATTTGCTCCAGCTGTTTTAGCTGGGTAATGTCACGAATAATCAGCAAGTACTGCTCGCTGCCGTATGGCATCATCTTGCATTCCAGCACCACACTGTTGCTGCCTTTAGCACTGATTTCAAGCGGCTGCTGAAACTGCTTTTGCTTTAAGAAGCTCTGAAATTCGGGGTTTCTTACCAGGTTATCAATCCGCTGACCTTCATCACTGGGCCAGCGCAAACCCACCAGCATTTGAGCCAGCTTATTACACCAGACAATAGTCCAGTCGCTGGTCAGCACGACTACTGCTTCTGGCAACGCTTCTGCACCATCTCGAAAGCGCCGTACCAGAGTTCGTAACTCTTTACGTTTTCTGCGCTCGCGCCGTTGCTGGTAATAAATGCCATCAAAAATTTGCTGCCAGAAGCCTTTACCTTCTGGTGGCGTTAGCTTGCGGTCGTGCCATAGCCATTTAGTTATTAAAAACAGGTGGTTATAGTTAGATGCCAGCAAATAAAAGCTCAGCAGTAACATAAACAACATGCTCTGGCCAAAAGGCCAGCCCACCAGACCTGCCAGAGAATAAAAAAGGAAGACCTTGCTAAAAATCTTCCCTTTAGAAAGCTGTGGCCGCATAAAACCTACTTAGCAGAAAAGCGATAGCCTGAGCCCCGCACCGTTTGCACCAGCTTATCATGCCCGGCGATAGAAATCGCTTTACGTAACCGACGAATATGCACATCGACGGTGCGATCCTCAACATAGACGTTTGTACCCCACACATGGTCAAGCAGCTGTTCGCGGCTATAGACCCGTTCCTGGTGAGTCATAAAGAAATGCAACAGGCGAAATTCGGTTGGTCCCATATCAAGCGGCTGCTGCTCGGCCATGACCCGGTGTGCTACCGGGTCGAGTTTCAGGCCCTGCACTTCAATAATTTCGTCCAGGCTGGTCGGTGACACCCGGCGAATGACTGCCTTGATCCGCGCCATCAGCTCTTTGGGTGAAAACGGCTTAGTGACATAGTCATCAGCACCGACTTCCAGACCTCGTACTTTATCTTCTTCTTCACCGCGAGCGGTGATCATAATAATTGGGATATTACGGGTCAGATCGTGCTGCTTCATTTTTTTGGCAAACTGAATACCGCTGCCGCCTGGGATCATCCAGTCCAGTAGCACTAAATCAGGATAGGGTTCAATCAGTTGGTTGACCGCACTGGGGAAATCTTCGGCGGTTATGGCCTGATAGCCATTTTGCTCCAACACAAAGCACAACATGTCACGGATTGGCGCTTCATCTTCTACCACCAGGATCTTTCTTGCCATAAGGTTCACCACATTCTGTTAGCCGGTATAAGTGCCGGACGTTTCTAACTGTCTCTGCTACTTAGTATTACTGCAGTTTATGACATTTTTATGAAAACACGAGGTTAATCTTGGTATCTGACTACTCCACCTGACACTCACCCAAATAAATAACATTGTTCACATTATTAAAACCTCAGGCCTACGGCTAGTGCGTGACAGTTAAATGAATTTTTTTTGACAGCCATAGCACCAGAGCACGTCAAATCATGGCAGCCAATGGCTGTCACTCAAGCGTCGTATTTATGTAATAAAAGCGTCATTCGTCTGCTGTAGGGTGCCAGCAACTTAATTGGCAACACCTATAACAACTCAACGGAGAGATGGTAATGGCTTTACGCAAACTGTTAAAACTAAGCGCAATAGCGTCAGCATTAATACTGGCTGGCTGCGGTGGCGACCTGGTGGTAAATGCAGGCAGCGACAACAATGGTGGCGGAAATGGCAGCGGTGGTGGTACCCCTCCACCCGTTACTTCTGATTGCCCGGCATTTGCAGTAGAAGGTGACAGTCTGGCCGGTCTTGATCTGCCAGTATGCGAAATCAGCGGCACTATTACCAGTGACACCCGCCTGACCAATGATATTGCATGGGCGTTAAGCGGCAAAGTTACCGTAGGTAACGACAATGCTGACAATTCAACCCTGACCATCGAACCTGGTACTTTTGTTTATGGTAAAAGCGGCGCTGACTACCTGGTTGTTGCCCGTGGTTCAAAAATTCAGGCAATTGGTACAGCGACCGCTCCTATCGTTATGACTTCAGTTAACGACATGCTGGGTTTATCTGACGAAGAGTCGCACGCTGAGTGGGGTGGTTTAGTTATTCTGGGGAATGCTCCAAGCAACAAATGTGACCAGGCAGATTTAGCCAGTTGTGAAATTCAGGCTGAAGGTGAAGCCGGCCCATACGGTGGTGCAGATCCGGAAGATGACAGTGGTGCGTTACGGTATGTACAGGTGCGCTACGCGGGTTTTGAAGTCATTCCAGACAATGAGCTTAACGGCATTACCTTTGCTGGTGTCGGCAGCGGCACTGACGTTGAATACATTCAGGTACACAATAACCTGGACGACGGTGTAGAATTTTTTGGTGGCACGGTAGATGCTAAATATGTGGTATTAACCGGCAATCGCGATGACTCTTTAGACTGGGCAGATGGCTGGACTGGCCGGATGCAACACGTATTAGTACGTCATAATCCTAATAATACCAAAGCAAACCGCGGCATTGAGGGCGACAATCAATCCGGTAATTTTACCGCGACTCCAATATCTAAACCCCGTATCGCTAATATGACCATCATTGGCAATAACTTCGATGGCGAAGACGACTCTGAAGGCGTGTTGTTGCGCGCAGGCACCGCGGCGGAGCTATATAACTTTATTGTCACGGGCCCAGCTGGCATGGGTGAGTGTTTTGAAATTAACTCTGCAGAGTCAGTAACCAATGCTGGCAACGGCGAGATTATTTTCCGTAACTCTATACTGGACTGCGCAGAACCGACCAAAAACTCTGTTGATGGCGCCGGTAACGTCACGCTGGATGCCAACGCCTGGTTTCGCGCGCAGCCTGGCAATATCGTCGGCGACGCCTTATTAGGTGGCTATATTCCAGCACCAAATTCTCCGGCGCTTGGCAATGGTTACAACGTTGCCAACAATGTAGATGGCTGGTTTGACAGCGTTGACTACATTGGTGCTTTTGATGGCGAAGAAGACTGGACAGTAGGCTGGACCGTCGGCATTCACCCGGAAGACGACCTGGCAGCCTGCCCTGCCGGCACCAGCGAAGTTAACAGCTTATCGGGCCGTTTAAATTGCCAGTTAACCGGTGATATCACCGCAAATGTAACGCTAGCCGCAGGTGCAGACTATGTATTAAGTGGCCGGGTCCGGGTTGGCGTGGATAAAACGACCCCCGCTACCTTAACCGTGCAGCCGGGCGTCCGGATTTACGGTAAGTCAGGCGCTGATTTCCTGGTGGTAACCCGCGGTTCAAAAATTGAAGCCAATGGTACCGCAGCAAACCCGATTGTGATGACCTCAGTGCAAGACATTATTGGTTCACCAACGGCGGCAGGCCAATGGGGTGGTTTGGTTATCCTGGGTAATGCGCCAAGCAACAAATGCGACCAGGCTAATCTGGCTGCTTGTGAAATACAGGCGGAAGGCGAAGCGGGCCCTTACGGCGGTGCTAATGCTAATGATAACAGCGGCACGTTAAACTATGTAGTAGTGAAACATGCCGGTTTTGAGGTTATTCCGGACAACGAACTCAACGGAATTACCTTTGCCGGTGTAGGTGCAGGAACTAAGTGCAGCAACATTCAGGTTCACCAGAATGTGGATGATGGCATTGAAATGTTTGGTGGCAGTGTTAGCTGTAAAAACGTGGTGTTAACCGCAAACGGTGATGATTCAGTAGACTGGGCAGATGGCTGGAACGGTAAGCTGCAATTTGTACTGGTTAAACACGCTGCTGATGGCTCCAAAGCAAACCGTGGTATTGAAGCTGACAACCAGTCAGGTAACTTCACTGCTACCCCGGTATCAAATCCGACTATCGCCAACATGACCATTATTGGTAATAGCTTTGATGGCGATGATGATTCAGAGGGTGTATTGCTGCGCGCAGGTACTAACGCTCAGTTGGCTAACTTTGTAATCACCGGCCCTGAGAGCATGGGCGAGTGTCTGGAGTTCGATTCTAACGAGACCAAAGCATTAGCTGCGGCGGGTTCTCTGACCATGACCCACTCTGTTATTGCCTGTGCAGAGCCGTTCAAGGGTGACCTTGGTAATGGTACCACCACCGAACAGTGGTTCCTGGGACAAACCGGTAACAGTGTTGCCGCTAACCAGGCTGCAGTACTGGACGGCATTTACACTATCGATGCCACCACGCCAAAAGATATGTCAGCACTGGATAACTTCTTTGAAGCGGTCAACTTTATCGGTGCAGTAGAAGCCAGCAATGACTGGACTGCTGGCTGGACTGTCGGTTTAGAAGACTAACAGCACTAAACACTGCCGGGTTTTCCTGGCAGTGTTTTTTTATTTCACTGCATTGAACCCACAGGTTGGCCGTTCAGTGCATCGCAGATGTAATAGTAAAAGCTGATAGGACAAAGTTCAGATGAGCAGCATGCAAAAGTTTAATTTCAGTCGTGTTGGCCGCAGTGTGTTGCTGGCCCTTAGCACGGCAACAGCCCTGGTAACACTGAGTACAGCAGCTCAGGACACGCCACCGGCCCAGGATCAGCAAGAAGAAGATGTTGAACGCATTTCTGTATCCGGCCGTCTGATGAGTACTGCTGCCTCTGCCGCAGCAGAACGTCGCGAGCAGGCCTATGTTGCTGAAGTACTGGGCATGGAGCAAATCTCCCGTGCCGGTGACAGCAATGCAGCCGCGGCGCTACGCCGGGTAACCGGTTTAACCCTGGTAAAAGATAAGTTTATTTATGTTCGTGGCTTGGGTGAACGTTATTCCAGTACCTTATTAAATGGCGCTATGGTACCCAGCCCGGACCCAACCCGGAACGTTATTCCGCTGGATATGTTTCCGGCAGGTATTATTGAAAGCCTGGTAGTACAAAAAGCCTATTCTCCTGAGCTACCCGCTGCTTTTGGTGGCGGTAACGTTAATATCCGGACCACCGCTATTCCGCTGCAAACCAGTTTTAACATTGCAATCGGTACGGGCTACAACAGCCTGAACAGCGACGATGGCTATGAGTATGCCGGTGGTGGTGATGACTGGCGTGGTAAAGACGATGGTACCCGGGGAATACCACCGGTGCTGGCCGATGCCCAGCAACAATTTGGCGTGTTAACCCCCATTAATATTGCCGAGGGCTTAGGGGGCATTAATGCCGGCAATCTGGCTCAGGCAGAAACCATTGTGCGTGAGCTCGGTACTACATTTAACCGTGATATTGATATTAGCCGCACCACCGTAAAACCTGATTTCGATGCCAGTGCCTCCTTTGGCACCCGCTTTGATCTGACAAAAAATATTGTGTTTGGGGTGATGACTGGCTTAAGTTACGATCGATCTACCCAGAATATTGACGAGCAAGAACGTTACTATTCTGTCTCAGGCGACAGCCTGGTGCCGTTGAATCGTTACGATGATATTAAAGGTACTGAGCATCAGGTAAAGCTGTCTGGCATGCTTAACTTTGGTTTAGAGCTGGGTATCGATCACCGCATCGAAACCTCAACCATTTATCTGAGTGACACCAAAGATGAAATAAAGATAAAAAACGGCGACAGCATCGAAACCATTAACGAAAATAACCGGTTTAACACTGATACCAGCATTTTGTATGAAGAACGCACCATGCTGAGCAACCAGTTACGGGGTAAGCACAACTTTCCGTTTCTACTGGATTTAGCGGTTGATTGGCAGTACACCGATGCCAAAGCGCGTCGCTATGCACCGGGTGAAGTGGAATATCGGTATCTGAACGAAACGCAAGCCGATGGCTCAGTATTCTCGTTTTTACGTCGCAACCAAAACGCCGTTAATTACAGTTTCAGTGATATGAAAGATAACACTGAAAACCTAAGCTGGAATGCCAACTTACCCCTTACGCTGGGCAAAGCAGAAATGACCTTCAGTGGCGGTTATAGTTACTTCGAACGTAGCCGTAACGCTCAAACTGACCGCTTTAACTTTGACACGGTGGGTTACAGTCTGCAGCGACTGTCAGGTCGCTTCTCAGAGATTTTCTCTGACAGCGCTATTTTAAACCCGGCCAACGGCTTTAAAATTTCTAACGTGACCACTCAGGCCGATGATTATCTGGCAGCCCAGATGATCGACGCAGGTTACGGAGCCATGGAGCTGACGTACGACTATCTGCTGCGGTTAAATATTGGTGTGCGCTACGAAGATTTTAAACAAATCTCCCTGCCGCTGCGGGCAGATGGCGCAATAAGCGGCAATGTAACCGACTCTATTCTGATGGAAGATGGCTTTTATCCGGCGTTGTCATTAACCTGGTTTGTTAACGACGACTTACAGGCACGCTTTGGCTACAGCAAAACCGTGGTCCGTCCGGATTTACGTGAAGTGACCCCGGTATTGTATGTCGACCCGTTAACGGACTTTAAAGTTACCGGCTTTTCAGGCTTGAAGAGCACCGATATCAGCAGTTTTGATACCCGCTTAGAGTGGTATTATGACAGCAGTAACTATAGTGTCGGTTTATTCTACAAAGATCTGGAAAACCCGATTGAAGCCATTGAATTATCAGGTTCAGACGGCAACCTGCTGATGTCATTTCGCAATGCGCAAAGTGGCAAGGTGTATGGCGTTGAAGCAGAGTTTTTGCAACAGCTGAATATGTTTGGCGGCGACTTTGGTCAGTTTGCTAACAATTTCTTTGTTGCCGGCAACCTGACAGTCAGTGAATCAGAAATCAGCATTCAGCGCTTTCCGGGCGCCGACTTAACCAATCTGACCCGGGGCCTGAGTGGCCATTCCAAGTATGTTGCCAACCTGCAGCTTGGTTTTGATTCTGACAATAACCAGCATAATGCCACCCTTACCTATAACGTATTTGGAAAGCGTATCGCGTTTGCCGGGGTTAACGACAAAGACGATGCTTTTGAGCAACCATTTCACTCACTCGATTTCACCTACGGTTATACCCCGCTGGAAAACATGACTGTGAAACTGGGTCTGAAAAACCTGTTGGACGAAGAAGTTGAAATTTTACAGCAAGGCGAAATCCTGCAGCAACGGACTGAAGGTCAGAGTTACAGTTTAAGCTTCTCTTACAAGTACTGATAACGCTTTCTGCTAAACGCAGTTAAAAGGTAAAAACAAAAACGCCGGTCAATGACCGGCGTTTTTTTCGCACAATAAACTTAGAATTTATGCTTGATACCCACTGCCAAATAGTCACGATCCGGCGCGGCCATATCAAAGTTAAAGCTGCTGTACCAGGCAAACAAAGTAGTGTTTTTACCCGCTTTATAATCGACGCCGACACTTACCGCGTCATCATCTTCCAGTGTTTGGTATTGGGCCTTAAGCTCAGTCTTACCCATCGGGTAAGCTGCACTTAGTAGCCAGCCATCCTGCTCCAGGCCGCTGACAATATTTTCCTGGGTATGGTACATCGCACCCAATTTAACATCGGCCAATTTGCCCTGGGCCTGAACGCGCATCGCATCAAAACCGGCGACATCAGAATCCATAGCAACTGAAGCGTAATACTTACTGTCTTTCAGGTTTTCATCACCGTAATAAACAGCAGCAGAAAACGCGTCCTCGGCATCAGCGGCATCTTCCATGATATAAGTTAAATGTACACCAAAGCCATTATACGTTGGGGTGTAATAGGTAACAGAATCACTGGCCCGCACTTCGCCACGCCAAAGTGCTTTTACGTCAGCTTCATAGTCGCTGAATAAATCAATTTTACCCTGAGCGTCTTTTAATGCCGTGTCGTGCCGACCTAATCGAACCTGGCCAAAGTTACCTTTTAAGCCAACATACTGGTTACGTGAGGTGATATTTTCGCCGCCGCTAACGTCTGCCAGATCGACCGCCCACTCTACCTGATATACCAGAGTAAGACCGTGTTCTAATTCAAAGTCACCTTTCAAACCAAAGCGTGAACTGTTGCTTTTTAACTCAGAAAAGCGGCCTTCTCCTTCGTCGCTCGATTGAGCTGACACATTAAGCTGACCATAAACGGTTACCGGATCAGCCTGTACTGCTGTGGTACTGGCTAATGCGATTGCTAACACCAATGCTGTTTTTTTCATATCTTTTACCTGAGTTAATTCTGCAATTATTGCTGCTATCACAGCCACCGTCGCGATTATTGACAGCGACCATACTATGGTCATTTTATGACAGCTTTATGACAACATGGCACTTTTATGACTTTTAAGTGACCTTGATATGATCTGAAGCCACTTGCATGTCACTTTTTAAGCTCTGAAGTTTAAAGTAATTAGAAAGCTGCAAATAGCATATACCAATTAAAAAGGAGCCGAAGCCCCTTTTTGTGTGAATCAGCAAAATTAACCGTAGCGGCCGGTAATGTAATCTTCAGTTCTCTTATTTATCGGGTTGGTGAAGACTTCATTAGTGGCACCAATTTCAATTAGATCACCCAGATGAAAAAATGCAGTGCGATCCGACACCCTGGCAGCCTGCTGCATATTGTGGGTCACAATAACGATGGTAAAGTTTTGCTTCAGCTCGTCTATCAGCTCTTCAATAATCGACGTGGCTATTGGGTCAAGCGCTGAGCATGGTTCATCCATTAATATTACATCCGGGCTTACCGCAATACTACGGGCGATACATAGGCGCTGCTGCTGGCCACCTGATAAACCGGTGCCAGGCTGATCTAGCCGGTCTTTTACTTCATTCCATAAGCCGGCGCGGCGTAAGCTGGACTCTACTACATCATCCAGCTCTGACTTTCTGCTGGCGAGGCCATGTAAACGTGGGCCATAAGCAATATTTTCATAAATTGATTTTGGAAACGGATTTGGCTTTTGAAATACCATGCCAACCTGAGCCCGCAATTGCACGACATCCAGCGATGGATCATAGATATCCCGGCCGTCCATTTTAATACTGCCGGTTACCCGACAGATATCGATGGTGTCATTCATCCGGTTTAAACAACGTAAAAACGTTGATTTACCGCAACCTGAGGGGCCGATAAAGGCAATAACTTCGTTTTCCATTACATCCAGATCAACACCATGGATAGCTTCATTGTCGCCGTAAAAAACCCTGACATCACGTGCTGTCATTTTTACCTTGCCAATGCTATTTGTCTCAATTGCTGTCATCGCTAAATCCGCCGTAGTTACCACTTGTTCAGTTAATTCGCTAAAGTTGGTTGCGCTGCGCGTCAGACCTACCAACGTTTTTCATATTTTTTACGCAGCCAGATGGCCAGCCCGTTTAACGTCAACATTAACGCCAGTAATACGATAATAGCGGCAGACGTGCGGGCCTCAAAAAAGTTACGCAGCTCATTACCCTGCCACAAATAGATTTGCACCGGTAACGCGGTCGACTGCTCGAACGGACCGCCAGGTATTTGCGCGACAAACGACTTCATACCAATAAGTAATAACGGTGCTGTCTCACCTAAAGCCTGCGCCACACCTATAATTGCGCCGGTCAAAATACCCGGGATGGCCAGGGGTAATACGTGATGAAACACCGCCTGCATTTTAGACGCCCCAAGCCCCAATGCGGCCTGGCGAATTGAAGGCGGAATAGCTTTTAAAGTAGAGCGGGTTGCAATAATCACGGTCGGTAATGTCATTAAGCTAAGAACCAGGCCACCGACAATAGGCGCCGACATCGGCAGTTTAAACCAGCCGATAAACACCGATGCACCGAGTAAACCAAATACAATAGACGGCACCGCAGCCAGGTTATTAATGTTCACTTCCACCAAATCGGTGAATTTATTTTTCGGCGCAAACTCTTCCAGATAAATAGCGGCGGCAACGCCCATTGGTACTGCCAGAAAAATCACCACTAGCATCATATATAACGAGCCGACAAAGGCCCCCGCCAGGCCGGCAGATGCTGGCGAACTGCGGGAGTCGGGATTCATAAACAAGGCAAAACTAAAGCGATTTTCAATAACGCCCTGTTCTGACAGCATTTCAACCCACTGCCGCACTTTCGGGCTTAGCTGCTGCTGCGAGTCTGGCAGACTGCGATCAATATTACCTTTTAACCAGACATCGATATTTGCATCAGTAAGCAAGTGTACCGTTTTGGTCTGGCCAATGATGTCGGGGTTCTCTATTACCATATCGCGCACAGCGTAGCGCTCGCCCGAGGTTACTATTCGCGCTGCATCACGCCGGTACTGGCGCTCTGACGCTTCTGGTATAACTTTATATAAACCGTCCAAAATTAACCGGTTAAAGTTAACCATGCCAACTTCAGTTTGCCATTCAATAAAACGCTGCCGAAATTGATTGTCTGTCTCATCCGCACCTTGCACGGGTTTGTCGCTGATGCTAATAATTTCAGGGTCGAAATAAATATCCAGCGTGATGTGCGCCTGCCAGAATGCGGGGACACCTTTGGCAAAAATATTAACAAATAAAATAGCGACCAGGGTCAGGCTAATGATAACAGCGCCCAGACCAAGGCCTTTAAACAGCTTTTCCTGACGATGCCGACGCGCCAGTGACGCCGCCACTTGTTGCTGGGTTTTACTCAGTACAACCGGTGCAACAGTGACATTGTTGTCGGTGGAGCTCAGTTTGTTATCAGTCATAAGTTACTCGTATTGTTCCCGATATTTACGCACAACAACCAAGGCTACAATATTCAGCAGCAAGGTAATGACAAACAGGGTTAAACCCAATGCAAAAGCAACCAGTGTCTGCGGACTGGCAAAGTCATTATCACCGGTTAGCTGATTAACAATCGACACGGTTATCGTCGACACTGCCTCAAAGGGGTTGGCGGTTAAAGTTGGGCTGTTACCCGCTGCCAGCACCACGATCATAGTCTCGCCAATAGCCCGACTGGCAGCAAGCAGCACCGCACCAACAATACCAGGCAGGGCAGCAGGAAGCACCACCTTGCGAATGGTTTCAGATTTCGTTGCGCCCAGGCCAAGCGAGGCATCTCGAAGTGCCTTGGGCACCTGGGTAATAATGTCATCAGAGAGCGATGATATAAAAGGTACAATCATGATGCCCATCACCACGCCTGCGGTGAGCGCAGACGTTGCCCGGATCGTCAGACCAATACTGGCGCCAAAATCGGCTAAAAATGGCCCTACCGTCACCAGCGCGAAGAAGCCGTACACAATTGTTGGAATACCAGCAAGCACTTCAATAATGGGTTTTGCCGTCGCGCGAAAGCTGGCTGGTGCATACTCTGCCAGGTAAATCGCGACCATTAACCCCAGGGGAATAGCGACCAGCAGGGCGATACCCGCAATCATCATTGTACCGGAGAGCAGTGGCAGCAAGCCAAAACTGCCCTGACTTCCGGTCAGTGAACCTTCACTAACGCCGGTCGTCGAGAACCGAGGATTCCAGGTAGTACCAAGGAAAAAATCTGCCGGAGGGATAAAACTAAAGAACTTGATGGTTTCACCCACCATGGATAACACAATGCCGATGGTGGTTAAAATGGCAACGGTAGAGCAGATTATCAGCACGGCTTTAACGGTGCGTTCGATCTGATGGCGCGCCCTCAAATGAGGCTGAATACGTTTAAAACTGAAAAACAAACCCGCTGCGGCTATCGCTGCCATCAGACCGGTTAATAGTAAAGCACTGCTGGTTTGTAGTTGTTGCATGTACGCTGCAGCGGCCAGCTCCCACTGCTCCGCTTCTGCCACAACCCCAAAATTAGTAGCAAGATTGCTGATCCGGCGCATAATTACATCGGCCGTTAAACCTTCTGCGGCTAATGCTTCTGCTGGCAACTGGGCCGCCACCATGCCATTAATGACGCCGGGGGACAAAAGCGTCCACAATACCAGAATAAAAAACGCCGGGATAACAGCCCACAAGCCGACCATCATGCCGTAATGATGCGGTCTGGAGTGCATTTTTTGCTGCGGGTTAACTATCGCAACCTTGCGACTGCGCACCATGCCAAGCTGATAGCCTATCGCCATCAATGCCAGCAGCAGTACAATTAACGAAAAATTACTCATGGTTGCTCCATTGCCCAATCCGGATTATCCCACAGGGATAACTACCTCTTAATAAGCCGCGCCAGCTTAACGCGCTTATATTGCAGTTTTATTACATTCACTGTCATATTACTGAAATAGAAAAAGAGGACCGCATGGTCCTCTTGCTTCTTTTAGCTCACTAAACCAGTTATAGCGACTTTTTAGCGCGAATGTTAGCAATAATAGCAGCACGCTCATCATCATCAAGTGGAATTAAGCCTGCAGCTTCCAGTGGACTGCCAAAGCCTGATGCCGCATCAGAGACAAAGTATTCAGCGAATTCTTTTAAACCCGGAATAACGCCAATATGCTCACCCTTCACGTAGAAAAACAGCGGGCGTGACACCGGGTAAGTGCCAGCAATGATATTATCTACGGTCGGTTCAACATCGCTTACCGTGGCTACTTTTATCCGGTCACGGTTTGCTTCATAAAAGCTTAAACCAAACACGCCAAGGGCGTTTTTCTGCGCTTGCAGCCGAGCCAGTGTTTCAGTGTAATCACCAGCAATTTCTACTACGCTGCCATCGGTACGCATCGCTAAACAAAAATTGTTTTGCTCCGCTTTTGGCAGTGCCTGCACTTCTGCAAAGGTTTTACAGCCGTCCAGAATCACTTTCTCTTCATAAACTTCACGGGTACCGTGGTTTGAACCCGGAATAGCAAGCAGAATGGCCTGATCGGGCAAAGCCTTATCAATTTGTTGCCAGTTAGTGTAAGGGTTGGCAACCATTTTGCCGTTTTGTGGCACTTTTGCAGCCTGGGCCAGGAAAACATGCTCAGGTTTTAACTTAAAAATTCCCGCGTCAATCCGCGAAGCAAAGACAATACCGTCGTAACCAATTTTCACTTCGATAATGTTGTTAACACCATTGGCATTACACGCTTCTACTTCAGCCGGACGAATGGCTCGAGAAGAGTTAGCAATATCGATAGTGTTGGTACCAACACCCTGACAAAATTGACGTAAGCCACCTGAAGAACCACCTGAACCCACTACCGGGGTGCGGAACTGGGCAAAATTATTACCAAACTCTTCAGCGGCAATAGAAGCGAACGGCAACACAGTTGACGAGCCAGCTACCTGCACAGTGTCACGATTTGCCTGTGCCTGCCCTGCGAATGCCAGGCTAACGGCAGAAGCAACGATCAGTTTAGTCAGCTTATTCATTTTCATTATGTAACTCCTCGGTATGAGATGCGTTTGATGCTGCACAGTATGCGATACTTTTATTTCAGTAATATGACAAACAATTTAAAGTATGTAGCAAAGCATCGATATTAAAAGCTTACTATACTTTGAAGGCCTGACAGCCTTCGGCCAACTGTCTGGCCAGGGTATTAAGTCGTTCACTGGCGTCAGAAGAGCGTCCGGCCCCATTGTTAAGCTGGCGGATATCATCGTTGAGCATGGTAATACTGTCAGCAATGGCGGTAGCAACCTGCTGTTGTTCATCTGTTGCAACTGAAATTTCAGCATTTAGCTGGACAATTTGTTTTACGGCACCGGCTATTTGCCGGAACATCTGATCCGTCTGGCGCGACTGGCCAACACTCTCGCTGGCTTGCGCAGCAGCTTGAGCCATGGCAGCCACTGCCGAGTCAGCCTGCAGCTGCAATTTGCTGATCATGTTACGGATCGACTCCGTTGCCTGCTGGGTATTGGCAGATAACGTTCGCACTTCGTCCGCCACTACCGAAAACCCCCGACCCGCTTCACCGGCCCGGGCCGCTTCAATCGCCGCATTCAGCGCCAGCAAATTGGTTTGCTCTGAAATTTTCCTTATCACCTCCAGCACGCTGGAAATCTGACCGCTATCCTGTTGCAACTGGCTGATCACATTACTGGCTTGCAGCATTTTCTGCTCTAACTGTTCAGTTGTTGCCATGCTGTTAGCGGCAACCAGGCTGCCGTCATGGCTGAACTGTTCTGCTTGCTCGGCACGGTTTGCGGCACTTTTGCCATTTTCAGCAACCTGGCGAATCGCCATACTCATTTGTTCAACTGCCGTTGCCACCTGGCTTACCTGCTCCGTTTGGCGGGCCGAACCAGTGTTCACCTCAATACTCACTGCAGAAACCTGCTCAGACTGCTCACTAACCGCATCTGCACTGCTACCAAGGTTTCGAATAAGCTCAGCAAACGACTGCAGCATGCTGTTTAATGCTCTGGCTGCCTGAGCAATTTCATCTTTGCCCGTACTCGCTGCACGCAATCGCAGATCAGATTGCTGCGCGACTTGCAGCAATAAGCTGCTTAAGCCATTTAACGGGATCGAGACAGAGCGTTGAATAGCGATAATTAGCGCCGCAATGGCCAGTAACAACACTAAACCACCAAACAGATAAACATTAACCAGCATATCGGTGAAGTTCACCGACTGATCACGCACTACTGCTGCAGCGGCAATCTGTTGCTGAATAAACGCATCAGCTAAATCGGCGAAGCTGGTTATCCGCCGTTCGATTTCGCCATTAATGGTTGACTCATTTAAAATGCGAACCAGCAGTGCATCGGTGCCGGCAAACGCTAACCATTCTTCATACTGCTTTATTGCGCCAGCAAATGCATCGTCCAGTGCCTGATAACTGATTTCGTCATCGCCTGCTGGTCGTGTATTGGTAAAATGCAACCAATGTTGCTGTGCCTGCTCCATCTGGCCCAGGACCATGGTTTGGGTATTCTTTGCAGATGCCCAGCCAGTTCGATATTTACGGATCTCTATTAAACCTTGCTGCTGGATAAGTTTCTGAGCACTCATCACATCAGACAATATCGCCAAATGCTGATCATATAGTTGATGAAACAACCTGTCTTTGGTTTGCGCCGCCCAAAAACTGGCCGCCAGCACGAATACCAAAACCAGTAAAGGCAGTACGCCAAGTAGCAAAATTCGTTGGGATATTTTAAGTTTTGACAACATATGGCGGATCTCAGGCAGTATTTACCTGCTGAGAATACGCGCATAACATGACGCTTTTATGACATGGCATAGCGCTGAGAACTGCAGATTGTAAGGTGCCAGGTGCTTTGCCCGTTGACAGATAAAAAACCCACCATATTGGTGGGTTATGTTGCTTAGTCTCGCGCGCGCTTACTGGTCTTTTGTTACTGCAACTCTTTTGGTTGGCGGATTCAACCAGACCACATGACCGGTATGTTTTGCGGTGCGGGTTAAGCTATTTGCTTCAGTTAGTCTGTCGTTATCGATCACATAAGTATATTGCTGTTTGCTCAGACTGGAGCAACCGCTCAGGCCAACAATTACTACTGCGGCTAACGCTGTTACCAAGTGTTTATTGTTCATCTTCATTGCTGTACTCCTGCTACGTCTTAACCTGACTATAGTCAGTGCCGCGTCGGCTGTCTAGCATATTTTTATTACAGTTTAGTGAAGGTGAGAATTATTTTTAAATAAATTTAAGGTACTGACTTAATTGAATATTATTAAGTTAACTAATATGTCAGCTGTCATATTAATGACATGTTTTTTGTTAATCACGCGGTGAGAGGCAGGAATTGCCGTTAACGGAGCCGTCGTGGTTGTAATTCAACCCGCAATGACTGACCGCTGCTGACTCTTGTCAGAAAAACAGCCTGTTTAGCCAAATTAATGCAGTGCTCGGCGATGCGCTCCAATGCTCTGGCAACCCAGTTAATACTTAATGCAACCTCTAACTGCCCGGATTCCAGGTCGCCTGTTGTCAGATTACTGCGCAAAATGGCTCCGTAGCAGCTATTGACGCTGGCGGCATAACGATGGACCTGCTCAGCCTGACTGATATTATATTGTTGCAGCGCAGCCAGTGACAGTTTCAGCATCTTTGCCACCGGCTCTGCCAGGGCACTGATCGCCTGCAATTGCTTTATTGTCGGTAAGGTAGCAGCCGGAACCAGAACCTGCTGCGCAATCTGGCTATTCTGAATACAAATTTGTTCAATATCAGTAATCGCTTTCAATAACGCCAGTATCAGCCTCAGATCTGTATCTTTAGAGGTGTGACTTAATATGTCCAGACAGTGATCGTCTAACGCCTGCTCAAAATCATGCGCCTTTTGCAACTGACTTAGTGCTTGCTGCGCCAACCGGCTGTCCCAAGTCTGATATGCCCGCATGGCCTGCTCAAATTGTTGTAATGCCAGGCTACTTACAGCTTGTAAGCGATGACGTGCTTGCTGCATTTCATTCTTAAAACCTTGTTGCTGATCTGACATAAAAGTCCCTGAAAACGGCTGACTAACCCACGGCATCTTAGCGCTGCAGGTGCCATGGGTAAAGCAGAGAAAGTATTGTTCAATTGCTTGACATATGAAATTTCGCATATATGATATTTCATATTTACAGCGGACCTTGATGACAAACAAGATGTTCTGTCCTTTATTGTTTTACAAAGCACTGGCTGATGACACTCGCTTAAAAAGCCTGTTGTTAATTACCGAGCAACAGGAGCTGTGTGTTTGTGAGTTGATGACAGCTCTTGAGCAGAGCCAGCCCAAAATATCCCGCCACTTAGCCCAACTGCGTAAAGCCAATATTGTCCAGGATCGACGCAGTGGCCAGTGGGTATTTTATTCTTTGCACCCTGCACTACCCGCATGGGCGAATCAGGTATTACAACAAACTGTACTGGCCAACCAGCCTTATCTGGCACCTTGCCGGCAACAACTTACTCTGGTATCTGAGCGGCCGGCTGAACAAGCCTGCTGCTAATGATGAAAAGGAAACTGACATGAGCATAAAAGTGGGTATAAATGGTTTTGGCAGAATTGGCCGCCTGGCGTTGCGCGCAGCTTTTGACTGGCCTGAACTGGAGTTTATCCGGATAAATGATCCGGCAGCAGATGCTGCAACCCATGCCCACCTGCTGAATTTTGACTCGGTACATGGGATCTGGCGCCACAATGCCAGCGCCGAGGGCAGCAATATTCTGATCAATGGTAAAACCATTACCGTCACTCACAATAAAGCGATCAGCGATACCGACTGGTCGGGGTGTGATCTGGTCATTGAAGCCTCGGGAAAAATGAAGACCGTGGCCGCTTTACAGGATTATCTGCGCCAGGGGGTTAAACGGGTGGTGGTCAGCGCACCGGTGAAAGAAGCCGGAGTGCTGAATGTGGTGATGGGCGTTAATCATCAGCTGTATGATAAAACGAAACACCCGATTGTCACGGCAGCCAGTTGCACTACTAACTGTCTGGCACCGGTGGTCAAAGTTATCCATGAAAAACTTGGCATTAAGCATGGTGCTATCACGACCATTCATAACCTTACCAATACCCAAAGTATTATGGACACGCCGCATAAAGATTTACGCCGCGCCCGCGCCTGTGGCAGCAGCTTAATTCCAACGACTACCGGCTCGGCTACCGCCATTGTTGAAATATTCCCCGAGTTGAAGGGTCGGTTAAATGGCCATGCTATTCGGGTACCACTAACCAATGCGTCGCTAACCGACTGCGTTTTTGAAGTAGAGCGGCCAACAACCGCAATAGAAGTAAATCAAATGCTTAAAACTGCTGCTGAAGGCGAGCTGAAAGACATTCTGGGCTATGAAACCCGGCCTCTGGTATCCATCGATTATAGAACTGACCCGCGCTCCAGCATTATTGATGCCCTGAGCACCATGGTTGTTAATGGTACTCAGGTTAAAATTTATGCCTGGTACGATAATGAGTGGGGCTATGCCAACCGCACAGCAGAGCTGGCGAAAATGGTCGGCTTGCAGGATAAGGCCTGAGCATGATGGCAGCGTCGCTGTCGCCCGCCGTACGCCAGTATTTGCTGGTAACGGCTAACTACTGGGCATTTACCTTAACCGACGGTGCGCTGCGCATGTTGGTGGTACTGCATTTTTACAGCCTGGGCTACAGCGGGCTGAGCATTGCCATGTTATTTTTGTTTTATGAAGTATTCGGGGTCATCACCAACCTTGTCGGCGGTTGGCTGGGTGCGCGTATTGGCTTAAATAAAACCATGAATATTGGTTTGTTTTTACAAATTATCGCGTTGTCGATGTTACTGCTGCCCCCAGCGTATCTTATTGTTCCCTGGGTAATGGCAGCCCAGGCGCTGTCTGGCATTGCCAAAGATTTAAACAAAATGAGTGCCAAAAGCAGCATTAAAATGCTGGTATCGAGCGAGGCTCAAGGTACCTTGTTTAAATGGGTAGCGCTGTTAACCGGTTCTAAAAATGCGTTAAAAGGCCTGGGCTTTTTTATCGGTGGCTTATTACTAACCCTGGTTGGTTTTCAGCTGGCTATTCTATATATGGTGATCTTGTTGCTGCTGGTCTGGACCTTAAGTTTAATTAAACTAAAGCAGGATTTAGGCAAAAGCAGCACCAGGCCAAAATTTCGGGAAATGCTGTCAAAAAGCCGGGCGATAAATATTCTATCCGCCGCCCGTCTGTTGTTATTTGGTGCCCGTGATGTCTGGTTTGTCATCGCGTTGCCACTGTTTCTGGCTAGTCAACTGGGCTGGGATCACTGGAGTGTTGGCAGCTTTTTAGCCATGTGGGTCATTGGTTATGGCGCGGTACAAAGTGTTGCGCCGCTGCTGCTGGGAAAAAGCACGCTACCTGACGCAAAAACAATAACCCTCTGGGCACTGCTGTTGTGTATTATTCCGGCGCTTATTGCCATAGCATTAACCATTAACTGGCAGGCTGAACTTGTCCTTCTGGGCGGCTTAATGGTGTTCGGTGCCGTGTTTGCGGTGAATTCCTCGGTGCACAGTTATTTAATTGTCAGCTATGCCAAAAGCGATGGCGTGTCGATGGATGTCGGTTTTTATTATATGGCCAATGCACTGGGCCGGTTGCTGGGAACCGTGCTTTCAGGTTGGTTATATCAGAGTGCGGGGCTGATAACCTGCTTATGGGTATCGAGCAGTATGCTGATTTTGGCCGTATTAATTTCCAGCAAGCTAGCGGGCACGTCAGTCAATGCTGACAAGACGAAAAGCGGCTGATCCGTTAGCCGCCGGACTCTTGAATCGGCCATACAAAGCAATAATATTATCGGTGATAAAACGCAAAGGGCGTTAGCACAAGCGGAAAAAAGCGGCTACAGTAAAGTAACCCGATTAATTTGCAGTATCGACTTGAATGCCGAATAGCCCAGAATACAGCCAGAGCTCCGTTGTTAATTACCCCAACCAGCTTCATAAGCTGCGCACCAAACGTTTATTACAAATAATAGGCCTGACCTTATTCGGCTTGGTGTTGGCAGTAGCGGTGGCCAACGGCACGACAAAATGGGTACTGGTAGCAGGTTGTTTTACCCTGGCATTAGCGGGCATCTTTGCCTATCAACGGCAGATTGTTACCGCAACTATCGTTTTGCTTTGGGCCATGTGCCTGATGTTGTCTGCGCTGGCTTTTATTTCTGGCGGGATCCGGGATCTGGCGTTGCTGGGTTATCCTGGCGTACTGGTGTTTGCTGCTATGCTGGGCAATAGCAGACTGTTTTTCTCGCTAATCGCTTTTATGCTCGCATTTTGTGCCTCGCTTACCTATTTTGCTGTCAGCGGCATAGTTGCCCCGGTTATCCCGACTATCAGCGCTGCGCACTTTGTGTTTGTGGCGGCAATTTTACTGGTCACCGGTGTCAGCGTGTACCTGCTATATCGTGATCAACAACGCTTAATGAGTAGCCTGCACGCTGAGAATCACCGGGTAAAGCAAAGCCAGGCACATATCGAGCATTTGGTCCTGCATGATCCCCTTACCGCGCTGCCCAACCGCATATCCTGTCAACGACATTTTCAGCAATTGTACAACCAGTGTCTGACCAACGCGCAGCAACTGGCTGTGCTATTTCTGGATTTAGACAACTTTAAACCAGTAAATGATTCGCTTGGTCATGCCGCGGGTGATTTATTACTGCAGCAATTAGCCAGAAGACTGGAGAATTTATTGTCAGAGCATGACATCTTATGTCGGTTCGGCGGCGATGAATTTTTAGTACTGGTTCCCGGATTTGCCAGCAATGAAGCGTTAGCGGCTAAAGCTGAAGCTCTGCTGCAGCAAACAACCGCCCCGTTCTATATTATGCAAAATCAGATAGAGATCTCAGGCTCCGTTGGTATTGCTATTGCACCACAGGATGGTATTGAATTCAGCGAAATTTGTAAGCATGCTGATATGGCGATGTTCCAGGCAAAAGCGGATGGTCGAAACGTTTATCGGTTTTATCATGACGAGCTGAACAAGGCCAGTATCGACAAGTTTAACATGTTGCAATTAATGCGTAAGGCAATAAAACAAAAGGAGTTTCAACTTTATTTTCAAGCAAAACTGCAACTGAGCGACCAACAGGTCATTGGTGCCGAAGCCTTGCTGCGCTGGCCGCAACCTGATGGCAGTATGATTAGCCCTGATGACTTTATTCCACTGGCTGAAAGCAGTGGATTAATAGTGGAAATTGGCGAGTGGGTGCTGCAGCAAGCTTGTCTGGCGTGTAGTCGCTGGCATCAGCAAGGTTATCATGATCTTACCGTCGCAGTTAATTTGTCTTATGTCCAGTTTCGTGATGGCAAGCTGGAGCAACAAGTACAACAAGCGCTCAGTGCTGCCGCCTTGCCTGCACATGCCCTGGAGTTAGAATTAACCGAATCATTACTGATTGGTGAAGGCGATAATATTGCCCAGCAACTGGCCGCACTGCATCAGTTAGGCATTCGTTTCTCGATCGATGACTTTGGCACAGGTTACTCCAATCTGGGGTATTTGCGTCGGTTCAATGCCAGTAGGCTGAAAATCGATAAATCCTTTATTTTATCGCTGTGTTTATCGGAACGGGACGAGCCGCTGGTGCGAGCCATTATTCAAATGAGCAAGAGCCTTGGCCTTAAAACCGTGGCTGAAGGCATTGAGAACAGCGCAACCGCGGCGCAACTGGCATTACTTGGCTGCGATGAAGGCCAGGGTTTCTATTGGGCAAAGCCGTTGCCAGAGCATGATTTTCTGGGTTTTGTCAGTGCCGCATTACTCAACGAAAGCCAATAACTTTATTATTGATAAGCACAGCACACTGAACCTGTTACGACTACGTTGCGTAACGAGAACATCAATCCTCAACAGTAATTATTATGTCTGGGTCAACAACAAATAAAGGTGTCATTGTTATTACCGGTGCGGGCCAGCGGGTTGGTCTGCATTGCGCTTTAGCGCTGCAGCAACAAGGCTATCAGCTGGTAGTCAGTTACCGCACAGCAACTCCTGGCATTGCCGCGTTGCAACAAGCTGACGTGCATTGTGTCAGAGCAGATTTTAATCAGCTTACTGATATCGCCACTTTTATCGAGGCAATGGCAGCCTATCCGGCTATCCGGGCCATTATCCATAATGCATCCAGCTGGCAGCCCGACATCCCGTTACCCCAGCAAAACGAACATAGTGTGTTAACTCAGCTGCAGCAGGATGCGGCGGTATTTGATCACATGCACCAGATACATGCCAAAGTACCTTACCTGTTAAACCGTGCGTTACTGCCTAAGCTGTTAGCGGCAGAAGATACGGCTGATATTATTCATCTTACCGACTTTGTAGCGAGTGTAGGTAGCAGCAAACATCAGGCTTATGCCGCCTCAAAGGCAGCGCTGGAAAACCTTACATTGTCGCTGGCACGGCAGTTGGCACCTAAAGTTAAAGTTAACGCCATTGCACCCGCGCTGGTGATGTTTAATGAGAACGACGATGAGGCTTACCGAATCAAAGCGCTGGCAAAGTCTTTAATGGCAGTAGAACCCGGCCCGGACGAGGTGTTACAGACTGTGTTGTATTTACTGAACAGTAATTATATAACCGGCCGGAGCTTACCACTGGACGGCGGCAGGCATTTAAAGCTGCCCTGAACAGCATTATTCTGCGAGAAAGTAAAAAACGGCCAACTGGCCGTTTTTTTATGTGCTGACAGTGTTACGCAGCAATTTTTTTAACCCAGGCTGCACACCAACCTTCATTAGCTACCAACTTACCTGGGAAAATAGCACAAGGCCGCCATTCCTGACCTGCCTCACCTTGGACAAGGTTACAGTTTTCACATTTCTGACCTGCTACTTCTGATTTATGGGTATAGCGCATGGCGGCTGCCAGTGGGTCATCCAGCTTCAGTTGCTCGGCGGCCAGCGCGTTTAAACTTATGCCACCTGCGGTCAGGCCAATGATGGTGCCGGCAGACACTTTAAAAAAAGTTCGACGATTGAAGTTGCTCATACCTACTCTCCTGCATTATGTAGTTAGTATAATACTGGTTAAAACGCCCAGTGGTTTTGACGAATATCAATAAATTAGTCCAAAAAATCGCCAGGGCATAACGGCAGTATCAAAAGCGATGCGTTAGCTAGCTATGGTTTTTGCCTTAGTCCTTTAATAGTAGTGCATATTTCCAAGTTCATCTCAGCCATTGGCGAGTTAGTTGTGGCTTGTCGATGATGCAGCAGCCACAGCCAAGTGATCGGGTTGGGTATCTGCTTGCGCTGATCAACGTTAAGGCGATACGAGCGCAATTCGCAGCAAATAATTAGTAGCGGTAATATACAAATAGCGGTTATCAGGTGTCAGTGCAACATTCGCTGCAGCCACGCCGGTTTGAATAGTGCCTAAGTGCTTGCCTTCTTTAGTAAATACCCATACGCCGCCTGGTCCGGTGGCCAAAAGGTGACCTGTTGGTAATACTTTTAAGCCATCGGGCAAACCGCGGCTTGTCTTGGTGTAGCCTGTAGCGTCAAAAAACAGTTCAGCTGGCCCAAGACTGCCATCCGAGGCAACCGCATAACGCCACCAATGTGCAGCACTCGACTCCGAGTTGGCTACATACAGCCATTTCTCATCTGGCGAAAAAGCCAGGCCATTTGGTCGGTTAAGGTGTGTTATCTGCGCAGTTAACGTGCCATCAGGAGCCAACCGATAAACGGCGTTTGCCATCAGCTGCTTTTGCGCTGATTTATCGCCACCTTTTAAGCCATAAGGCGGGTCTGTAAAATAATACGCTCCGCTACTGTGCTGCACCAAATCATTCGGGCTATTCAGCAACTTGCCCTGATAGTGATTCACCAACTTTTGGTACCGTGGCTGGCCGTCCTGAACCTCAGTTAATATGGCTAAACGCCTATCGCCGTGTTGCGCCAGCACCAGTTGCTGCTTATCATTAAAAATAAGACCATTGGCGCCTTGCTGTGGGTTATCATCCGGATACATGCCGGTATAGCCTGATGGCGCCAGATAAACGGTTAGCCCCTCTTTTACATTCCAGCGATACACCTTATTTGCCGGCACATCTGAAAACAGCACAGCCCCCGTATCAGGCTCAACAACCGGCCCTTCCGACCAGCGGAAACCCTCTGCCAGTATCTCTAGTTGGGCATCGGCGGCCACCACTTGCAACATTTCAGGCTGCTGCACCGAAACCGGTTGTGCAGGCAGCTGGCCAGACGAATCGGCGCTATAAACACCGCACAGCAAACTCAACATAAGTAACGCCCGCATTTTCCCACTCCTTTTAGTCTTTAACAGATCCCACACCTTACCTTGGATCTGCAAACTGGCACTACTTTTTAATAGGTGGGTTAACATTTACCGACGTGCTAGGCTTTGTTAGCATGCTTAGCATTCATCCTGTTACGATTAATTTCTATGTCTGATAACCTGATAACCACCTGGTACCTGCAATATCAGGGGCCAACGCTAACGCTGCCCAACTGGCCGGCTGATAGCGTATTAATGGAAGCAACGATCCCAAGCCCGGAGCTCAGCCAGTTTTTGTTTTGCGCGGTAGGGAATCATTGGCGCTGGTTCAGCCGGCTTAACTGGAATTATCAGCAATGGCTAGATTATCTGAGTAAAGACTCTGTCCGCACCTGGGTGTTGTATCAGGCTGGTACTATCGCCGGTTTTGTCGAGCTGAATTATCATCCTGTTACTGCTCATCTGCAGCAGAGCCCTGGCGTTGAGTTAAAGTTTTTTGGTTTATTGCCTGCTTTTACGGGTAAAGGCCTGGGGCCTAAACTGGCACAAGCAGCCATTGCGCTCGCGCAGCAATGGCTTGCTAATAAAGTGCCCACAACAGATAACAAGATGCCGGTCTGGGTGCATACCTGCTCGGCTGATCATCCGGCAGCACTTGCCATGTACCAAAAAGCGGGTTTTGTGATATACCAGACTGCACAGGAGCCTGCTGACATTCCCAGCGACTATGCCGAGGCGATGTTGTGTCGCAATTTTATTTATTCCCGATTGTCTCATTTCAAGACGACTTAACAAAGAGTTGCGCGTCGCGCCCTGCTGGTCTCATCCTTGCATAGTTCTGCTAGCTAACAATGTTATTTAACGTTCTGGCGGCAGCACTGCCAGCTTTAAACGAGGAGAAATTATGAAAGTGGATTCAATTCGTGGATTACTCGACTGGACGGCTGGCTATCATCAACACTTATCTAACTGCTTTAACCAATCTGCTGATAAACAACAAAATGACCGTTCACAGATGCTGTTGAATTATCTTGCTGACAAGGAAATGGATTTGGCGACCCGGGTCCGTGCTTTTAAAGACGTGGGCGAAGACAAAGCATTAAATACCTGGTGTACCGAGCATATTGATAAGCATCCCTTGATGGCAGAGCCCGCCTGTAATGATGCCTACACCACAATGGATTGCAACGCCATTATGAGTGAGGTGGAGCAGCAGCATCAAATCATTATTCTGCTTTTTGAGAACCTGTATGATCGCAGCCCGAAGGAAGAAATTCAGGAGTTACTGGCGAAGGTACGTGATTTGCAAAAGCAACAAGCCCAGCAAATGATGCAGGGCGCTAACCGGTTAGAAGACATTTAAACCCGCTGTTCATTTAACGCCACTGGTAAGTTTTACCGCTGGAAATGTAGAAGTTTTACAGCGAAAGCTTCCTCTAAGCAAAAATGTAGCAATTATAGTGCCCGGAGTGTCGGGCACAGCGAATTAACCTCACCGGAATAACTCATCAGCAAAGCCCCGCCGGGCGGGATTGTTAATATGCTTTCGCTTTACGATTTAGATTGGCTAGACTGGCAGCGGTATAAACTCATCTTCATCGCCCAGTACTTTGGGGAAACCGCC
Organism: Arsukibacterium sp.; assembly: GCF_041616895.1. Taxonomy (GTDB): domain Bacteria; phylum Pseudomonadota; class Gammaproteobacteria; order Enterobacterales; family Alteromonadaceae; genus Alishewanella. The sequence goes on from NZ_JBFJPY010000018.1 coordinate 30,786, forward strand.
CTGCTGCCAGTCCAACTTGGCTTGTTCAACCCGCGCCCGCCGACTGGACACAAAATTCCACTCCATGACGCGTTTACCAATTGTTTCACCACCAATAAGCACAATTTGGCTCGGTTTGGTCGCTGTGATGACCACATCTGCAGCCGGTCCAAGCACAGCCAGCTGCTGAGCGTCCAGTTGGCTGTCTTGCAGCTGCAACTGGCCCGACACCAGGTAAAGGCCGCGCTCTGCGCACTCTGGTAACAGCAAGCTTTGACCAGGTTGCAATTCAGCTTCCAGATACAAGGTTTGATAAAACGTTTTCACCGGAGAGTGCAGACCATAAGCACTACCAATCAGGACCCGCACCGCTACACCATTAATAGTGACAGCCGGGATGGTAGAGGCAGGATAGTGATAAAACGCCGGCTCCGTTTCCTCATCCGCTTCGGGCAACGCCATCCATAGCTGTAAACCATGTAACCGGTGTACCTGGTTGGTAACCTCAGGCCGCTCGCGTTCAGAATGGACAATACCCTTTCCTGCGACCATTAGGTTGATATCACCGGGTGTAATTGGCTGATAGCTTCCCAATGAGTCCCGGTGCAGGATTTCCCCAGCAAACAAATAAGTCACTGTAGCAAGATTAATATGCGGATGGGGTCGCACATTCACGCCGTCACCGGCTGCAAATTCGGCCGGCCCCATTTCATCAAAAAAAATCCAGGGGCCAATGCTGCGTTTTTGTTTGACCGGCAAACTGCGCCGCACGGTAAAGCCACCCAGGTCATGCGGCCTGGGGTCTATAATCAGCTCAATAGCGGCACAGCCTTGCTCAATGTCACACTCTGCTTCAGGATGTTTGCTGGTAATACTCATGCTGTCCTCTCACGTTTTAAACTGGTGCTTATTGATAAGCCGTTACAAGTAAAGCACTCAGTCCTGGCAAAGTAAATTTGCGCCGGACAAGTGTTTTATGCACAGTTTTTGTCATTTTTTTCAGGTAACCGAGTCAGCTTTGCCGTTCTTTAGTAACTGCCCAAGGTCATCTATAATCTTCTGCAGCAATGCTGTTTTTCCGAACTTAATGTAGTATAACTTCCATCATGACCAGCAAAGAGACTCAGTTGAGCTTGACGAAACCCCGCCATTCATTGGTTCGCAAACTCACCCGGCAAAACCTGACCGTTTTGCTGGGCAGCATGCTGATCAGTTTTGTACTGATTGCGCTAATGCTATGGCTGACGGCCCGGGAACGCCAGGGTAGTGCAGCAGAATTAGCCGCTATTCAGCTGGCGAGCAATGTGTCTGCCATGCTGGTGTTTAATGACCCGGATGCTGCCGAGCAGGAGCTGACCGTACTTGTCAACAATCGTGATATAAGTGGTATTGCGCTATATAATGCCCAGGGCGAGCTGTTTGCTGATTTAGCCGATACCGCCACCTTGCCATGGCAGTCAATGCCCACGTACCAAGAGCCGCAACGCCGTTATTATGGCCTGGAAATCGAGCTTATTGTGCCGATACAGGTCAGAGATAAGACTGAAGGTGTGCTGTATATCCGGGAAAACCTGCATCAATTGATGAACTGGTTTTTACGGGGCTTACTCATTATGTCCGGATTAATGGCCGCCATCTATTGGTTTGCGGCCAGGCTGCTGATTAAAATTCAGCGCAAAGCGCTCTCGCCGTTAGTCGCCTTATCGGCGCTGGCCGAAAAAGTGGCAGATGAAAGAAATTTTTCGTTGCGGGCCACGGTTATTGATAATGATGAAATAGGCAGTTTGACCCAACGCTTTAATGAATTGCTTAAACGAGCAGAGATTTGGCAGGAAGAGCTGAGCAGCGAATTGCAGCAACAGGCGGCACGGGGTGATGAGCTGGAGCATCTTGCCATGAAAGACAGCCTAACCCAGCTTCCAAACCGCCATAGCTTCACTGAACTTTTAAATGAAATGGTATTGGACAGTAGTAAAAGTAATATGATGTCGGCGTTGATGTTTATTGATGTCGACAACTTCAAATTCGTCAATGATAATTACGGCCATGATGCCGGTGATGAAGTGCTGATAGAAGTCAGCAGCAGGATCCAGGCAGCCATTCGGGCCGGCGACACGTTGTGTCGGCTCGGCGGGGACGAATTTGCGCTTCTATTGCCAAAACAGGTAACTGCGGAACTGACCGAACACGTTTGTAGACGATTACTCGAAAAAATTAATCAACCCATCTGGGTTAAAAATACGCAAATGCCGGTGACATTAAGTATTGGTGTTGCACTGTGTCCGCAGCACAGTAACAGTGCAGCCACATTACTGCAGTTGGCCGATGAGGCCATGTATCAGGCAAAAAGGGCGGGGAAAAATGGTTACCAGATATATAGTGCTGATTAACGTTTTAATGTTGTCTTTTAGCAGCATGCCACTGCAAGCTCAACAGGTGCCAAGCCTGGAAGAACTGCTTAAGCAGCCTACCGCAACAGATCCAACCCGGATTGAAGTGTCGACCTCAGCACGCCACGCTCAGAGTGCGGGTAAATCGGCACAAGTTACCCATATTGTCACTGATGAAGAAATCCGCCGCTTTAACCTGAGAAACTTGATCGAGATCCTCAGTTTCTTTCCAGGGTTGTACGTCAGCTCCGACACCAGCTACGGCTATCTTAGTGCCCGCGGCATTGGTCGGCCGGGTGATTACAATGCGCGTGTTCTGCTGTTGGTTGATGGTACCAGAGTCAATGACAATATTTATGATGCCGGCATGATCGGTAATAATTTTTATATTGATCCGCAACTGATTGATCGGGTGGAGTACAGTCCTGGAAGCGGCTCCGCATTATATGGCAATAACGCGTTTCTGGGCGTGGTAAATGTGATAACGAAGCGGGGTAATAAGTTGCAGGGAGCGCAGTTAGCGCTGGCTGCCAGCCAACGCGATCAACTCGATTTGTCTATGTCCTATGGTCTTCGCCATGCCAGTGGTCATGAAGGCTGGGTGTCGCTAAGCCGCAGCCAGCAGGACAACATTGCTTTTGCTGATATCAACGCACCCGAGCCTGTATTATCACAACAAACCCTGAACAACGATCTTAACCATAAACTGGCTGCCAGCTATCGCTACCGCCGGCTGCAAGTGCAAATGGCGGGCGTGTCGCGCACCCGGGAGGAGCCCGTGGCGCTGGTAGCGGATCCTAGCAGAAGCGACATTTTTAAAATAAAAAACCGTAATTATTTTATTTCGCTGCAGCATGGCCATAGTCTGAGCGATCAGGTTGAGATGTACACCCATTTATCAACCAATGGCTTTGACATTACCACTTTTACACCCTTTATTTTTCCAACCGGCGAGATTCGTCGCTACCACTTTGATGTTACCGGCAGATGGACTAACCTCGATTTACGCTTAAGCTATACCCCGGAACCGTCTCATCATTTGCTATTTGGGATTGATGGCCAGCACGATCAGCATCAGAGTTATCAGTTTAGTATTGATAATGTTATTCCGGTACTTGGTGTCAGCAGTAACAACAACCGAATTGGGCTTTATCTGCAGCATGGCTGGCAATTTGCTGAAAATCATAAATTGATCAGCGGTTTCCGCTACGACTATACCGAACAGAATGTTCGTGAATTCAGCCCTAAGCTTGGTTGGATATGGCAGCTGACTAACCAGCAGAGCATCAGATTCAGTTATGGTACGGCATTTCGCGCGCCCAACGAATATGAGCGGGAAAGTAATATATATAACGAACTGCCTGTGCCTGAATCGGAGTTAATTAACACGCTGGAAGCGAACTGGCAGGCTCAGCTTGCAAATAGCTGGGCTGTTGGCGCCACGGTTTACCATTCTCAGGTGCGCAATCTGATCACCGGTAATTATGGTACAAGCGCCATAGTGCAGTTTTTTAACGACCGCGCCGTCGAATCCTACGGTCTTGAAACAACCGCCACCAAAACCTGGCAAAGCGGCGCTACACTGCAACTGTCTGCCAGTGCCCAGCGAGCCCGTTATAAAAATGATCAGATGGGTTTAACTAACTCGCCGGAACATCTGTTTAAAACTCAGTATAGCCAGCCGCTCTGGCGTGACGATTTGTATCTGAACTGGCATATGTTTGCAACATCAGCCCGCACCAGCCCCAGCGGCCAAATGCCCGGCTATGCCCGGCACGATCTGTTGCTGTCCTGGCAACTCAACCCCACATTACATGTTGTGCTGGGATTGAAAAATGTCTTCGATAAAGCCTACTTCGACGCCCCGCTACCAACAGGAGTTCCGCTGCAACAAGCTGAACGCAGTGCTGAATTATCCATTAACTGGAGTTTCCTGTAATGCGCAGGTTATTGGCGGTATTGATCGGGGCGACCTTGGTTCTCTTTATGTCTCCCGTACGGGCACAGCCGGCGCAGGCATCGTTAAAAGCCGCGCTACTATTCCGATTTGTTCAGTACAGTGAATGGTCAAAAAATCCGCCAGCGCAGCAAAACTATTGCATTGCCGGCGATGTCGGGGTATTCAATGCCCTAACCCAAATTCTGCCGCAGCAGACCGAGGTTTCCCTGTTAACTGCAGCGAATCAGGCAGCCGAGTGCACTGTTTTATACTTAAATGCAGAACTTGCATCTAAACCAGACTGGTCACAGTTACTGCAAACATCCGGCCGCCTAACGGTGGTAGAAGGTGCTGAGTTATTTCGCCAGGGCGCCATGTTTGGCTTAATTGCCGAACCTAACCGGATATCGTTTCGGGTTAATCTGACATTAGCCCGGCAACAGGGTTTTCATCTTAGTGCTCAAATGTTAAAGCTGGCTAAAGAAATTCATTAGTTTTATCTTGTCTGTAGCGGCTATCACAAGCCACTTTTGTTCCTGTCTTAGTACTACTTTCGTAATTATTAGCTAGAATCAATATTCTGTAAATAATTCAGGGTAGCTAATGGACTTTATTAATGCATTATTTAACGGTGATTTTATGCCGCATGGTCATTGTTTGCTGTGGCGCACCGATTTACTCATTCTGCATGTTGGCGGTGACATTCTGACCTTTACCGCTTATATGCTGATCCCAGTTGCCCTGGTGCGACTGGTAAGAGCGAGAGACGATTTACGTTTTGACTGGATGTTTCTAATGTTTGCCGGTTTTATTTTTTTCTGCGGCGCTACCCATTTACTGGGTATCATTAATATCTGGCATGGTTACTACTATATTCACGGCATAATCAAATCTGTAACGGGTCTTATTTCCATCTCTACCGCTCTCTTGCTATGGTATTTGTTGCCGCAAGCCATCAGCTTACCCAGTAAAAAAAATATGCAGGCTAAAATTTCTGAGCTGACTCAGGCTGAACAGCAGTTGGCCAGTTCTAATGCGCGGCTGGAAGCTGAAGTACAAAAACGCACAAAGCAGCTGGAGAAAATGGCGACCACGGATGAACTGACTGATTTAATAAATCGTCGGGAAACCATGCGCATTCTGGATATAGAAATATCACGAACTACCCGCCAGCAAACCCCTTTGACTATTATGATGCTGGACTTGGACGATTTTAAAGCCATTAACGATAACTTTGGCCATCAGACCGGCGATCACACGTTAAGGGCGGCAGCTGACTGCTGCAAAGAACAGCTGAGAAAAACCGATTTTATCGGCAGAATTGGCGGTGAGGAGTTCCTGATTATTTTACCGGATACCGATTTAGTCAGTGCCAGTGAACTCGCTGAGCGGGTGCGGTTTGCGCTGGAGCAGCACACCTCGGCCCAAAGCGCGCTACCGTTATGTACAGTTAGTATCGGGGTGGCAGAATGTCGACGTTCTGATACACCTACCAGCTTGATCCAGCTCGCAGATGAAGCTTTATACCGCGCAAAAGCAGCAGGGCGTAACCGAGTATGCCGGGCAGAACCCTGAAACGCGACGACCCTGTCAGCAATACGGGGAGCAATTTTAGAAAACAAACTGTACACTTAGCACAAAGAACCAGCGTTTTAAGTAAACGATTTTGAGTTTTCAGCTATATAGTGGTTTTAAAAATGCGTGTTATCTTACTATTAGTGTTGATTTTTTCCAGGCAGCTGGACGCAGAGCCTAAAACGCTTAAGGTGGCCGTTAATATCGGTCCGCCCTGGGCGTTTTATCAGGAAGGAAAAGGCATTACCGGTATAGATGTTGAAATTATCCGGCAAATTTTAACCAAAATGGGCTATCATAGTGAATTTCATTTGCTGGCTTATAATCGCCTGATTAAAGAGTTTAATGAAGGCAAATTTGATGTTGCCAGTCCTGCTGCATTTCCCCCAGACAACGGTTATTTAACCACACCGTATTTGCCCTTTGCAGATGTTGTCGTTTCGCTTGAGTATAATAAATACAACATTAATACTCTGGCTGATTTAAAAGGCAAAAATATTATTGCCTATCAGTTTGCTACCTCTGTACTAGGTCAGGAGTTTGCCGATACGGTAAAAGAGGAAAACTATTTAGAAGTTGCAGAACGTGAGCTTCAGCTTAAACTGCTGGTCAATGCCAGAACCGACGTGGTTATCGGCGAGCGGCGGCTATTAAATTATATTATGCAAAAAAATCACCCTGCCGAAAGGATAACCATTCACCCGATATTTATTACCCAACCTTATGGTGCCATTTTCAAGGACCAACCGTTACAACAACAATTTGATCAAGAGCTGGAAAAGTTGCAACAGTCTGGTTTGTATCAAGACATTTTAAATAATTGGCCCTGACCAAACTGCAACAGTTATAGATTTAACTTAACGGTTCCATCTTGGTTTATCAAACAGCTCCACATTTCATAAACACCTTAAGTATTTACAGCACCGAGAGCAATTAACGCACTGTGGTCAGTGCTGCCAATGTTTGTGTTATTTCCTGCTCGTTGTTAATCAGGCTTGGTGCAAAGCGGGCATAAGATTTGCGGTACGGTGTGCTACTCATGATGATGCCTTTACTGTGCATGGCTTTGACCACATCATCCGCAACCATATCGTTGTAATCAAAACACACCAGACCAGAAGATAACTCGGCGCTTAGCGGTGTGTGCAATTTCACGCCCTTAAGCTGACTAAGCCCCTGCTTCGTCAGGCTGTTCAACTGATGAATGCGCTGCTGCACATTGGCTTTACCCAATTGTAAATGTAATTTAAACGCTTCTGGCAGCGCCCAGCGATGTTCAAACGAGTGAAAGCCGCCCGGTGTCATATGCTCACCAATGGGTACCTGATCATAGGTACTGCCGCCCAGCCAGACATCGTAGGAACGACTAAAGCTGGGAATAACCGCCGTACATTGTGCCCAGCCCTTATCACTCCCCCAGACAACTCCCGTGCCGCGGGGGCCAAAAATCCATTTATGGGTGCCGGCAATAAAAAAATCGCAACCCAGGGTCGTTACATCGACATTTTCAATGCCAAAGCCATGAACGCCATCAACACAAAATAGGATTTGATCGGACTCTGCCCGCTGGTTATTTACTGCGTTGAGCATGTCACCAATAGCCCGGATGGGGAGTTTGACACCGGTTGAAGAGTGAACCCAGGTCAGTGCCACCACCTTGGTACTAGCAGCAATCGCCGTTTTTAAGCGGCTGACAATCTCATCAACAGTCGCCGCTGAGGGGTCATCATACAGAGCAACTTGCCGGATCTTTGCACCGGTGCGTGCCGCCCGCAGCTGCAGGGATAAATCCGTTGAGTAATGATCATGTACCGTTTGCAGTATTTCATCACCTGGGCGTAACGTCAGGCCACTGTATACCAGTGCTAAGCCCATGGTGGTACTATCGGTCAGCGCGATTTGAGACGCATCGCCTCCCATGTAGCTGGCCGCGGCAGCAGAGATTTCCTGATCAATCGTCATAAAGTGTTCATGCCAGTAATCAGCCGGGTTAACGTCGAAAGCCCGACGATGCCGCTCAATCGCATCCGCTACCGGTTTAGGATGGGATGCCAGCAGAAATGTGGCCAGATGAATATAATCATGGCTTAGGGCAAACAGCTTACGTAATCCTTGCCAGTCTGCCCTACTGACCACAGCATTGGTGCTTTGCTCAGACCCCGCCTGCAGCAAAGTAGGGAAGGACAGCATACTGCTGCCCACGACCAAAGTAGATTTACTTAAAAATTCCCTGCGTTTCATCTCAACCTCCCTGCTCATATTTTAACCAGTTTAGTTGAAGATTCTGAAAAGAGTAAGCGAACCGCGGATGGCGTATAGTCAAGCCCGACATCCAATACCGCCGCATAAAACACTTTGGCAACACGTTTAAAGTAATTTTTTAAATTAAAAGTTGCTAACCTCTGAAATTGTACAATATTTAATCAGCAAGGATAGGAAATGGTTCACTTTCCGTAGTAGCAGAGCAGGCTTGTCGCTAACGCTCAGATAGTATGTAAGAAAACCTTTCAGTTCCCTGTCAATCCTCTACGTTCAATAGTTGCTGAAGTTTTGGCATAAACATAGTGTAAGGAAAGATAATGAGCCAAAGTCAGATTGAAGATGTCGTAAGCACTTTGCTAAGTGCCCCGGTAAAAGCAGCAACACACGCCAATCGCGAACAAATGTATATTTGGCGAGATTACTTAAAAACCATAGAGGCTGTAATAGGAACTGTCACAGATCCTGCTCAAAAGGTTGCATTGATCAGTCAGTACATTAGCATGGCGCCGACATGGAAAGTCGCGGCGCAAATCGATGTGGGCATTACCATGCGCATTGCCTCAATTTCTAAGAAAACGGTAGGTGGTTCCTTAGGCATCGCTGTCGGTTTAGTGCAAACAGCAGGTCAATTCTCATCAGAGACATCCACTTCAACTGAAAGTTTACTTACAGCGCGAGCGCTTTATTCACTTTCAAATGATAACGAAATACAACTTGAAGGTTTCTTGAATAGCTTGGGGATAGACCTTGCACAGCCAGATCAAGTAGCAACAGCAGTTGGCAAGTTGGAAAGTATTACAGCTCAAGCGCCGTCAGCCTCTCAATAAAATAACAAATGGATTTGCTTCATGGATAATTTGCATTCAGAGCAGAAGAACAAAGTGCACGAAGTGCTTGTTGCATTGCAAAAATCATTATCTCGTGTCAGTAGAGACTCTGCCGATAAAAAAAAGGGTGATGCATATGCTCTCATTACTGGCGATGTTAATTTCTCTTTTACACTAAAATGCGATCTAGAAGATGGTCACAATTTAACCCTTCATAAAGATGGCGCTATTGAACTTCACCTTGACGGCTCTATAGCGACTGATATAGATGTGCAAGATGTCTTGGCCGACTCAGGCCCCCAAGACACGCAGAACGCGACCCCAGGCTCTTCAGAAAAAGACCACACCAGTCCGGCTACGCCTACTTCAGCTGAGGAAACTTTATACACAGATCTTCATAAGCTATCTCCTGAAAAACTTAATGCAACTTTAGAAAAAATTGAATCCGAGCTTGAGAAAAAGCCCCCAGGTTTGAAAAGCACTGCGATCAATGCACTGCTAAATGCGCTTATAAACATACTCAAGAACACTGCGCTTAGTCCTGCTGGAGCAGCAGCTGCTCCAGAAACACAAGCAGTAAAACCGGTTAAAAGAAAAACAAGCCGAAAATAACCAGCAAGTGACGGAGGAAAAATGTCAGGAAAAGCGGAGATACCAGCAGGTTCAGCTGAGAAAGTATTTATTGAGTCAATTAAAAGAGTTAAGCAGTTAGGTGCCGATAACAAAATCAACGCTGCCGTAGACCTGGGCGTAACGTTCAGTTCGGTCATGCTTGATGAAAAGGGTGGCTTACTTGCCTTATTCAAGGGAAAAAGTAGCAATCATCAATCTATAGAATTAAAGCTTGCAACGCGTATTTATCTTGAGGCATCACCTGACTGAGCAAAGTAGTCAACGTTAAAACACCAGAATGTGGATACAATGAAACGATTTACCAACACCCGCATAGCATAAGGGACCAGAGCTACTCATCGCCATGCCAATGCAAGCAACTGAAATGCATATGATTTTTCTGGCGCGCTTTTAATTGTCTCTGCCCCCTTTTTCGGACCCCTTTTTCGGATTACTGGATAGATAAATAACAAAGCGTGGAATTTAGCAGAATATCTGGTTAAAACCGCGAACGCCTTGCTTAAGGGTCGCGGTTAAATCATCTGTTACATCGCGTTCTACAAAAGCGTACTGTAAACCGGCAACCGGGGCTGCGGCGTGTGCTCGCGCAAAATCAATCACGCCTTTGCCAAGGTTGGCAAAGTCGCCATCCGCTGTCATGTCTTTTAAATGCCAGAGCGGAAAACGGCCCGGATAGCGATGAAACAAGGCCGTCACATCAACCTGCATTTTTGCTGCCCAGTAAAAATCAATTTCCATTTTTACCAGGGAGGCATCAGTTTGGCTCAGTAAAATGTCGTATGGCCGAACGTTATCGATGACTGAAAACTCAAAATCGTGGTTATGGTATGCCAGGGTTATTCCAGCAGCCTGACATTGCTCGCCGACCCGGTTGAGCTTTGCTGCCAGTTGCTGATAGCCAGCTAAGCCATTACTGCGCTCAGCGTCAGTCAGGTACGGCATAACCAGATAGCGATGTCCCAGCGCCAATGCATCATCTAACACCCGGTTGGTTTCGTGTAACAACGGCTGTAACATCACGTGCCCAGCAGGCGCTGATAAGCCAAGTTCGCCAAGCCATGTTGCAATTTGCCCTGCCGGCTTGCCAAACAAGCCGGCAAATTCCAGCTGTGTATAGCCCAGCCCGGCCAACAGCTGCAACGTGTTTTGTACATCTTGCTGCATTAAACTTCTGACGGTATAAAGCTGAATGCCCGGTTGAATACCGGAACAGGCAAAGGCCAGTTTACCGGCAAACCCTGAGCCCAACACCAGCCCGGCACCAGTCAGCACCTTAATAATATGGCGGCGCCGGCCATCAACCATACTGCCGTTTTGCCAATCAGCATTGTGCCGCGCTAACTCACTTTTCATGGCAAAACCTAATCGTTTGCACCATGTCGATTACTGCATAGAATGTAAGCCAATTAAATTTCCCTCTGTATCGCCGACAACAGCACAAAAACCGTGATCCCCGATAGACATTTTATGCTGATGAACACTGCCACCATGTGCTACAGCGCGATCTGCCGTTACACCGCAATCATCGCAACCAAAATACACCAGGGTACCACCACTACCAGGCGTATAACCTGCCATCTTAACCAGGCTGCCGCCAGCTCCGTAATAATTCATGCCATTTTCTTTGTCCATCGGAAAAAACCACATGTCCATTTCCATCTCCGGCGTGGGTGATGGCATCTGCACCAGCTCAATTTCAAATAGCGCCTGATAAAAAGCTTTGGCACGCGCCATATCGTTTACATAAATTTCAAAGTGCACTACCGCGTTATGTTTCATTGACTCGCTCCTGGTCTGTCAGAATTAAAGTGATCATAAGTTACATAGCCGTGGCTTGTGGCCTGGCATCAGCGGAAATGCTGCAGCAAAGATAGCAGTGATTAACTTACTTTACGTAGTCGGACAAACAATATGTAGATCGACAATAAGCGGAAACAACACTAAAAATGATTATCGCACAGGTATTCTAATGAATTTAACTTTCAGGAAGTATGGTGCCTAGGGTCGGACTCGAACCGACACGGAGTTTCCCCCGGCGGATTTTGAATCCGCTGCGTCTACCGATTTCGCCACCCAGGCACTGAGGGAGTTTTTGAAGTAAACGCCTGCATTATACGGTGCTGCTAAAGCTTGGCAAGTGCTTTTATGCCTCTTTGTTTTAATTAGCTTTTAAATGCACAAAATTGCAGCAGTGCTGAAAAAAGCCGAACCTTGCATCGCAAAAAAATACCACCATGTTAAACTTGCGACAGTTTACTGACAGGACTTTATTATGCTTGCCAATGTGCTAGCCAATGCTCCCCGAGCCGGTTTTGCCCGGCGTTTAGCGGCAATGATATACGATATTCTGGTACTGGCAGCGTTGGTGATGCTGGCCGCTGGTGTTGCTATGTTATTGGTTCAGGTGTTGGCCTGGGGCGATCTGGTGAACCTGAGTGGTTACAGTGATATTGCTGATTATTTAAATACCGGGTGGCGTCGCTGGCTGTATTTTGCTTATTTGGTGACGGTCATTCTGGGTTTTTATGTGTATTTCTGGTGTAAAGCCGGCCAGACCCTTGGCATGCGCGCCTGGCGACTGGTGGTAGTAAAACAAAATGGTCTGGCGTTAACACCATTTCAGGCACTGGCCCGGGTTTTACTGGCCTTCTTTGGAGTAGGTAACTTCTGGTTGTGGCTACGCTGGGGAAAAGGCCTGGCATTGCAAGACCAGCTTACCGCCAGCCAGATGGTGGTAATTAGCAAAGAGCACAGCAAAAGCCTGAACGTACATCAGCACGCCCGCTGATGTACCCCATCGAATACTAAAGCGCACTACACCTTTTTTCGCATGAAATAGAGCGCCAGGCCCATAAATAGCAGGCTGGGTAACATGGCACCGGCCAGCGGCGGTAACTGGTAAACCAGCGCCAACGGGCCGAACAACTCGTTACTCATAAAAAAACCAAAGCCGGTTAAAATTCCAAGCAGTACCCGCGCAGCCATAGTAACACTGCGCAGCGGTCCGAAAATAAAACTCAGTGCCAGTAACAACATCGCAGCAACCGACAAGGGTTGCAGCATTTTACGCCAGAATGCCAGCTCATAGCGGCTGGCTTCCTGATCATTTTGCTCAAGATAATCAACGTACTGCGCTAACCCGGTCAGTGACAGCATTTCAGGCTTAATGGTAACTACCCCCAATTTGTCAGGGCTTAAACTGGAACGCCATTGCTGCTGCGCCAGGTTGTTTTGTAATACCTGTTCAGCGGTGAAAGACAACTCGGTAACATTTTGCAGCTGCCAGCGATCATTACGATAAACTGCGCCATCAGCAGTGGTAACGGTTTGCAATTGTAGATCAGTGCCAAATTTGTAAATGGTTAAACCGGTTAAATTGCCAATATCATCAACTTCTTTAATATTAACAAAGCTATCGCCGTCTTTAGCCCAGACACCTTGTCGTGCTGCAAAAAGGTTACCATCTGAAATCGCTTTAATTCTAAGTTCACGCGCCGCTCTGTCGCTAACCGGGGCGCCCCACTCTGCTACCGCCATCACAACCAACACCATAACAATGGCTGACTTCATTACTGAGCTGATGATATTTAAGCGAGACAACCCCGCTGCCTGCATTACCACCAGTTCACTGCTGCTGGCCAGCATGCCCATACCAATCAAGCCACCGATTAACGCCGCCATCGGAAAAAACAACACCAAATCGCCTGGCATGCTGTACAAGGTAAAAAGCGCAGCATGCACCATATCGTAATAGCCGCGACCAATGGAACGCATCTGGTCGATAAACCTGAACAGCGCTGATAATACGATTAACACGCTTAAGGTCAGGGCCGACGTGGCAAGAATAGTGCGGCCAATGTACAAATCAAGAATTTTCAGCATATCAGGCGCGCCTCGCAGCCCAGGCACGTAACCGCTGCGCTGAGGAGCGGTTGCGCATAATTAAAAACAGTCCCAGTAACAGGGCACTACCGTGCAGCCACCACATCCCAGCTTCAGGCGGAATTTTGCCGTCTTCCAAAGCTGAGCGGCCAATAATAAGCAGAGCATAATAGCCAAGATATAACAGTAAGGCCGGTAGCAGACGACCGAATTTTCCCTGACGCGGGTTTACCCGGCTAAGTGGCACGGCAATCAGGGTAAGAATAGGAATAGATAGCGGAATGGCGATACGCCAGTGCCATTCTGCTGCCGCTTCAGCGCTTTGCTCTTGTAATAATAATGGCGTACTTAAACTACTGAGCTTTCGACGGCGCTGTTCAACCTGCTGCTCCCTTAACTGGATCTGATAACGACCAAACTCTGTTACTTCGTAAGCGGGAGAGCGGCCATCGCCGGCGTAGCGCCGACCGCGTTGTAATTCGAGCATCTGAGCGCCGGTTGCGGCATCCTCGGTAACGGCACCAGTTTCGGCATACACGATAGCATGCTGTGACTGTTC
>NZ_JBFJPY010000019.1:0-41682 GCF_041616895.1 Arsukibacterium sp.
GTAACAACAGCCATACCAGATAGACGGCGTTGTCCTGCCACAGATCACCGGCAAATTGCCCGGTATCTTCAGCTGGTCGCTCAGTCGGGCTGTTAATTGTGGCGAGCAGAGTGGCGATATCGCTGTTGGTACTGCCAGCAACGGCAAAATTGCCGCGGCCCTTGCGTGCAAGTGCTGCCAGTTGCGACAACGGGACTTTAGGGATCACTACCGCGCCGCGGGCGTCCTTTAGCAGCTGGCCGTCTTCAAGTTGCACCGGGGCACCTTGTTCGGTACCAAATGCCAGGACTGATAGGCGGTGCGGCCAGTTATCTAACCGCGTCATAATAGGCTGGTAGTCTGCAGCACTAAAGCCATCGGTAAACAGCACGACATCGCCGCGAATATGGCCGGCCTGACGCAGCAGACTATCGGCCATCTGTAGCGCCGCTTCAATATTAGATCCCTGCACCGGCATTAATTCGGGTTTGAGCTCATTGAGCAGCAGCCGGACATTGTTGAAATCGGGCGTTAGCGGCGAAATAACGAAGGCATCCCCTGCAAAACTAATCAGGGCCAGCTCACCCTCAGCCAGATCATCGATAAAATCCAGCGCTTTAAATCGTTGCTGACTGACCCTGTCAGGCGACATATCCGTAGCGCGCATCGACATAGACATATCGACAATCATTACAGTGGCTTTGTTAAGGCTAAACGCCGGTTGTGGTTGCTTGTGCCAGCTGGGCCCGGCCAGGGCCAGGGTGCTCAGTAGCCAGCACATAAACAAGATTGGCAGCGCCAGGGGGTTACGTTTGCTTACCTGCGAGCCACTTAGCATCATTTGTTGTAAATGCGGGGCAATAACGCGTTGCCAGGCACTGCGTTGTTGTCGGTAGCTGAGCAACAGCAGCCACAGCACAACTGCAGGCAGCAGTGCCAGCAGCCACCAGGGTCGCAACAGATGGAAATCAGCGAGCAGGTTCATACAGCCTCCGCCAGTTAATACGCCGGACTGCCAGCATAAAAGAGAGCAGTAATGCCACCGCAAGTGGCCAGTGCAGCAGGCTGCGCTGTGGCCGGTAAGTCAGGTTATCGCGGCTGATGGGTTCCAGTTGATCTAGTAACTGATAAATCTGCGCCAGTTCACCGAGACTGCGTGCCCGAAAATATCGGCCGCCTGTTTCACTGGCAATCTGGTTTAGTAATTGCTCATCCAGATCCTGCGATGGGTTTACGGTGCGCCGGCCAAAAATGGTCTGCTGTACCATTTGTTCAGCACCCACGCCAACGGTATAAATTTTAATACCGGCCGCTTTCGCCAATGCCAGGGCTTCCAGCGGCTGAATATTACCGGCGTTGTTGGCACCATCACTTAGCAGGACCAACACTTTATTGCTGGTTTCATATTCATTTAAGCGTTTCACGGCCAGGCCAATTGCTTCACCAATAGCGGTGCGCTGGCCAACCAGCTTTAACTGACTGTCATCTAAAAAAGTCTGGACTGTGGCAAGATCATAAGTTAGTGGCGTTTGCTGATACGCTGCGTCGGCAAATAATATTAAACCCAGGCGATCTCCCTTACGTTGCACAATAAAATCCCCAACGACCCGTTTTACTGCCGCTAAGCGATTCATAGCCTGACCATCCAGCACCATGTCACTCATGTCCATCGAGCCGGATAAATCTATGGCCAGCATCAGATCACGGCCTTGCTGAGGCAGGGTAACCGGTTCGCCCAGCCAACGAGGCTGACACGCCGCCAGCACCAGCATCAGCCAGATCAACGCCTGCGGTAAACTGGCAAAATGGCGTTTTAAGCCCGGCCGGGGTTGCTGTTTCGCCGCTACTCTGGCCAGAGCGGGTAATGTCAGGGCATCGCCACTGTCCTGGCGGCGGTTCTTAAAGAACAAAGGCACAATTAGCAGTATTATCAGCCAGGGATACGTTAGCTCAAACATCAGCTTGCTCCTCTGATCCAATATGCTGTGGGCTGCTCATCAGGCTTTTGGGGGCAAAGCTACGCAGCCAGCTCTCGGCGAACTGATAGAATTGCCGGCGATGCTCTGGGTTGACCTCGGCGTGATAAAGCAGCGCGTTCAGATCGGGCAGGGGCGTTGCAGGCAGGTGTTGTTGTAAAAAACTTTGCCATTGATCAGTGCTGGCTGTCAGCATAGGGTGAGCCGGGGCATAATGCTTAACGAGCCGCTTTAGCAGCTGGTTAATTTGACTGGTGGCCTCAGGCTCCAACTGGTTAAACAGGGTTATTGCCTGGCGCTTGGCACCTAAAAAGCGCCAGCGCTTGTACAGCAGCCAGCCGACATAGATGAACGCAATTATAACTAGCGTCAGCAAAATATAGACGCCGGGTGGTATTTGCCAGGCAAGCTGATAGCTGGGCTCAGCAATATCTACCAGCTGCTCGCGTAATTGTTGCTTAGCGGCCATAATGAATTTGCTCCAACTGACGGATAACAGGTTCGGCTGCGCTGATGTCTAACCATTTACAGCCTAGTTGCGCCAGCGAGGTTGCCAGTTGTTGTTGTTGTTGCTGTTGCTGTTGCTGGTAACGTAGTCGTAAACTTGCATCTGCCAGTTCAGCATTTACCACCAGTTGTTTATTGCGCACCGCCGCAATGCCATTGGCAGCGTGCGGTATCGCCAGTTCAAGCGGGTCGCTGATTTTACAACAGGTTACCTCGTTGTGCTGGCTAATAGCCCGGATATGTCGCAATGCCTGCTCATCAAGCCGATTAAAGTCCGACAGGATATATACCAGGCTGCCAGGGCGGCTCAGTCGCCGTTGCTGACCCAGGGCCTGCGTCAGGGTTAGGCCATTGGTGTGGGTTGCGCCATGATGACAGTGTTGCAGCGCTTGCAGGTAACGAAGCACCCCATGGCTGCGGCCCTGCGGTTTTAACTCGCGATGGTGCTGATTGCTGAACACCAGCCCGCCGAGTTTATCGCCGTGATCTTTCACATGCCAGGCGATAACGGCCGCCAGATGGGCCGCCTGCACTGATTTAAATAACAAACTGCTGCCAAATCGCATGCTGTCAGTTAAGTCAGTGAGAATAAATACCGGCCGCTCTTTTTCCTCCCTGAATAACTTAGTATGCACTTTGCCACTACGGGCTGTTACCCGCCAATCGATAGTGCGAACATCGTCCCCCGGCTGATAATGCCGTACTTCATCAAACTCCATACCCCGGCCTTTGCTGCGCGCCAGATAGGTACCCGCCAGCTTACTATGGATACTTATGGTGGGTTTGAGGTTCAGCACCTTAGTATGGCGTTGGTACCACAATAATTCGGGCAACCCGACAGAGCTGCCGTCTGCACTTAATTGCTTAAGCCATTCGTTGGCAGAAAACACGGTGTTCATAGGGCTGTTCAGGGTACCGGTACACAGTTAAGGATTTCAGTCAACACATCGTCGGTGGTTACCCCCTCGGCTTCAGCCGTGTAGGTTAAGATCAGCCGATGGCGCAGCGCATTGTGAAACACTGCCTGAATATCGTCCGGGGTAACGAAATCACGGTCTGCCAGCCAGGCTTTCGCCCGTGCACAACGCTCCAGCGCAATGGTCGCTCGCGGGCTTGCGCCATAACTTACCCAGGATACCAGCTTAGGGCTGTATGCTGCGCCGTTGCGGGTGGCCATAATCAGTTGCACGATGTACTCTTCAAGGCTGTCTGCCAGATGCAACTTTAAAATAGCCTGACGGGCACTGAATATGTCAGCCTGACTAATCGCGGCAGGCTGACTTTGGGCTGTGTTAAGGGCTTCGTTACGGGTTAACCTGAGGATTTGACGTTCGGTGTCAGCATCAGGATAGTCAACCTTCAGATGCAACAGAAAACGATCGAGCTGAGCTTCCGGCAACGGATAAGTGCCTTCCTGCTCCAGCGGGTTTTGGGTGGCCATGACCAGAAATAACTCAGGTAATTTGTAAGTGGTACGGCCAACAGTAATTTGTTTTTCTGCCATTGCTTCCAGCAATGCTGATTGCACCTTAGCGGGGGCCCGGTTAATTTCATCAGCCAGAATAATATGATGAAACAGCGGCCCTGACTGGAATTCAAACTGGCCGGTTTCGGGCCGGTAAATATCGGTGCCGGTTAAATCGGCCGGCAGTAAATCCGGGGTGAATTGTACCCGGTGAAACTCTGCCTCTACCCCGTGAGCCAGCGCATTTACTGCCCGGGTTTTTGCCAGGCCTGGTGGGCCCTCTACCAATAAATGACCATTAGCTAGTAAGGCTAATAAAATACCTTCAGTAAGCTCAGGTTGGCCTAATACCTGACTGTCCAGATAGGATTTCAAGGCGGAAAATGCGTTTACCATAGTGTTATAAGTCTTTTGGTTAAAAGTTTCAGTTGTTTTTCGCGCAGTTAGCTATAAAAGCAGCTAGGCTAAGACGTTATAACCTAAATAAGGTTCAGTTTGCATTAAAACAAGTGTTTTAATTCGCCGCAACTGCCGTTACAATCAAAATATACTTACAGGTCAGACCTGTTTTTTTTTCGACAATCCCGGACTAAACCTATCCCGGGCCAAACAAGAGGAAAGCTATGTCAGCGCCTATTAAACTTCATACCCGCAGTGGTGATCGGATAGCGATTGTCTCCGGGTTGCGTACCCCTTTTGCGAAACAAGCGACCGAGCTACACGGTGTTTCGGCGCTGGATTTGGCTAAACTGGTGGTAAATGAACTGCTTATCCGCAGTGAGCTGGATGCTGCTCTGGTGCAGCAGGTGGTGTATGGTCAGGTAGTACAAATGCCGGAAGCACCTAATATTGCACGGGAAATTGTGCTTGGTACCGGAATGGGTGTGCACACTGATGCCTATAGTGTTACCCGTGCTTGTGCTACCAGTTTTCAGTCGGTTGCCAGTGTCGTTGAATCGATGATGGCCGGCACACTCGAGATCGCTATTGCCGGCGGTGCCGATTCCAGTTCTGTGCTGCCTATCGGCGTTAGTAAAAAGCTGGCGCGTGCATTGGTTGATATGAACAAAGCGAAAACCTTTGGCCAAAAACTCAGTATTTTACGTCGCCTGGGATTAAAGGATCTGATGCCGGTACCTCCGGCGGTAGCTGAGTACAGTACGGGCTTGTCGATGGGTGATACCGCAGAGCAAATGGCTAAAACCCATGGCATTAGCCGCGCCGCGCAAGACGAATTAGCCCATCGCTCCCATAGCCTGGCAGCAAAAGCCTGGCAAAATGGTTTAATGGCCAGTGAAGTGATGACGGCGCATGTTGAGCCTTATCGCAAATTTCTGGATATCGACAATAACATTCGGATGGACTCCAAACTGGAGTCTTACGCCAAGCTGCGTCCGGTATTCGACCGCAATCACGGTACCGTTACCGCCGCAACCAGCACGCCGCTGACCGACGGCGCCTCAGCAGTATTAATGATGACAGAAAGTCGTGCTAAAGCTTTAGGTTACAAACCATTGGGTTATATTCGTAGCTACGCGTTTTCTGCTATCGGCGTACATGAAGATATGCTGATGGGACCGTCTTACGCAACGCCTATTGCACTGGATAGAGCAGGTATGACCTTGAATGATCTGACGTTAATTGAAATGCATGAAGCCTTCGCCGCCCAGGCTCTGGCGAACGTTAAGATGTTTGCCAGCCGCAAATTTGCTGAAGAAAAGCTTGGCCGCAGTGAAGCCATTGGCGAGATTGATATGGACAAATTTAATGTCAATGGCGGCTCACTGGCTTACGGCCATCCGTTTGCAGCCACCGGAACCCGCTTAATAGTACAAACCTTAAATGAGCTGCAGCGTCGCGGCGGCGGAGTAGGCTTAACCACAGCGTGTGCAGCGGGTGGTTTAGGTGCTGCCATGATAGTGGAGACTGAATAATGACCAAGCAACAACAAAACAGCTTTAGCCTGGCGCTGCGGGATGACCATGTTGCCGTGATCACAATGGATATTCCTGGCGAGAGCATGAATGTGCTTAAAGCGTCTTTTGCCGATGAGATTGATGCCATTCTGAACACACTGCAAAACGACAATAGTGCCAAAGGCGTGGTTATCATCAGCGGTAAAAAAGATTCGTTTATTGCCGGGGCCGATATTTCTATGCTGGATAGCTGTGAGAGTGCAGAGCAGGCCGAAGATATCGCCCGTATGGGCCAGCAAATGTTTGACCGGCTGGAACAGATGAAAATTCCGGTTGTGGCGGCGATTAATGGCCCTTGTCTGGGCGGTGGTTTGGAACTGGCAATGGCGTGTCACTCGCGGATAGCAACGGATTCAGGAAAAACCGTACTGGGTTTGCCCGAAGTACAGCTGGGTTTGCTGCCTGGTAGTGGCGGCACACAACGCTTGCCGCGGTTGGTTGGGGTGCAAAAAGCACTGGATATGATGCTAACCGGCAAGCAATTGCGGGCGGTGCAGGCTAAAAAAGCTGGCTTAGTTGACGAAGTGGTTCCGGTTAGTATTTTGCTGGAAGCGGCTGTGAAGCGGGCATTGCAGGGCAAAACTAAAACCGCAGCAAAAAGCAAAGGGATGCTGGCAAAATTGCTGGAAAACACAGGGCCAGGGCGCAATATATTGTTTTCGCAGGCACTGAAGCAAACGCTGAAGAAAACTCAGGGTAACTATCCGGCACCGGTACGAATTATTGAAGTAGTGCGCAAAGGGCAGGACGGCGGTTATGCGGCCGGGCTTAACGCTGAAGCCAAAGCCTTTGGCCAGTTATGTATGACCAAAGAGTCGGCGGCGCTTCGCAGTTTGTTTTTTGCAACCACCCAGATGAAAAAAGAAACCGGGGCTGGCAAAACCCAGCCGCAAAAGGTTAATAAAGCTGCCGTGCTCGGTGGTGGTCTGATGGGCGGTGGTATTGCTAACGTCAGCAGTACCAAAGCGGGTGTGCCGGTGCGAATTAAAGACATTAATGAGCAGGGCATCAGTAATGCCCTTAAATACAGTTATGATTTACTGCAAAAGAAATTTAAACGTCGTTTTATCAGCAAAGCAGAAATGCAGAAGCAACTACTATTGCTGACGGGCAGCACGGATTACAGTGGTTTTCATGATGTTGACTTAGTGATTGAAGCGGTATTTGAAGACTTGGATTTAAAACAAAAAATGGTTGCAGATATAGAAGAACACTGCGCAGAACATACCATTTTTGCCAGTAATACCAGCTCGCTGCCTATTGCTCAGATTGCGGCAAAGGCGGCACGGCCAGAGAACGTCATTGGTCTGCATTATTTTTCTCCGGTAGACAAAATGCCATTGGTTGAGGTTATTGCCCACGCCAAAACATCTGATCAGACGATTGCCACGACGGTGGCGTTTGCCCGTAAGCAAGGCAAAACACCGATTGTGGTAAAAGACGGCGCCGGATTTTATGTTAATCGGATCCTGGCGTTGTATATGAATGAGGCGGCTAATCTGTTGTTGGCGGGAGAGCCGATAGAAAAAATAGACAAAGCCCTGGTCAAATTCGGTTTTCCTGTGGGGCCGATGACGCTGCTAGATGAAGTGGGTATAGATGTTGGCGCGAAAATCTCTCCTATTCTGACCGAGCAATTAGGTGAACGCTTTGCTGCTCCCGCCGCTTTTGACAAGTTATTGGCAGATGGCCGCAAAGGTAAGAAGTCTGCCAAAGGTTTTTATCAGTATGGTAAAAACGAGAAAAAAGGGTC
The DNA here is from genome assembly GCF_041616895.1 of Arsukibacterium sp. Classification (GTDB taxonomy): domain Bacteria; phylum Pseudomonadota; class Gammaproteobacteria; order Enterobacterales; family Alteromonadaceae; genus Alishewanella. The sequence continues at coordinate 7,657 of NZ_JBFJPY010000019.1, forward strand.
GAAAACGGTCGATAGCAGCGTGTATAACGTGCTGGGCGTGACCCCGGCCGGCACTTTGAGTGCTGATGTAATTGCCAGACGTTGTACCGTGCAAATGCTGAATGAGGCTGTGCGTTGTCTGGATGAGGGGGTAATTGCCTCAGCACGTGACGGTGACATTGGTGCTATTTTTGGTATCGGTTTTCCGCCGTTTTTAGGTGGGCCATTCCGATATATCGATACCTTGGGGGTGACAAACCTGGTGGCCAGCCTGCGCCAGTTTGAAGCTGAGCATGGAGAGCGTTTTGCCCCCTGCAGTCGCTTACTAACCATGGCAGAACAGGGCAGCCGTTTTTATCCGTAGCGATTGCAAAAAATCAACTAACGCTTAACAGTCAACAACAGTCGCAGCCGGTATAATAGCGGGCTGCGGCGATAACCTAGTAGTGGAGATGTGGTAGTGTTATTAGTACCTGTAGTATGGTTGATGGTAGCCCTCGGGGTTTATATTGCAGCGCTGCGCAGTGGCATGCAGGCTTTGCAATGGGCTCTGGCAGCCCTGTTTACCGGTCCTTTTTTATTACCTTTGTTTAACAGCCATAAGCGGTTGTTACTTTGTAAAATGCGTGGCAAGAATAGCAGTTTGTTCCGGCCTTAAGCGGCTATACCGCTGATGTGCCGGCGTAATTGCTGAATAATGTCTCTTAACAACGGCTCGTTAGTTGCCTGATGCAGCGTTGCCGCAAATAATTCTCTACTCATCTGTGGCGCATCGTCTACTGTTTTAAGGCTATTATTCTTTAACAATGGCTGCACCATAACCTGTGGCAGATAAGCTGTTGCAGCGCTGTTTAGCAGCATTGCCAGCGCAATTTTCGCGCTGCCGGTGCGTAACATGGGTGGTGGCATATCAGCGAAGTGTTTAGCGTGCTGAATATCGAATGACGTACCCCAGTCCATCAAAATATAGTGCTGCGCCATAGCACTGGCGCAGGCGTTGTGCTCGCCACTGGTTACGGCAACAAGTTTAATGTCATCAAGCTTTTCAACCTGAATTTCATCTACTTTAGGTGGGTCAAATACCACGGCGAGGTCTAGATTACGCTCCAGCAGTAAGCGGCCTATCTGCTCCGTACCCAGAGACTCTGCACGCCAGGCAAGCTGAGGATAATGTTGCTGCACCTCAATAAACCCCGGAAGCAAAAAGCTGTCCCATACGTTGGCGGTAGCGGCAATTGACAGTTGTTGTGCTTGTTTATTGCTTAATGCAACCTCTTGTTTAGCGCGTTGTAATGCGGTTAGCATCGCCTGTGCATGAGGGAGCAATCGATCTCCGGCAGCGGTAAGCTGAATATTATTCCGGTAACGGCTAAACAAATTAACGCCAAGCTGTTGTTCTAACTGTCTGATCCGAAAACTCACGGCAGACTGGGTTAAATAAAGGTTTTCAGCCGCCTTGCCAAAATGGCGGGTACGTTGCACTTCCAGAAAGGTCTTTAGCAGTTCAGTATCCAAGAATTAGCCTTAAAGTTATTTATCGTGTCAATAAAAAATTTTTGTTTTACGACAGGAATATTGTTAACCATACTCCGCACAGTTTAAACAGGCTGGCTTTATATTCAACGACATTAGAGGAAAAAAGTGATGCAGCAAAGTTTTGTCGCTACTCGTCGCTTTTTCGATGACCGCAATTTCCCTCGCGGGTTTACGCGGTCCGGGCGCTTTACTCTGGCAGAAGGTAATTTGCTAGAAAAACATGGTTTCGCGATGCAACAGCTGGAGCAGGGTGCACGTGAGCCGGTAAACGAGGAAGAGCAGCGCTTCATTCTGGTTTGCCGGGGCGAAGCAGAAGCGAGCTCCGCCTATGAAAAAACCTGGATTAAATACAAGCAACGCCTGAACGAAAAGCGAAAGTTTCATACCGTTTTTGGTAAAAAACGTATTGCAGACGGCGCGGACGATTTTTCGTACGTAGAAACCGACTCTGATTAAAGCCCTGCGGGGCTTTTTTTATAGCGGGTAGCCAGCAACGACAATTAACCTGGAATAGCTGACAACCGGGGGCGTTGTTTTTGTGCAGATAAAAATGCGGCAAAATCTCCGGCCGACAATGGTTTACTATAATAAAACCCCTGAATCGTCTCACAACGTAACTTTCGCAGCATATCCAGCTGGTCTTTCGTTTCAACACCTTCGGCTACCACATTTAAACTTAAATTGTGGGCAATGGTAACAATGGTATCAACCATATTCCTGCCTCTGGCATTATCCATATCATCGATAAACGCTTTGTCAATTTTCAAGGTATTTAATGGAAATTGTTTCAAATAGGCCAGGGAAGAGTAGCCCGTCCCAAAGTCATCCATCGCCAGATGGATACCCCGGGCCCGTAGTTTTTTCATCATGTCGATTGCCAGTTTGGGCGACTGCATAACGGTGCCTTCGGTGATTTCAAGCTCCAGATGATAGGAAGGCAGTTCACATTGTTCCAGTATATCGTCGATTTGTTGGCACAGATTAGGCAGCATAAATTGCTTGGCAGATAAATTGACAGCAACCCGGCCCTGAAACAAGCCAAGTGCCAGCCACTTTTTAACATCAGCACAGGCTTTACGAAGCACGACAGCGCCGATTTCAACAATTTGTCCGGTTTCTTCGGCTACCGGAATAAAACTGGCAGGGCTAACCAGGCCGCCCTTGGGCGTGATAAAACGTACCAGCGCTTCCATACCGACGATGTTGCCGGTAATAATGTCCATTTTTGGCTGATAATACACACTAAAATAATCTTCTTTTAAACCGTAACGAATTAAATTTTCAACCTGCAACCGCTTTACTGCTTGCTTGTTCATACTGTCATTAAAAAACAGATAACGGTTGGCGCCGTCATTTTTGGCATGATACATGGCCGTATCGGCGTTACGAAGTAGTGCCTGAGGGTCGTTACCGTCATCCGGATACAGCACAATACCAATACTGCTGGTAACAGCAAGTTCATGCTGACTGATAAAGAATGGCCGGTTAATTTGCTCCAGCAAGCCTTTGGCCATAGAGGTGATAGAATGAATGTCATTGGTGTCGTTGAGCAACACGGCAAATTCGTCGCCGCCCAACCGGTACAGTTTATTCAGGTACCTTGGGTCGCTGTGCAGTCGTTGAGCCAACTTACATAGCAGGGCATCACCCAGCTCATGGCCGAGCGAGTCATTAATTTTTTTGAAATTATCTAAATCGAATACCAGTAACGCATGAACGGCATCAACGGTGACTAAACTGGCAAGTTTTGCCATAAAGACTGCCCGGTTTGGCAAACCGGTCAGGGTATCGTTGTTTGCCAGCCGGTTTAGTTCTGCATCACGCAACTTCCGCTCAGTAATATCCGATAACACGCCAACATATTGCTGTGGGTTATCTTCCTGATCTTTAATAACATCAAACGTCAGTTCTGCCTGATAGATGTCACCATTGTCTTTCTGTTCGCGTATTTCGCCACTCCAACGGCCATGCTTTGCCAGTTGTAGCTGAATGTCCTGCATAAAACGACTGGGGTACAGCGACAGTTCAAAACGGCTGTGAATGACTTCATCGCGATGTTTGCCGGTAATATTGCTAAAGGCTGGGTTAACTTCAATAACATTGAACTGGGTATCACACACTAACACCGCATCAGAAATATTTTCAAGACAGCGGGCAAACAACTGCATTCTGCCTTCAGCTTCTTTTAACTGATGAATGTTCTTCAGGGTGCCAGTCATCCTCGCTGGACTGCCGTTACTGGCGTACGCCACAACTTTGCCACGGTCCAGTACCCAAATGTACAGGCCCTCAGCGGTACGCAAGCGGTATGTTGCTTCAAAAAAGGCACTGCCACCACTAAGGTGGTGGTTAAGGAGGTTGATGACCCGGTCTAAATCCTGAGGGTGGATCTGCAGTTTATTTGGTGGAAAGTCGTGTGTTTCAGGTTTTAATTCGACCGGCTTTAACCAGGAACTTGAGCGATATAATTCTCCGGTATGGATCCGCCAGTCCCAGAGTTCATCACCGCTACCCCACAATGACAAGCGTAAGCGCTCTTCACTTTTTGCCAGCCGTTTGTGATAACGCCGCATTTTAACGATGCTGGCATGAGCCAGCAATAACGCAGCACAGGCAAAAAATAATACGGCTGAAAACAGATAAGGCTGCACGCTGTCCCAGCTGAGGGCATGAAGCCCCCAAGGATAAACAGCTAACAGTACTAAAGAAGTTTTAGCACAACAGAAGTGACGTTTGCCCACGTATTACAACATTTTTATTGTTATTGCGCTTACGGTAACCAAGTTTAGGAACAGTGTCAAAATCAATTTACGTTCCCGCAATTTTTTGTCTGAGCTCAGCCCGGCTCATTGACCTGATATAGCCGTGTTGATCGTTAGGTCCGGAAGCCAGAATAAGCACATCATAGTTATCAGCCAACAATTCGCTGAGTAAATCGATGAAATGTTTTTTGTCCATTTCAGCCAATGCAGCAATAATTCTGCTGGTTAGATCAAACTGGGTATCATCTTGACCCAGTGCCAGCCATAGCCGCTTAGCGCGGGACCCCAGGCTGCTGTCACGTTCAGCAAGTTGGGCCGTTAAGCCGTGTTTTAAATCAACAAAGTTTTCTTCTGGCATGTCTTTAATTTGTTCCAGAAACTCCCGAAAGAACGCCACTGTTGCCTGATAAAGCGCACTGCAATCAAAATTAGGGGACTGAATATAAAATGCCATACCCGGCAGGGTATTAATAGGTACATAGCCGGTGCCAACTAAGTAACCCATTTGTTGTTCAGTTCGCAACTGGTGAAAATAATGGGGAGACATCAGGTGATTAGCCAGCATAAACAACGCCATTTGTGCGGCAGACGCCTGTTTACCTGTCAGGTACACCACCAGCGCATTATCGCCACTTTCGGTTTCTGTTTGCATCCAGACTGGCCCTAAGCCGGCAATACTATTGGTTACCGGCGCAATTTTACTGCCAACACTATGTTGCTGGCTTTGCCATTTTGTCAGCATCTGCTGCAGCTCTTCGGCATTATTGTGAGTCCAGTTACCGACAAGTAGGGCTTCTAAATGAACATTATCCAGCAAATGCGTTGAAAACTGGCAGAACTGGCTAAACGTCAGTTGTTCCAGTTCAGTAATTAATATCTCAATTTCCGGATTAAGAGGCTGCAACAAGGCGGATAATTGGCTGAACAAGCGGGCTACTGGCTTACTTTTGCTACTATTACCCCAGTGTCGGCACAGTTGTTGTTTAATCTCATTAAAACGAAGTTCTGAGAATTCAGTGTGGTTTATTTGCTGCAAAATATTTTGTAGCAGCTGGATTTGATTGGCTGCCAGTCCCGAGATATGGATGCTGACACCTTGCTTCTGGACGTGCAGGTTATAGCTAAGGCCAGCCGTCGTGGCATTATAAAACTGCTGATTAATATGATCCTGGAACAACTCCAGCCATAACCTGCTGGTTGCCAGTTGATGATTATCGGCAATACTCTGCGGCAAACTGAGTTGCAAAAATATATGGCCTTTAGGCGTGTTAAATTCAGTATCCGCTTTGTGCCAGACGCTTAACCCCGGCGTACTGCAGATCTGCTGCGGTATGGCCATGTGCTGATTTTTTTCCAGTAAGCTAAGTTGCTCCGTCAAATACGGGTTGGTGCAAGGGAGAGTAATTTCAGCAACCGGTCCTGTTGTTTGCAAGGTGTGCAGGAGTTTGTCACTTAACCGGGTGACGGAATAGGGCGTGTTATACCATTTTGCTTCTAACAGCACCGGCACGTCAGGAGCAATTAGCATTACCCGCATATTGTCCGGCCTGAACCAGCTTAGCAGTTGCTGATAAAGCGCTTCAGCAGGCAACTCCATTCTGTAGTCACCAAAAATCGTATCTTCAACAGGATAGTGCTGTAAATTAACTGATAATTGACTGGCCGTTTGCAAGGCGTCAGCAGGCTCCTGATAAATAAATGACCAGTGCAGTAACTTCTGCCGCTCATTAAATAAACTGTAGGGCAGAGGGTGCAGTTTAATGGTGGCCAGCGCACTATAAAGAGCTTTCAATACTGCTTCAATATTCGCTCTGCCGGCGCGGGTCAGTTCAAAAGACACGGTGAAATCTTTATAGTTACTGCCATCAATACCGCCACCCGCGCTTAACTGGTTAACCAAACCGGCATCTCTCAGGTAACTCAGCAACGAACCATCGCCTTCATCGCCCAGAAGAGAAGCCAGAAAGCTGACGATTTTATGAGGATACCAGGGTTGGATGTCCGGCAGCGCAAAACTGGCTACCAGCCTGTCGGAATCTTTGTGTGGTTGAATATTCAATAAAATGCTCTGATGCTCAGCGTTATACAGCGGCACGCTCAATGGTGCTTTTGCCGGCAGTTCTGCGGGCAAACCAGCAAAGTTGTCAGATACCCATTGTGCCATGGTTAGTAATGGTGTTGGAGAAACCAGACACAAACTCATTCTGCTGGCACTGTATTGTTGCTGATAAAACAGGATCAGTGCATCACGTAGTGTTTGATCCGCTTTATCATTTAGCGTATTAAGATTACCCACTGAGAATTTGGCGAAAGGATGATCCTGATTAATGGTTTCTTTATGAACCTGATAGATGCGGCGGCTGTCATCTTTTAACTTTAATGAATATTCTGCTTCAATGGCGTGACGCTCTTTCTCAACATAGGCTGCAGAAAATAGCGGCCTGCAAAACATATCCGAAAAACGGGCAACAGCTTGCTGTAGTTGTGGTGTGTCAATATCAAAGTAAAAATGACTGTGCTCAGTGCCAGTCCATGCATTATGACTGCCACCGTACTGACTGATAAATTGCTGATATTCACCCGCTGCCGGAAAATTTTCTGAACCAAGAAAAAGCATATGTTCCAAAAAATGGGCCATGCCCTGATAATCTGCCGGATCATCAAAATGGCCAACATTCACCGTCAATGCCGCAGCACTTTTTTCAGCATTTTTATCCTGAACTAACAAAACAGTTAGACCATTGTCGAGTGTCAGGTGTTGATAGACTCTGTTATCGTTGGGGCTTTGCTTTATATGTACTTTTTCCAAAAATAGTCCTATGTCGGTATGGTAGTACTACAAAATTGCCGATTTTTGATAGCTTTTAGTAATAAACAGACGTTATGTTATGCGTTAATAGCAGTTACGTTAACGCCGTACTTTCTTTATCATAGCGCACAATTTTTGCCCAGCGTATGCTTTTTAACAATGGCAAACAAAAACTCACTGACTAAGTAGTACGGTATCAATATAAATGGTTAACATTGTTATTATGCGCCACGGTGAAGCAGAGCCGTTGACAGAACTGGATAGTCAGCGGCAACTTACTGCGATGGGCAGGCGTGAGTCATTGCAAATGGCGCAGTGGCTGCAAAATTGCTATCAACCCTTTACTCATATCTGGCTTAGTCCTTATTTACGCACAGTACAGACTGCTGAAATTATGTTGAGTAAGCAGGGAGCTGACTGTCAGTTGACAACTCAAAGTCAGCTTGTGCCAGATGGCAGTGCCGGCCGGATGCTGACTGTTATTGACGCCACGCTGGCTGAGCAACCAGATGCCCGTATTTTGCTGGTATCGCACATGCCTCTGGTAAGTTTTCTGGTAGAGGCGCTGACTCAGCCGGGACAAACACCGGTGTTTAATACGGCGTCTTTGTGCTGTATCGATTACCAGCCAGCGAAGGGCGGTCGCTTACTGGAAAAAGTGGCGCCGCATGATCTGGCGTTATTATCCAGCTAAAGATTGTTACTGGCGCTGCTCATCGTCGGGCTGATTAATTTTAAGTAACAGAAACAAGGCACCGTGCTTGCCCCAGCTTTTGGGAGCCGTATGGAACGCCCTTACGTTAGGATGCTGGATCAGCCAGTTTGGCACTTTGCGCGCCAGTATTCCCAGGCCTTTGCCATGCACTACGCAGGCACAGTTAAACTGCTGCTGCTGACAGTATGCCAATAATCCTGCCAGTTCGGTTTTTGCCTGAAGCTGGGTTAACCCATGCAAATCCAGTATAACCTGCGGTTGAAACTCGGCACGCTTGAGCCGGCCAGCCAGTCTTGGGTCGTCACCTTGCTGCACATACGACAGTGAGCCACCGTCAGTAACAAACCCTTCGTAACCATCAGAGAAAAAGAACAGGTTCTGCTCATTTTGACTGAATGTCGTGGTAGGTCGGGCTTTTTTCTTGCTGGCTCTGCTAACTGGGGCTATCTTGTCTTGCAACAGCGGGCGCGCGCCCGTAACCGACTGGCGGAAAAGATCGCTGTCTTCGGCAGATAAACGGGCTTGAGGAGAAAGCTTCTTTCGTTGCATCGCGCAAGTCTATACAATCTGCCCATTTTTTACAAAGAGCAAATACTGAGATGGTCGAATTAAACCCAATGTTTTCAGAATCTGATGTTAATGAGGCGCTTGAGGCGTTAATTACCGTGCATGACTGGCTGCGGTTTGCAGTGAGTCGTTTTAATGAATCCGGCGTATATCTTGGCCATGGCACTGATAACCCGTGGGATGAGGCTGCTGCTCTGTTGGCCCATTGTTTGTTTTTACCACCACTGACCGATGATAAATTGCTAAATGTCAGATTAACTAAACCAGAGCGGCGGGCGTTTATTGATTTACTGTCACAGCGCATTGAGCTGCGCATGCCGGCAGCCTACCTGACCCATCAGGCGTATTTTTGTAACTTACCGTTTTATGTTGATCAACGGGTATTGGTACCACGCTCGCCCATTGCGGAACTGATTAATGAAAAATTCAGTCGATTGCACCTAGCCTCAGCACCAGAGCGGATCCTCGACTTGTGCACTGGCTCAGGCTGTATTGCCATCGCCTGCGCTTATGCCTTTGAGCACGCCCAGATAGATGCCGTTGATATCAGCACCGAAGCGTTAGCCGTGGCTGATATTAATATTAACGAGCACGGTTTATTGGATCGGGTATACCCGATTTTGTCTGATGGCTATGAGGCTCTTTCTGGCCAGCAGTATGATCTTATTGTCACCAACCCGCCTTATGTTGATGCAGAGGATATGGCCGATCTTCCTGAGGAATACCGGCATGAGCCAGAGCTGGGGCTTGCCTCGGGCCATGACGGGCTGGAGTTAACCCGCCGAATTCTGGCTCAGGCTGCGGGCCATTTAACCGAGCAGGGTTATTTAGTTTGTGAAGTCGGCAATAGTATGGTTGAATTGCAAGATAGATATCCAGACGTCCAATTCAACTGGCTTGAATTTACCGCCGGTGGCCTTGGTGTTTTTGCGTTAAGCAAAGCGCAACTGATTGCTTATCAACATTTGTTTGAGGAGAGCTAAATGGCCGGCAACAGCATTGGTCAGTTATTTAAAGTTACCACCTTTGGTGAAAGCCATGGCCCGGCCATCGGTGGTATTGTTGATGGTTGCCCGCCGGGAATGGCGTTAACGGCAGATGATTTACAACAAGACTTAGATCGTCGTAAACCGGGTACCTCGCGCTACACTACGGCCAGGCGCGAAGAGGATCAGGTAAAAATATTATCTGGTGTGTTTGAAGATACCACCACCGGCGCCACTATTGGTTTGTTAATTGAAAATACCGATCAACGCTCGCAAGATTACTCCAACATTAAAGCGGTGTTCCGGCCAGGCCATGCCGACTATACCTACTGGCATAAATTTGGTATTCGCGATTACCGTGGGGGTGGCCGCTCTTCGGCGCGGGAAACGGCAGTGAGAGTCGCAGCGGGTGCCATTGCTAAGAAGTATTTAAAAGCGCATTGCGGCATTGAAATTCGCGGCTACCTGGCGCAGTTAGGGCCGGTAAAAGCGGAAAAACTGATCTGGGATGAAGTTGGTAATAATCCGTTTTTTTGTCCCGATCCGGATAAAATTGCCGCGCTTGATGAATATATGCGCCAGCTGAAAAAAGACGGTGATTCAGTAGGCGCCAGAGTAAATGTGGTGGCAAGCAGCGTACCAGTTGGTCTGGGTGAACCGGTATTTGACCGGCTGGATGCGGATATCGCCCATGCCATGATGAGCATCAATGCGGTCAAGGCGGTTGAGATTGGTGACGGATTTGCGGTAGTAGAACAACGTGGTTCTACGGATCGCGATGAACTGACACCTCAGGGCTTCAGCTCTAATCATGCTGGTGGCACTCTGGGGGGCATCTCTTCAGGGCAGGATATTAAAGTAAGCATCGCGTTAAAACCAACGTCTAGCATCAGTATTCCGGGGAAAAGTATTAATATTGACGGCGAAGTAGTCGATATTGTCACTAAAGGCAGGCACGACCCTTGTGTCGGGATCCGGGCAGTACCCATAGCTGAAGCAATGCTGGCGATTGTATTAATGGACCATTTGTTACGCCATCGGGCGCAAAACGCCGGAGTCAGCGTTACTACCCCTGATATTGCCAGCGCTAACAGATAACGTAATTTCGCTAGTCAGGATTTTATGAGCTTAATGGCTTCAAGGCCAGCCTTAGCGCTGGCCTATTTTACCTATTTCGGTGTGCTGGGTATTTTTGTGCCATATCTGGGTTTGTTTCTGGACGGCCGTGGTTTTGATTCGCGTCAGATAGGTCTGATGCTGGCGATTGTTACCGCCACCCGAATTGTTGGCCCTGCTATCTGGGCTACACTCGCAGAACGCAGTAGTAAACCGCTCAGGGTAATGCAACTTGGCGCCATATTAGCGTGTATAGGTTGGTTCGGAAGTTTTATTGATGGTAGCTTTGGGCTGCTGCTTGCCGCGTTGGCTTTATTCAGCTTCTTCTGGACGGCTATTTTGCCGCAACTGGAAGTTACCGCCTTTTTGTTTTTAAATAATGATACCGAGCAATATAGCCTGATCCGCTCCGCTGGCAGTGTTGGCTATATCGTTTTAGTCATGCTAGGGGGCTGGTTTTATCAGCTGTATGGCAGTGAATTTATGCCTGCTACCGCGCTGGCGTTTTTATTGCTGTTAGTCTTTTGTCTGTTTAATCTGCCGGCTATGACACTTTCACAGGATACCGCCGTTGGCCAATTGTCGTACTGGCAACTGGCTAAAAACAAAGTATTGTGGATTTTTATGGGGGCAGCACTGCTGATGCAGATCAGTTTTGCACCTTTTTACGGCTTTTTTACCTTATATAGCCGTGATTTGGGCTATTCCGGTAGCCAGACGGGTTTATTGATCAGTCTGGCAGTAGCCGCGGAAATTGTGGCTTTTTATTTTGCCGGTCGCATTCTGCGAGACCGCAGCTATCGTCTGCTGCTGGGTATCTGTTATGGGCTAACCGCGATACGCTGGCTGATGGTGGGTTTGCTGGCCCATTCAGCCTGGTGGCTGGCCTTAAGTATGTTGCTGCATGCCGGTAGTTTTGCCATTGCCCACAGTTGCGCCATGCAATTTATTCAGCAAGTATTTCCTAAAGCGCAGCGTGGGCGTGGCCAGGCCATCTATGCCGGGCTAATTTTCGGCGGTGGCGGTGCTATCGGCGCTTATCTGGCCGGGTTAAGCTGGCAAAATGGCAGTGGGGCAGTGCAAACCTTTGTCTTTGCCGCGGGCTTTGCACTGCTGGCCTGCCTGCTGGTGTTAATGTTGCCTAAAAAAATAGCGAATATAGCTTAGCGTAATCGTAACCGTAGTAGGGTGGCTGGTGTATTTTTGTAATAGCAGCATGGATGCTGCGCAGGCTGAAGGGGCACACGGAAGTGCTCCTTCAAGCCGGTGAAGTCAGTATTTCCAGCCATCCTGCGCTGCTGGACCTTCGCAACAATTTAACGGGTCAACCAACTTAGAATGGCTTTAAAAACTTTGCGGTTAAACGGTGGATAAATAAACCGGCCACTATTAAACCGGCCTTTTTTATGGATGGCTTTCTGATGTGAAAACCGCATAAAACCCTCTTTGCCATGATAATTGCCAAGGCCAGACGGACCAATTCCACCAAAGGGTAAATCATCCTGCGCGACGTGAACCAGCGTGTCATTAATACATACTCCACCCACATGAGTCTGCCTGAGTACCTGTTGAACCGTAGCCTTGTCATTGCTCATTAAATACAGCGCCAGCGGTCTTGGCCGCTGCTGAATATACAGCAAAGCGTTATCAAAGGTATCGTAGGGGATTAAGGGCAATAAAGGCCCGAATATTTCCTGCTCCATTAAGTTACTTTTGTCATCAGCACCGATAATTAAATGTAGCGCCAATCGCCGTTTGCTGTTGGTCGCTTCGCTATCTTTGCTGTTGCTATCACGCTGGCCACTACAATCAATTACTGTGGCATCACTTTGAATAGCAAGCTCAAGCATGGCTGTCAGCCGCTGATACTGCGATGTGTTAATGACTGAACTGTAATCAGGGGTAGTCGCAAAGTCAGGATAAAAATCTTTGAATGCCTGACACAGTTCGGTAATCAGCAACTCCAGTTTTGCTTTGGGCACTAAAACATAGTCGGGTGCCACGCAGGTTTGGCCGGCATTGGCGGTTTTACCAAATAGGATACGTTTTGCAATGTGCTTAATTTCGGCGTCTGGCGCAATAAGCACCGGGCTTTTACCGCCAAGCTCCAGCGTGACGGGGGTCAGGTTAGCGGCGGCGGCCTGCATCACTTTTCGACCGACCGCAGTAGAGCCGGTAAATAACAAGTGATCGAACGGCAAGCGGGAAAACGCCGCGGCAATATCGGCATCACCTTCAATAACCATGGCATCAGTGCCAAGTGCCTGCTGACAAATCTGGCTAAGTACCTTATTGGTTGCCGGAGTATATTCCGAGAGCTTTAACATGGCTTTGTTACCGGCAGCAATGGCAGCCATCAGCGGCCCTAAGGCTAAATAAACCGGATAATTCCAGGGCACAATAATGCCAACCACTCCCAAAGGCTGTTGCATTACCCGGTTGCTTGCCGGCATAAAGCTGTAATGAACATGCCGTTTTTCCGGTTTTAACCAGCTTTTCAAGTGCTTCAGGTGATAGTCGATACCGCTTAGTGCCGGCATAATTTCCAGCAAGCGGGTTTCATCGCTGCTGCGGTAGCCAAAATCGCTGCTTGTGGCAGCGCAAAGGGCAGCACTGTGTTGCTCAATGGCCTGGCGCAGCGCCTTTAACTGCTGCTGGCGCTGCGAATACTCTGGATAGGGACACAGATTAAACGCATGTTTTTGTTGCTGAAATTGCAGCTCAAGTGCTGACATGTTTTCCCCTGACAGTGCTAATGCTAAAGCTTAATACAAAAAGTACAGTAATTGGCGGGTTGCTGAACCCTGAGGGTACTCTAAACCAGTTTTGCCGTCTGAACCAGTCAGCAACCTTATCTGCTTGCGGCAGTTTACATGGGCAATACTGGGCAAGGACAAGGGAAATCGTTACAATGCGCGCCAATTGTTAACTGGCCTTCGGATACCACGAACCTGATGATCAATCCATTTCGCTTAGGACTTATTATTAATCCGCTGGCCGGCCTTGGTGGCAGCGTTGCCTTAAAAGGCAGTGATGGCATGGCCGCAGAGGCGCTGGCACGAGGTGCGGTGCCTTTGGCAGGGCGGCGTACCGAGGTAGCATTGCAACAGCTGCTGACAGCAACAAAACCGTTCAAAGTGATCACGGCGGCCGGTGACATGGGAGCAGACTTGTGTCAGCAATTGGGTCTGGAATACCAGGTGTGTTATGCACCTGAGCGGTATCCGACGGAGGCTGCAGATACAGAACAGGCAGCGCTGGCGATAGCGGCACAAGGCGTTGACCTGTTGCTGTTTGCCGGCGGTGATGGCACCGCCCGCAATGTGTGTAACGTGCTGGCGGATAGTACCACCGTTTTAGGTGTTCCTGCTGGCTGTAAAATTCACTCCGGCGTGTATGCTATTTCACCGCAAGCTGCCGGCAAACTGGTGCAACGACTGATTAGCGGTGAGCTGGTTACCCTTGCTGAAGCACCAGTAATGGACATTGATGAAAGCGCATTTCGGGATGGCGTGGTAAAAGCCCGCCGCTATGGCGAAATGCGTATCCCGGCAGAGCTGCGCTATGTGCAGAGCGTTAAGTCTGCCGGTAAAGAATCGGAAGAGCTGGTGCTGGACGATCTGGCAGCCTACGTCGCCAGCATAATGGAAGACAATATCCGGTATGTAATGGGTTCAGGCAGCACCGTGGCCGCAGTTATGGCCGAGCTCGGTTTGCCAAATACCTTGCTGGGGGTGGATGTCGTGGAGAACGGCCAGCTTATCGCCAGTGATGTTACAGCAACAGAATTGCTGGAGCTGGTGGCAGAGCACCCGACTAAGTTAGTGATTACGCTGATAGGTGGCCAAGGCCACATTTTTGGTCGTGGCAATCAGCAGCTCTCACCAGATGTTATTAAAGCGATTGGCCGCGAGAATATTATTCTGCTGGCCACTAAAACAAAACTGCAACAATTGAATGGCCGGCCCCTACTGAGTGACACAGGTGATCAGATATTAGATAAAGCCTTACACGGTTTGCTTAATGTGCTGACCGGTTATAACGACTACGTAATTTACCGTTTAGGGTATCAGGACGAGGAGTAGTATGAATCAAATAGTGAAACCAGAGCAGTATATTGATACCGTTGCCAATTTTTTTGATGGCTTGACTCCACAGGCTACCGACGACCAGTTATTCGCTGCTGGTTATTTACGGGGCCATTTCGATTTAGCCGTGGGTAGCCTGGAAGTGGAAGCAGAGCCCTTTGATAAGCCAAAATTATGTTTATGGGTAGAGCAAAGCCTGGCAAAAGCGATTGCCGGCGGGGAACTGGCCAGTGACGATCAGGCACATGTTGAGCAACTATGGCAGCAGGTACAGGCTTTATAAGCGTCGGTGGCGAGACATTTGTTGCATACTAGGTTAGTATGTTGGCCGAATTTAATTGCTGCCTGACAACTTATTTCTGTCGGCAGCCCAGCAAAAGTGGAATTTATGTCTGATAAATATGCAACGCTAGAACAACACGCCAGCTATGGTATTGGTTTACAAATGGGCCAGCAATTAGCTGACAATCCGTTTGATGGTTTAGATATTACTGCAGTGGCTGCCGGTTTAGCGGCAGCATACAACGAGCAGGAACCTGAAGTCAGCGAAGATCAAATCCGTGCAGCATTTGGTGTGATCAGCGAGCGGATGCAGGCAGCAGAGCAGGAAAAAGCCAAGGCATTGGCCGAAGCCGGTGAAATGTTCCTGACAGAAAACGCCAAGCGTGCTGAAGTAACCGTTACCGCTTCTGGTCTGCAATATGAAGTACTGGTCGCCGCTGAAGGTGAAAAACCAACGACTGCCTCAACTGTGCGTACACATTACCACGGTACCCTGATTGACGGCACGGTGTTTGACAGCTCTTATCAGCGTGGCGAGCCGGCTGAGTTTCCGGTTTCTGGTGTAATTGCCGGCTGGACTGAAGCGCTGCAATTAATGGCTGTAGGCTCAAAGCTGCGCTTATATGTGCCGCAAGACCTGGCCTACGGTGAGCGTGGCGCTGGTAATGCCATTGCCCCTTACAGCACGCTTGTGTTCGATGTCGAGTTGCTGGAAATTATGTAATCGCTGCTGCGATAACAGATCCTAAGAAAAAGCCCCGCATGTCGCGGGGCTTTTTTTAGATAAAATATTAAACAGCTAGCGGTATGGGTTATTGGAAATGCGACCAAACTGGCCAATTAACACTAGCACTGCGGTCAGTGAGTAAGCCGCCAGTATCACCATACTCCAGTACGCCATGCTCAGGCTTAAAAACTGCCAGTCAACTGAGCCACAACTACCGGTTACTTCAAATACGCTCGGCAGCCATTTATCCAGCGCTAACCAGCTGGGAAATTCAGCAAATAATGCACAACTGCTAAATCCACCGGCTGCGATAGTTTGCTCAATATTAACTAATGCCAGTGCGTGATAAACACCTATAACAGCACTTGTTATCCATAACAGGATGGCGAGCAGGCGCACGACGCTTTGGCGCGGTGCCAGCATTCCCAGTAAGGCAGCAACCAGAATACCGGCAAAGGCCGCTCTGATATAAATACATTTTATGCAAGGCTGCAAATTAAGGACATATTGAAAATATAAGCCGCTGGCAAGTAACGCCAGAGTGCTTAGTAACAACAAAAACCAGGACAAGCGATGGCGCGATATTTTTTTTATTGTAGCCAGCATAATTTTTCCTAATCGTTTTACAATCAACTAATTGGCTAATTTAAGGGATTTGTCTGCATTACACAATTGTTGTGTTGGATCACCGTGGCTATTTTTAAGCGCCGACTTGTTAACTGGCAGCGCTCTGGTACAATCAGTCAACTTATATAATGACCCTGACGGATTTTCTGGCATGACCAATCTGATTAAAGCGCAAAGCCCTGCCGGTTTTGCTGAAGAATATATCGTGGATTCGATCTGGAATGGTAAGTTTGCGCCCGGATCAATTTTACCGGCAGAGCGTGAACTGTCTGAATTGATTGGCGTTACCCGGACTACTCTTCGTGAAGTGCTGCAGCGTTTGGCACGCGACGGCTGGCTGACCATTCAGCACGGTAAACCGACTAAAGTGAATAATTACTGGGAAACTTCAGGGCTTAATATCCTTGAAACCCTTGCCAGATTAGATGAAGATCAGATGCCAAAGCTGGTAGATGATTTATTGTCAGCCCGCACCAATATTAGTGCAATTTATATTCGTGGGGCGATTAAAACCCATCAACAGGAAGTGATTGCGGCCTTTACCGGCGCTGAGTTGTTAGATGATACGGCGGCTGCTTTTGCCGAATTTGATTACAATTTAAATCACGAACTAGCGCTACATTCTTCTAACCGGATATACGTACTTATCTTAAATGGTTTCCGTGGGCTCTATAACAAAATAGCCCGCTTTTACTTTTCTCATCCGGCGGCCCGTGAGTTGGCTCGTAAGTTTTATGCACAATTAAAACAGTACGCTGAAGCTGGCAAGCACGATGAAGTAGTGATGGCGGTCAGAAAGTATGGGATTGAAAGCGGTAAAATCTGGCAGGAATTGCGGCCAGATATTCCGAAAGACCTTATTGAGTAAGGTTAGGGCTGCCAGAGGCAGCCCTTTTTTATACCTGAAATTAACGAAAGCAGCTGCCTGCTTTACTTGTTGTTTCAGGTCCAGCCATTTATCATGCTAAGTTATAAGATATTTCTTTTAGCTATAAGCGGCAGTGCCGCGCGGAATAGGCCTGAGGATGACGACGAAACATATAAGCCCACGAACCCGACCTGCCGAAATTTATTTGGATAATAATGCAACTACGCCTGTTTTGCCCTCAGCAGCATTGGCGGCTATGCAGTGCATGCAACAACAGTTTGGCAACCCCAGCAGCAGCCATACTACGGGCATTAAGGCAAAAGCGACCCTAGAACAGGCCAGAAATCTGGCCCGCACGGTTACGGGGGCGGGTAACGGTCGAATTGTATTCACTTCAGGCGCCACTGAAGGTATTCAAAGTGCGGTGGTATCGGCATTACTGGCGTTGCGCGCTAAGGGCACAAGCGGAACTGAGACCTTGCTGCTGTATGGTGCCACAGAACACAAAGCGGTACCTGAAAGTTTAAAGCACTGGAATGAGGTGTTGCAACTGGGTGCTACAGTAACCGCTATTCCGGTCGATCAGAACGGCCAGCTCGATGCCCATTTTATTGCTAAGCACGCTGCTGCTGCTGGCCTTATTTGTACAATGGCAGCGAACAATGAAACGGGTATAAGCCAACAATTAAAAGAGCTTGAGCATTGTATCCGCGCGGCAAATCCTGACGTTTTCTGGCTGGTTGACTGCGTTCAGGCGCTGGGCAAAATGCCGCTTAATCTGGAGAGCACCACCATTGACTATGCGCCGTTTAGTGGTCACAAACTTTATGCCCCCAAAGGAGTCGGCTTTTTATATGTAAGAGCCAGTGCGCCTTATCAGCCGTTTATTGCTGGTGGTGGTCAGGAAGGAGGCTTGCGCTCTGGTACTGAAAATTTACCGGGGATTGCAGCACTTGGCGCCGTACTTGCTGAGCTGCAGCAAACCGATGGTAAGGTATTTCAGAGTGAACAAACGCTGTGGAAGTACCGGGATGATCTACTTAATGCGCTTTTAACTGTTTTTCCAGCGCTGACGCTAAATAGCGAGCGGCCCTATATTGTTCCGACGACTATAAACTTTTCTGTGCCCGGTTTTTACAGTAAGGATATTATGGATTTATTTGATGCGGCGGGCATTCGGATAAGTAGTGGCTCCGCATGCAGTTCAAAAGTCCCCAGCAGCTTTGTATTGGATGCCATGGGCTTGGCGGCATGGCGCAGTCAGGGCGCCATCCGGTTGTCTTTCGGACCGGCGATGACAGCCATTGAATGCGCTGACGCTTGCAAAGCGATCAGAGCATTAAAAGAGGTGGTTAATAAGCATTGCCTGGTGGTCACGGATGCCACGCCAACCCTGGAGATCCACGCCAATGGCCTGCTTCAGTTAAAGCATGAAGACAGCTGCAGCTACTTGCTGATTGATAACCAGACTAAGCAAGCGGTGGTCATTGATCCGGTGCCAGCCCTGGTAAACAGGATGATCAATATTGTACAAGGCCGCCACCTGCAGTTATTGGCTATTTTAGAAACACATCACCACTCGCAACACGATTCCCAAAACAATTCCCAACACAATTCCCAAAACAATATGCAGCAAGAGCTACAAATAGATCGACCACAACAAAGTGCCGCCTTATTGCTGCGTCAGGCATTACATTTTTATCAGGACAACTGCGACGATTCAGGATGGCCTGAGGGGGCAGGGTCTATCGAGCTTGCTGACTATTCGCTAACCCGGCTGGCGACCCCTGGTCACTGTGCCAGCGCTATCAGTATTGTTTTGCAGCATCGCCAACGGGTCGTCGCGGTATTTGTTGGCGATTTAATTTTACCCGGCGGGATAGGTCGTACCGATTTAGCCGGAGGTAATGCCAGCGAATTGCAACAGAGTATTCAGTCATTAGCGGCAAAGGTCGCCCCGGATACTTTACTGTTATCCAGTCATGACTATGCCCAGCGATTTGCCACAACATTACGTCTTGCTAAACAGGAAAGTGCATTATTCAGCAAGTTACTGGCTGGCCAGCCTGCTGAGCAATGGCAGCAACAATTAAATGCCCAAACCGCTAAGTTGCAGCAAGCCAGTCATTATTATTGTGGATTGGTGGAAGTTACGGTCACCGATGCCAGTCGGATGTTAAACAAAGCCGATCTGGCAGAAGTATTGAGGCAGCAACCCGAACTGCAGGTAGTTGACGTGCGAGAGCCCCACGAACAAAGCGCCGGGCCGCTGCAGCAGCATTTACCCGCAATAAATAAGGTGTTAGCGGTGCCATTATCTAAGTTATGTGATGCGCTTATCAGCAGGCAGCTGGAACCCTCAAGGCCATTATTACTGGTGTGTCGTAGTGGCAATCGCAGTTTGCTGGCTTGCAAGGTATTACGTCGTTTTGGTTTTGACACCGTGTATAATCTAAATGGCGGTATGGCGCTATTGGTATAGTGTTGATCGGATAGGCAAAAAAAAGCGCCGTTTGCACGGCGCCAAGCTTGCTCCACCAAGCTAAGACTTCCTGTTTAGTAAAAAAACTGCTGTAACGGATTTAGTAAACGTGTCAGGCCTTTATTAAACTTCAACGGTGCACTGAGAACTGACAAACATAAACAATCCTCGTCGGCAAGAGTCCGCGGTGTATGGGTATCATCAGGTGAATTGATCAATAAATCACCAACGCCATATTCGCCATTCTCATCGACTATTCTGCCTGCCAACACTAAAGTCATCTCCAGGCCAAGGTGCGTATGATTAGGCACTTCAGTCCCTTTATCGATGTAAAGCAAAGACACATGCTGCTTGTCCGCAGTAGGTAATTTTGCAGTGGCAATGCCACCCAGATGCAACCACTTGTTCTGGTTTTCCGCCAACCTGACCAATGCCCTTGGGATCTGAAATGTTCTGCCGTTAACCGTTATGTTTGCCACTTTCGCAGCGGTGTTATCCTGAGTCGGAACGTTCGCCGCCAAAATTGGCTGACTAGTAATGAAATCAAGCATCTGATTCCACTCTTGCTCGTCATCTCGACTCGCTACCTGCTGTTCGGTCAGCACACAAGCTTGATCATTGGTGATATCCCGGCTTAATTGCTGGCAATGTGGGCATAAATCGATATGCGCTGATACTGCCAGGGCGACGTCAGCAGACAACGACCCTTCAACATATTGTTCCAGCAACATTAATCCCGGATGAAATTTAACTGCGTGTGTCATCTAATGCCCCTCTCAATCTATCCAGTGCCAACCTGATCCGCGATTTCACTGTACCCAACGGTATTGCCAGTTCATCAGATACTTCCTGATGAGATTTCTCTTCTAAATATACTTTTTGCATTACCATGCGCTGTGCAGGCGGTAACGCATCAAAATGGGGAGCCAGCTTTTCACTCATTAGCATGGTGTCCCAGCTGTCACTGCTATTGCCTTCCTGCTCCGGGTAATCACCATCAAACCACAAATCGTCAGCGCTTATATCATCTTTCCTGCTTTGTTTCTTACGCAACATATCAAACCGGACATTACGGGCGATAGTAAAAATCCAGGTTGAAGCACAGCCTCGACTTGCATCAAATAACCGCGCCTTGCGCCACACGTTTAGCATGGCATCTTGCACCATCTCCATGGCTTGTTGCTCATTACCAAACATCTTAATTCCGAACGCTCGCAATCTCGGGGCGAAGTATCTGAACAACTCAGCATAGGCTGCTTTGTCCTGATTTAACGCTACCAATGTAAGGGCGTCTTCCCATTGCCCGGTGCGTGTCTCGCTTTCACTATTAATGGTCATCCGCTGGCTTATTCGCTTCTGCTTCGATAAAGCATCATGATGCCCTTTTAGCTCGGTAGTTTCCAACATATTTGTGTATCCCGGCTTTAATTTGTTTTTCGAATTTGCAAGTTATACGCCCCTTAATTACCGCTGGTTTAAAACTTATTTAGCCATTAAATAGAAAGGAATGCCCACTTTAATGCGATTAACATTCTATAAATATGGTGTATTGTAGATAGATATCTCGAGAGGAGACAATTATGAAAGAAGTTCTGGTAATAAACAGCTCGATCAGCGGAGACAACGGTAATTCGACAAAGTTAAGCAAGGCTTTTATCGCCAAGCTTGGTAATGATATCAACCTAACCGAAATTGATTTAAACGCCGCGCCACTGCCTCATCTGATAATGACAGAATTAGCGGCATGGATGACCCCCGTGTCCGAGCGCACTGCAGAGCAACAGCAACTTGCCAGCTATTCAGACCAGTTGATCGAACAGGTGCAAGCTGCTGACGTTATCGTATTAGGTGTGCCAATGTATAATTTCGGCATCCCTTCTCAGCTAAAATCATTGTTAGACCGTTTAGCACGGGCAGGGGTTACCTTTAAATACACCGAGAATGGCCCGGTAGGTTTGTTGGCTGACAAGCCCGTTATTATTTTGGCAACACGCGGAGGCCTGTATCAGGGAACTCCAGCAGACAGCCAAACACCATTTCTTACCAGCTTCTTCAATTTTATCGGTTTGAGCCAACTTCATTTCGTCTATGCTGAAGGCTTAAATATGGGCGAAGAGGCGGCTGACAAAGCACTCGCTGCAGCGAAGCAGCAGCTGAGCAAGCTTAGCGAGAAAGTGGCGGCGTAATCCGAAACTGCGAAGTGCTAAGGAGCAACGGCCGTTACACTCTGTGTCTCAAGAATAAAGCGCAACATCGTTGCGCTTTTTGGTTTATATGTAATGGTAACCTCTAATGTCTGAGGGAATGGAATACTGAGAATGTGAGTTGGGCTCAGATCTTTGCTATTCAGCCGCATCGGGTTGCGTTCCGTCTCAAGGCTTTGTATAAAAGGGCGTCGTTAATCAAGTACAAGACCTTAAATATGAAAATATTTCATCAAATGTTGCTTACCACCGTCACGGCAACGTTGTTGTTCAGCTGCAATATCGCATTAGCTAAAACAGAACCGCAAACCTGGCAGAACACAACAGTTGCGGTTACGCCGGTTTACCAGACTGATCCAACTATTAACCTTACGATCGAGCAGATCATGGCTGATCCTGACTGGCTTGGGCGTACCCCAGAAAACCCATTTTGGGGAGCGGATGGCAGCCATGTTTTTTATCAGCAGAAAAGGCCTGGCAGTGAAGTGCGTGACTGGTTCAAGCGCCCGCTAAATGCTAATGACAATGGTGTAGCAGTGCCGCTGTCCCAGTTGCATCAGATGGGTAGTGCTAATGTGCAGTTCAGTGCAGATCGGCAGTGGCAGACCTGGGTATTTGAAGGAAATATTTTTGTTCGTAACGCTCAGGGCGAGATAATCCAGATTACCCGCAGCAATATTACACACAGCGATCCCCATTTTTTATCAGATAACCGCCTGGTTTATCGACAGGGCTGGACTTATTTTAGTACCGATTTAGCTACAGGTTTAAGCAGCGAGCTTATCAGCCTTAAAACAGAAGAAAAACCTAAAGCGCCTGCTGCACCCAGTGGTTACCTGGCACAGGAGCAGCAAAAATTGATTGGGTTTGTGGCAAAATCCCAACGCGACAAAAGGGAACAGCACCAGGCTGAAACGGCCCTTCGCGCTGCAAATCCGTCTTTAGCACCGGTTGCTGCCTATTTTGGTAAGGATCAGCAAATTGTTGATGCCAGCATATCGCCCAAAGCAGATTATTTACTGGTTGCGGTACGCAAAGCTAAGCCACGCAATGAAAAAGATATTATGCCCAACTATATTACCGAAACCGGTGATATTGCTGCAGAACCTGTCAGATGGCGGGTGAATGACTTTAAACCCGAACCGCAACGTTTAATTCTGGTGTCCTTGACCGATGGTAGTCAGTACCCGCTTAGCTATACCAGTTTACCGGGTTACAATGAAGATGTACTGGCCGAAGTTAAAGCGGAAAACGCCAAAGCAAAGGGCGAAAAGTATAAAAGTGACAAGATTATTCGTGATATTGGCCTGATGACCGACTGGTACTGGAGCCAAAGTGCCATGCGTTGGCACAGTAGCGGTGAACAGGTCGCGATCATGCTCAAAGCGTTCGATAATAAAGATCGCTGGATTGCTACAATTGATTTTGAAAAGAAAGCATTAGTGCCGCAACATCGTTTGCACGATACTGCCTGGGTTAACTACGCTTTTAATGACTTTGGCTGGTTTAACAACAGCAATACCCTGTATTTTCTGTCTGAAGAAAGCGGCTACTCGCATCTTTACAGCAAAGCACTATCTGGCCGTAAAGCGGAAAAGTTAACCCGTGGTACGTTTGAAGTCAGTGATCCCACATTAACCGTCGATGATAACTACCTGTACTTTAAAGCGAACGTATCGCACCCTGGGGTATATGAGGTTTATCGGTTAAATTTGACCACAAAAGACACTGAGCAGCTGACGAGCCTGGGTGGTATGACCGATTTTACTTTGTCTGCCGATGAGCAAAAACTGTTATTAACTCATTCAACCAATCTGATGCCAGAAGACTTATATCTGATGGCGGCTTCGCCAAACGCTGAAGTTGTCAGGTTGACGGATACGGTTTCTGCCGAATTTAAGCAATTACCACTGGTCGCGCCGCAGATAGTTGCCGTGCCATCATCGCATACCAAGCAACCGGTTTTCAGTAAAGTGTATTATCCGGCCGATTATCAGCAAGGCGAGCCTCGCCGTGCCGTTATTTTTAATCATGGTGCCGGTTATCTGCAAAACAGTGATTTAGGCTGGTCTGGCTACTTCCGCGAGTTTTTATTTCATAACTTACTGGCGCAGCAAGGTTATGTGGTAATGGATATGGATTACCGGGCGTCCAAAGGTTATGGTCGTGACTGGCGTACCGCCATCTACCGGCAAATGGGCACCCCGGAAATAGAAGATTTAGCCGATGGCGTAAACTGGCTGGTAGAAAATGCTAACGTCGATCGCAAGCGTATTGGCACTTATGGCGGTTCTTACGGCGGCTTTATGACCTTTATGGCGTTGTTTAAGCAGCCGGAATTATTTCAGGCCGGTGCGGCACTGCGTCCAGTGAGTGACTGGGCTTATTATAACCATCCCTATACTTCGAATATTCTGAATACTCCTGACATAGATCCGATTGCCTATGAGCGCAGCTCGCCGATTTATTTTAGTCAGGGTTTGCAGAAACCGTTGCTGATCAATGCCCCAATGGTCGATGACAATGTGTTCTTTCAGGATGTGGTGCGCCTGGTGCAGCGTTTAATTGAGCAGGAAAAGCAGGATTTCGAAACGGCGATTTATCCGGTAGAGCCACACGGCTTCCGGCAGCCCAGCAGCTGGCTGGACGAATATCGGCGCATTTATAAGTTATTTGAAGAGAACTTGTAACGGTGTAAGGATACGGTCGCAATACCCGCTCTGGCTCGACGCAGCAACTATGCCGGTCTTTCCTGCCCAGCACCTGCGGCCAGCTAAAGCTGTTCAAATTCGCTCCTGACGAATTTGTCGCCCTGTTGCCTTCGGCACGGCTCAGACACTCTGCGTCGACCAGATCGGGTTTCCGACCTCCTTTTGAACTATATCGTTTAGCAAAAACGTCTCATTAGAGACGTTTTTTTATGTCACATTGCTGGTTAAAACACGGCTAGGGCTTTTTCAATAAATCCCGGATTTCAACCAGCAATTTAACGTCTTCCGGTATTTTGGCCACTTCTACTGGCTTGGCTTCTTCTTTTGCCTTCATCGAATTCATCGCTCTGACACCGACAAATACCGCCAAAGCTATAATGATAAAATCAATAATGCTTTGGATAAACATGCCATATTTAATCAGTACTTCGGCCTGAGTCTCTGTTGCCTGTTGGATCACCACCGCTAAATCGCGAAAGTTAACCCCACCCAGCAATACGCCAATAGGCGGCATAATAACGTCGTTAACAAATGACGACACAATTTTGCCAAAAGCGGCACCAATAATTATCCCCACTGCCATGTCAACAACATTGCCGCGCATAGCAAAGCTTTTAAACTCACTAAGCATACTCATAGTAGATCCTATTTTATTGTTATTTCTGTTTTATGATTGATGTGACTTACATTGCATTACCTGACCTTGCCTGGAAATGTGCAGGTACGATGCAAAGTATAATCACTATAGCCAGACGGGTTGAATTTACCAGTGTGCTTATCTTACTTAGCGCAGAAATTACTTTGCTTAGAAAGTTTCAGCGGGCCAGTTCAGGCTGCCATTGGCGTTAACAAAGTCTGTGTCGGCAGTAAATTCAAGCGCTTGGCCAGAGTAGGGGTGTTGCAGTTGTAAGCTGGCGGCATGAAGCAGCAAACGTGGCGCGGCAGCTACTATCGCAGCAGGTGCATAAAAAGCGTCACCGAGGATAGGATGCCCCAGCGCCAGCATGTGCACCCGTAACTGATGGGAGCGGCCGGTTATCGGGCGAAGTTCAAGCAGCGCTGAGCTGGCATATTGCTGCAATAGCCGGTAGTGGGTTAATGCCGCCTTACCTTGCTGCTCGCACACTTTTTGACGCGGTGCCTGATCTGTATCAACGGCTAAGGGTAAATCGATACTGCCGCTTTCGGTTTTTAACTGACCAGCAACGACTGCCAGATAGCGCTTTTTAACTTCACGTGCGGCAAACTGGCGTTTTAGCTCGCGTTCAGCTTTGCGTCGCAGCGCCATTACCACCACGCCAGAGGTGCTTAAATCAAGCCGATGCACCAGCTGCGCTAATTCAAATTGCGCTTTTACCCGGCTAAATAAGCAATCCGCTAACTCAGCTCCGCGGCCTGGATTCGTTAATAAGCCGCTGGGCTTATTTAACACAATAAGGTCTTTATCCTGATATAAAATATCAAGCCAGGGAGTTTGCGGCGGTTGATAACGGAAATTGTCTGTCATAACTTACTAATACGAAAAACACGGCCTGCAGCATAGCGGATTTTGCGCTGCAGACAAACTGCAGATCAGGCATAATGGTCACTAATCGAATTATTTAATAGCAAAGCACAGGCAGTGAGTCCAACCTTATAATGACTGATTTATCTCATTTAGCAGTTTTACAAGCGACTGATAAACCATTCACGGTGTTATATCAGGATGAGCATCTGCTGGTTGTCAGTAAACCTGCTAAATTGCTAACGGTACCAGGACGGCACCCGGCAAATAAAGATTGCTTAATTAACCGGGTGCAATGTGAATGGCCAAGCGCTACCGTCGTGCACCGGCTGGATTATGACACCTCTGGTATAGTATTGTTACCGTTAACTAAACGGGCATTATCTGAGCTGAGTAAACAATTTCAGGCCCGAAGCATTACTAAGCAGTATCACGCCATTGTGACAGGTTTGGTTAAGCAGGATCAGGGTGAGATTACTTTACCGATTGCTGCTGATGATGCTAACCGGCCACTGTATAAAATTTGTCAGGCTAGCGGCAAACCGTCGTTAACTTATTTTAAGGTGCTAAGCCGGGATAAGGCGACAAACCAGAGCCGATTATTATTGACGCCAGTAACCGGCCGCTCTCATCAACTGCGACTACATTTGCAAGCTATCGGTCATGCCATACTGGGCGACACGCTGTATGGTGAGGCTCAAATTATTGCTCAAGCTGACCGTTTGCTATTGCATGCAGCTAACATTAGTTTTAAGCATCCCACAACAGGTGCACAGCTTAGCCTGGATAACCCAGCAGAATTTTAACGATAAAGAGGAATTATCATGGAAGCTAATCATGTAGAAATACGCCATTTAACCAGTGAAGATATGGCAGAGCTACGCGCAGCATCAGAGCAGGTATATGAGGCGGGCCCACTGCTTACCTGGACTAAAGAGCGGGTTGATACATTACTGACCAAATTCCCTGAAGGTCAGATTTGTGTTTGTGTTGATGGCAAAGTTGTTGGCTGTGCGTTTTCACTCATTATTGATTACCGCAAATTCAGTGATGACCATACCTACGAGCAAATTGTTTCTGGTTTTTCTTTTGATAATCATGACCATAACGGCGATGTGCTTTATGGGATAGAGGTGTTTATTCACCCTGATTATCGCGGTCTGCGCCTGGCCAGACGGCTTTATGACGTGCGCAAAGAGATCTGCGAGAACCTGAATTTACGGGCTATTATGGCCGGTGGCAGAATGCCGAACTATGAGCAGCATGCCAAAACACTCAGCGCAAAACAGTTTATTGAGAAAGTAAAAAGTAAAGAGCTGTATGATCCGGTATTAAGCTTTCAGCTGGCCAATGGCTTTCATGTCCGCAAGTTGCTAAAGGGCTATATTCCGGGAGATACCCAGTCACAGGAATATGCCACGTTGCTGGAGTGGGCCAATATTTATTACACCAAATCAGTGAAATTAATCAATGCGCCCAAATCAGAAGTGCGGCTTGGTCTGGTGCAGTGGCAAATGCGCAATATGAAAGACATAAACCAGCTGTTCGAACAGATGGAGTTTTTTGTTGATGCCGTATCCGACTATAAAAGCGATTTTATTTTGTTCCCTGAACTGTTTGCCGCCCCGTTGATGGAGCATTACAACCATTTAAGTGTGACGCAAAGTATTCGCGAGCTGGCAAAGTACACCGACACTATTCGCGAAAAATTCGTCGAGTTTGCCATTGCTTATAACATCAATATTATTACCGGCAGTATGCCATGTATTTATGATGGTAAACTGCATAACAGCGGATTTTTATGTCGCAGGGATGGCAGCTGGGAGCAATACGATAAAGTACATGTCACCCCGGCAGAAAAACGTAACTGGGCCATGCACGGTGGCAACAGGGTGAGGGTGTTCGATACCGACTGCGGCAAAATCGGCATTATGATTTGCTATGATGTTGAATTTCCGGAATATGCTCGTTTATTATCCGAGCAGGGCATGAATATTTTATTTGTGCCTTTTTTAACGGATACGCAGAATGGTTATACCCGGGTACGGCACTGTGCCATGGCCCGTGCGATTGAAAATGAATGTTATGTGGCCATAGCCGGTGCAGTAGGAAACCTGGCTCGAGTAAATAACATGGACATTCAGTATGCTCAGTCTGCGCTGTTTACCCCGTCAGATTTTGCCTTCCCAACCACTGGGATTAAGGCAGAGGCTACACCTAACTCAGAAATGCTGCTCATTGTCGATGTTGACTTGGACGCGCTAAAAGAGCTGCATAGTCACGGCAGTGTCAACACCATGAAAGACCGCCGGCATGACGTATATCAGTTGTCGCTGGTAAATCCGCCTGAGGGTAAAAAGTAACAGGTTACAGTACAAAATATATTTGTTGGGGTAGCTTGTTTCGGCTGTGACAAAGCCTCATGATAGTGCCATCAGGACCACGTTAGTGTCTTGTGGCTGTTATGAGGTTTTATGCGTTGGCTCAGTAGTGTCATCATACTGGTTTACTTAAGTCTGCTGTGTTCGCCACAAGCTCTGGCTGTGCAACAAAGCCGCATAGCTCCTCTGGTTGAAACACAATTGCAGGGCCTTACCCCTGCTATCCAATCCGCATTTCAGCAGCAATACCTAGTGTCTGAAGACACTGATAGCGATGAGCCCTTCGTCGCATTAACCACAAACCATCATGTTAACCTAACTGCAGCAGCTGCAGGCTTAATTTATGGCCGGTATTGGTCAGTTGCTGCGACAGAGTCTGTCGCTCACTCTGCCCGCGCACCCCCCGTTTTTATCTCACTGTAAAACTCAAACCGCATCACCTTGTTTTAATTTTTTGCCAATGGTGCTGCCCATTTTATGACCGCTATAGCCATGCTGTAGTGGTGCTGAGTATGTGAAGGACACTTTGTATGTTGAACAAAAACCCTGCCTGGCGTTATGTGGTGGTGATTACCATGCTGCTATTAACCCTGGTGTATGCATTACCTAATTTATATCCGGAAGATCCGGCACTAAACATCAGCGCCAGAGGCGGTGGTGTGATTTCAGAGCAAACCCGATTACAACTGGAACAAGAGTTTGTTAGCGCTGGTAATGCCGCCGCCTCAGTTCAGTTACAGGATGGAAAAATTATTGCGCGTTTTTCCAGCGCCGAGCAACAGCTGCAAGCATTTGATCAGGCGAAAAGCCTGTTAGGTCGTAATTATACGGCTGCGCTGAGCTTAATGCCGGCAACACCAGCCTGGCTGTCAGTAATTGGTGCAACACCCATGAAGTTGGGTCTCGACCTTCGCGGTGGGGTGCATTTTTTACTGGCTGTAGATATGCAAGCAGCTTTAGATAAACACCTTAATGATTTAGTGAGCCAGTTCCGTAACGATTTACGCCAGGCAGATATTCGTTATCAGAGCGTTAAAGCTAACCTGGATCAAGGGCAGATTGCCATCGTTTTCCGGCAAGCTGCAGATGTTAAACAGGCAGCAAGTCTGTTAAGCAAACAAGATAGTCAGCTGTTAATTAACCAGGACAATGACAGCCTCAGTTTGCTCATTTCAATAAGTGAGGAGCGTCAACGCGACATTCGTAACTATGCGCTGGAACAGAACATTACCATTATGCGCAACCGGGTAAATGAGATTGGCGTGGCTGAACCCGTGGTCCAGCGCCAGGGCGCAGATCGGATCGTGGTGCAATTACCCGGCGTACAGGATACCGCACAGGCCAAAGAAATACTTAGCGCCACCGCGACGCTGGAGTTTCGGCTGGTTGACACGGATAGCGATTTGGCCGCTGCAATGGCAGGTAGGTTGCCTGGTAATGCGGAGCTTTATCAAAGCAATGATGGCCGGCCGCTGCTGCTGGAAAAACGGGTATTGCTGACAGGTGACCATATCACCGACGCCATTTCCGGTTACGACGAGTACAGTCAGCCAAAGGTGACTATTAAACTGGATACTGCCGGCGGTAATTTAATGTCTGAAGCGTCAAAAAGTGCAGTGGGTCGTAGGATGGCCACGGTATTTATTGAATATAAGCCTGGCACAGAGCAAAGAGCCGATGGCACGCCGGTATTAGTAAAACAGCAGGAAGTGATTAACGACGCCACGATCCAGTCACGGCTTGGCCGCGATTTTGACATAACCGGGTTAAGCTCACCGGCACAAGCACAGCATCTAGCCAGTTTATTGCGGGCCGGTGCCTTGATTGCGCCAATCCAGGTGATTGAAGAGCGTACTATAGGCCCTAGTTTAGGTAAGGAAAATATTGAACTGGGCCTTGCCGCCATTCAATGGGGCATGGTGGCAGTACTTATTTTTATGCTGGTGTATTACAAAGCCTTTGGCTTGGTAGCCAATATCGCGCTAGCGGCAAATGTTATTGTTATGGTTGGTATTATGTCGATGATCCCAGGCGCGACATTAACGCTGCCTGGCATGGCGGGCATTGTGCTAACGGTGGGTATGGCGGTCGATGCCAATGTACTGATATTTGAGCGAATACGGGAAGAGCTGGCCGAGGGCAGATCAGTTCAGCAAGCTATTCATCTTGGCTACGACAGAGCGTTTGCCACCATCGCTGACTCTAATATCACCACCTTGCTGGTAGCGCTTATTTTGTTCGGTGTTGGTACCGGGCCGGTTAAAGGTTTCGCGATAACCCTGGCTATCGGCATTATCACTTCCATTTTTACTGCGGTGGTCGGCAGCCGGTTACTGGTTAATTTAATTTGGGGTGGCCGCCGTTTGCAGTCACTGCCGCTGTAAGGAGTACGCTATGCAACTATTTAATTTTAGCCAGCCACTTCATTTTATGCGGTTTAAATGGCCGGCGTTGCTGTTATCAATATTGTTAGTTATCGGATCTATTGGCTCTTTTGCCACGAAAGGCATTAACTGGGGCCTGGACTTTACCGGAGGTACAGTTATTGAAGTTGGCTTACATCAGTCTGCTGACTTAACGGCAATGCGCGACACCTTAAGTTCTGCAGGCTATCCGGATGCGGTTATTCAGTTGTTCGGCTCCAGTAAAGACGTGCTTATCCGTATTCCGCTTCGTCCGGACCTGGTGCAGGAAAAAGTTGGTGAGGCGGTACTGCAGGCGTTAAACGCGCAGCAGAGCACACCGGTTGAGCTGCGTCGGGTTGAATTTGTGGGGCCGAGTGTAGGTGAAGAGCTGAAGCAAGATGGTGGAATGGCCATGCTGGTGGCCCTTATTGGTATTCTGCTTTACGTTGCCTTGCGCTTTGAATGGCGGTTGTCAGTAGGTGCCGTTGTCTCTCTTGGGCATGATGTGATTCTGACACTGGGTTTGTTTTCAATCTTGCAGCTGGAGTTTGACCTGACGGTACTGGCGGCAATTCTAGCACTGATTGGCTACTCAATTAACGATACTATCGTGGTGTTTGACCGGCTGCGTGAAAGTTTTCGCAAGCTGCGCGAGGCGACTGTTGATGAAACGATTGACCATGCAATAACGTCAACTTTAAACCGTACCGTAATTACTTCTCTGACCACAGTGCTGGTGTTGTTGGTGCTGTTTTTCATGGGCGGCGCGTTAATTAATGGTTTTGCCACGGCCTTACTGTTTGGTATTGCCGTAGGTACATACTCCTCTGTGTATGTCGCCAGCGCCATCGCAGAAGTATTAGGCATCAGCCGCGAAGACATGTTGCCTGCACCGCCGGCAGAGGGAGAGGTTGAGCAAGTTTAGCGGTAAGTAACCAATAAAAAACGGCCTTAAGGCCGTTTTTTATTGGTTTAACCTGCCAGCCATTTAATGGCTGGTTGCTTTTTTCAATGCCCGCATTTCATCATGACATTCCTGCATCGTGGTTAACGACTGACGCAACGCGGTTACGAATTGCGGTGGCTGGTTTTCTGTTAACGCGGCTTTTAGCTCTTCCAGCGTTTTATCTTCCACTTCTTCCAGCTGGCTGATATAAGTGTGCTCTTTGTCCGATGACATAGCGCCTATCACTTTGGTGTACACTTTTCTGGCTTCAACGGTAAACGCCGAGCCATCTTCCCGCTTACCATCTTCGGCGATAGCAAAAGGCTGCAAGCGTTCTTTCACCAGACGCCTTGCGTTTAACATCCGGTCAAAAAAACTGGCAAGCTGGCGATCATCTACTTTCTCTTTGGCATCACCATAAAAATCGATACCACTGTTCAGTACCTGGATAATGTCATGTACATGTTTAATTTCTGGATTATTTAACTGTGCCATAAAATGCGCTCTCCATTTTAATTAAAAATTACAGCGGTGGTTAGTAATAACCAAAGGTTGCTACTAACACTTTGCTGCCAGGACAATGATACTGCTGCAGCATGCAAGCCAATCTGACATTTCACGTATTAAAGAACACGTGCAAATCAATAAGTCCATGATTATAATGGTATTAATTAATTTTTATTATGTTGTGCTTTATCATGATGTCGCCGGCTATTGATTGCTGGCCAGCGCATTTATTTCATGGTTTAGTTAAAAGGCCGGTAATTTTTACTAGAATAAATAGATGTTTTCAGGATCTGAGCGTTGGGTGTTTTCGCTGCTGGCTAACTATGCTAACGTCTGTAGGCGCTTGCATTAAAGTGAGGGAATTCTTGATGGCACACCATGTTGCTCCAAACGACAGCACTAAAGCTTGGGAAGGATCGACTGTCAATCATGATCTCATGGTATTTGCAGAGGATAACAACGAGCCAGCAGCTGACTATCAGTACTGGAGCGTGCTTATTGTTGACGACGATCCGGAAATTCATAAAGTAACGCAGCTGGCGCTGCGCGATTTTAATTTTCAAAACCACAAACTTAAATTTATCAGTGCTCACAGTGCCCGCGAAGCAAAGCCGATCCTCGACAGTAATCCTGATATTGCGCTGGTTTTGCTGGATGTGGTAATGGAAACCGACGACGCCGGTCTGACGCTGGTGCACTATATCCGCGATACTTTACAAAACCATTTAGTTCGAATTGTGCTGCGTACCGGCCAGGCGGGCCAGGCGCCTGAGCAAAAAGTCGTGCAAGACTACGATATCAATGATTACCGGGCAAAAACCGAGCTTACCGTGCAACGTTTAACCACCACAGTATTGTCGGCGCTGCGCGCTTATACGGCCATTGCTGATCTGGCGAAGCTGAATGATACTCTTGAAGCTAAGGTTCAGGCCAGAACCGCAGAGCTGGCAATCAGTAATCAGCAACTTCAGCATTCGTTGGCTGAGCTGGAGGCCGGCGAGCGGGCAGGAAAACAGGTACAGTTTAAAATGTTGCCGCCAGCAAGGTTTTGCTGTGGTGAGTATGAGTTTAGTCATGCGCTTTTTCCATCGGCTTACATGAGTGGTGATTTTGTCGACTATTTTAATGCCGACGAGCATCGGGTGGTGTTTTATATGGCCGATGTGTCCGGGCACGGCGTGGCTTCTGCTTTTGTTACGGTATATTTAAAGCGTTTTGTCAGCTCGTATTATGAGCGTTATCAGCGCGGCAATGCCGATACCTTGCTCGATCCGGCGGCCATGCTTAGCACCTTAAACAGTGAACTGCTGCGGGAAAACATTACCAAGTATATTGCGCTGTTTTATGCGGTACTGGACACCCAGAGCCACCAGCTTACTTATGCCAATGCCGGTGCCTATCCTTGGCCTTTGGTACAACAGCAGCAACAGGCCAGTTATCTGCCGCTGAAAAGTACACCGGCAGGCATGTTTGACTTTAGCCAGTATCAAAACCATCAGCTGACGTTAGCTGAACAAAGCAGTGTTATGCTGTGCTCGGATGGTTTATTAGATTTACTGCCCCAGCCGTCAACGGAATTAAAGTTGCAGTGTCTGTTGAAAAACAGCATTGCGCATTCTGACATTGCCGGATTATTGCAGGCACTGAATATTGATCCGACCCAACCATTACCCGATGATCTGACTATACTAAAGCTAAACAGGGGCGTTACTGATCTGCCGGCTAATTCGCTAAGCGAGTAACACATGAGTGAGTCTCAACAAATTTTATTTGCCAACGTTGATAACTGTTGTTATTTCAAACTATGTGGTGAGCTGCGTTATA